>NZ_LOSU01000009.1:0-326596 GCF_001522185.1 Burkholderia sp. RF2-non_BP3 | reverse complement strand
CTCGGCAACACGGTCGACGGCGTGTTCACGACGGTGCAGGACGTCGCGCAGACGGTGCTGTTCCTGTCGGCGTTCCCGAGCGCCGCGCTCACGGGCCAGTCGTTCATCGTCAGCCACGGCTGGTTCATGCAGTAACGTCCTCGCCTCCCTGACGGGAGGCGATTCCCGCATCACGTCCATTCTCACGACTCACGATGGCGTACCGTCGAGCGACGGCACGCCATCCGTCTCCGCCGTCCACGGCGGGATTTCTCGGAGCAACTGATGAAACCGCACGCGCGTACAGAAAAGCAGGCCGTCGATGCGGCGGACCTGCATCACGAAGCCGGCGCGCCGGCCGCTGCGCGGTCGCTGCCTTACGAAACGATCGCGCTCGTCCTGCAGGGCGGCGGCGCGCTCGGCGCGTATCAGGCCGGCGTGTTCGAGGGCCTGCACGAAGCGGGCATTCCGCTCGACTGGATCGCCGGCATCTCGATCGGCGCGCTCAACACCGCGCTGATCGCCGGCAATGCGCCCGAACATCGCGTCGAACGGCTGCGCGAATTCTGGGAAACGATCTGCCAGCCGGCGTTCTTTCCCGCGATTCCGGCCGCGTTCGAGTTCGCGCTGTTCAACAGCATCGATCAGATCCGCACGTTCTTCACCGCGTCGCAGGCCGCGAGCGCGATGATGCAGGGCCAGCAGGGCTTCTTCGTGCCGCGCTTCCCGCCGCCGCTGCCGGGCGTGTCCGATCATCCGGAAAAGATCAGCTGGTACGACACGTCGCAGCTGCGCGCGACGCTGCTCAAGCTGTGCGATTTCGACCGGATCAACTCGGGCGAGACGCGCGTGTCGGTCGGCGCGGTCAACGTCGGCACCGGCAACTTCGTGTACTTCGACAACTCGCGCATCCGCCTCGAGCCCGAGCACTTCATGGCGTCCGGCGCGCTGCCGCCCGCGTTCCCGCCCGTCGAGATCGACGGCGAGTATTACTGGGACGGCGGCGTCGTGTCGAACACGCCGCTGATGGAAGTGCTGCGCGCGCGTCCGCGGCGCGACACGCTCGCGTTCCAGGTCGACCTGTGGAGCGCACGCGGGCCGCTGCCGCGCACGATGGCCGACGTCGCGGAACGTACGAAGGACGTGCAGTATTCGAGCCGCACGCGCTTCGTCACCGACACGCTGCAGCGCGAACAGCGCTACCGCAACGTGCTGCGCCACGTGCTCGAGCAGGTGCCGGAAGAGCAGCGCAAGAACGACCCGTGGTGCGTCGAGGCCGAAGCGATGTCGAGCGGGAAGAAGTACAACATCCAGCACCTGATCTATCAGCAGAAGGCGTACGAGCACCACTACAAGGACTATCAGTTCGGTCTGTCGACGATGCGCGACCACTGGAACGCGGGGCTCGACGACATCCGCAAGACGCTCGCGGTCAAGGACGGCCTCGCGCTGCCCACCAACGACGCGGGCTTCGTCACGCACGACATTCACCGCCGCCGGTAATGCCGCGTGCGACGGACCGGCGCGCTGCCTGCGCCGGCCCGTCCTCCTTTCCGATTCGACATGCCGATTTTCATTGCGCTGTTCGCGCTCATCGCCCTGGGATGGGGCGCGGTTCACCTGTTTCACGTCATCGCCGCGCAGTTCGGCCAGCCGGTCGCGATCGCGGCCGCCGTGCTCGCCGCCGCGATCCTGATCGCGCTGATCGCGTGGTGGATCAAGCGCCGCCGTGACATCGCACCGAACACGAAGGAACAAGGCTGGACCCACATCGTGCATCGCGCGTGGGGCGAGGTGCGCGTGTCCGCGACGCAGGGGCTGCTGTGGCTGTCGCATGACGGCGCGGACGGCCGCTATACGTTGTCGCAGCTCGACGGCTGCGAAGCCGCGCCGATCGACGGCCGCTGGCATCTGGTCGTGCGCGTGCGCGACGCCGTACGCGGCGAATGGAAGCTGCCGATGATGGACAAGCGCGATGCGCAGCGCTGGGCGCGCGTGCTGATGCTCGCGCGGGACAACCGGCTGTGACGTGTCACGGCCACGTGCCGACGCCTGACGCCCGACGAACCGGAATGCCGCTGGCCGCTTTCTAGCGTGCGCCGAGCGCCCATAGCGCGTCGAGCACGTGCTGGGTCGAACGCTCGATCGGGCCGGCACGATGGGCGATGCCCAGTTCGCGCCACAACGCCGGACGCAGCGGCCGCATGACGATGCGTGCGTCCGGCAACGGGGCGCCCGCCTCGTGCGGCAGCAGCGTCGCGCCGTAGCCCGCGGCGACCAGACTCTTGATCGCATCGTTGTAGTTGAGTTCGATGCGCGGCTCGGGGCGGTGGCCACCGAGCGCGAACCATTCCGTCGTGAGCCGCGACAGGCGGGTGGTCGCATCGTTGAGAATCAGCGGGCGCGCGGCCAAATAGGCCGGCGTCACACGCGCCGGCAGCCGCCAGTCCGCGGGCAAAAAGGCGAGCACCGGATCGCGCCGCCACGCGCGGATCGACAGCCCCGCGACCGCCGGCTGCGGCAGCGCCACCAGGCCGACGTCGAGCGTGCCCTGCGCGATGCGCGCCAGTGTGTCGTGCGACGTGAGCACCGCGATCTGGACATCGATGTCCGGATGCCGCTCGCGCAGCCGGGCCACCGCCTGCGGCAACAGATGGGCGATCGCGCCGGTCGAGGCGCCGAGACGCACCCGCCCGGTCAGCCCCTGCACTTGTCGCTCCACGTCGTCGAGGGTCGACTCGACCTCGGCCAGCAGACGGCGCGCCCGCTCCACCAGCACGGCACCGATGGTCGACGGCTGCACGTTGCCGCGCGTGCGCGACAGCAACGGCGCACCGATGCGGCTTTCGAGTTCGGCAACATGAAGGCTGACCGTCGGCGGCGCGAGATGAAGCAGTTGCGCGGCGGCCACGAAGGATCCCTGGTCGGCGATCGCGACCAGCGTACGCAGTCGATCCAGACTGATCTCGCGCATTTCCACCTCTCGTTCAGGAAATCTGAATCTCGCAATCAGGAAATTCAACTTTTCCTATTCTAGGCGTTCGATGGACGATATGGCTTTCCCGACGTCCGAAGCGAGGAACGCGACCATCATGAGCCTCTCCACTGTCTACATCGACGGCGACCAAGGTACGACCGGACTGCAGATCCACGAGCGCCTGCGGAATCGCACCGACCTGCGGCTCGTCACGCTGCCGGATGCCGAGCGCAAGGACCCCGCGCGGCGCGCCGAAGCGATCAATGCATCCGACATCGCGATTCTGTGCCTGCCGGACGCCGCTGCGCGCGAAGCGGTCGGCTTCATCCGGAATCCGGCGGTACGCGTGATCGACGCGAGCTCGGCCCATCGCACCGATCCGGAATGGGTCTACGGCTTTCCCGAGATGATCGACGGACATGCGCAGACGATCGCGCACGCGCGGCGCGTCACCAATCCGGGCTGCTATCCGACGGGCGCGATCGGCCTGCTCGGGCCGCTGCAACGAGCCGGCCTGCTTCCGCGCGACTATCCGGTGAGCATCCATGCCGTGTCCGGTTACTCGGGCGGCGGCCGGGCCGCCGTCGACGAATTCGAATCGAACGGAGCCGCACGCACGAAACCGCTGCAGGTCTACGGCCTCGCGCTCGCGCACAAGCACGTGCCCGAAATCCAGCTGCACGCCGGGCTCGCGCATCGTCCGCTGTTCGTGCCGGCCTATGGCGCCTATCGGCAAGGCATCGTGCTGACCGTGCCGATCGAGTTGCGCCTGCTCCCGGCAGGCGTGACCGGTGAGTCGCTGCATGCGTGTCTCGCGCACCATTACGCCGGCGCGCGCCACGTCGAGGTCACTCCGCTCGCGGATACGCGCACGATCACGCATCTCGATCCGCAAGCGTTGAACGGTACGAACGACCTGCGGCTCGGCGTGTTCGTGAATGCCGAGCACGGTCAGGTGCTGCTGTCGGCCGTGTTCGACAATCTCGGCAAAGGGGCATCCGGCGCGGCCGTGCAGAATCTCGACCTGATGCTCGGTGCGGCGAACGCGGCGAGCACATCGAAGGCGGCGTAAGCTGCGGGCGGGCGTCATCATTGGCAGGTCCGGCGCATCGCGGCCGCCGGTGTGCGCGGCACGCTACCGGATCGCGACGCGGTTGCGAGCCAACGACGGGCGTCCGCCAACACTTTCACATGCTCCCGTAAAAGCTCACCTTTGTCCGATTTCAGGCCGCGTCGTCCCCCGCTGCGGCGTTCAACCCGGCAAGCGCCTCCGCGAGAAAATCGACGCATACGCGCACTTTCGCCGAAGCCGCGACGCGTTCCGGATACACCGCCCAGATGTTCGCCGGCTGGATTACGTCCGGCAGCACGCGACGAAGCGCGCCGCGTTCGATCAGCGGCCCCGCTTCCCAGATCGAGCGCAGCACGATCCCGCGCCCGGCCAGCGCCCATTGCACGGCCACCTCGCCGTGGTTCGTCGACAGCGCGCCGCCGACCTTCACCGTTGCCGTTTCGCCGCGCAGGTTCAGCCGCCAGACGCCGAACGGATGGTCGCGCTCCTTGATCGCGAGGCAGTCGTGCGATGCGAGATCCGCGAGCGTGCGCGGCGTGCCGCGCCGTGCGAGATAGTCGGGCGACGCGCACAGCACGCGATAGTTCGCGGCAAGGCGGCGCGCGATCAGGTGATCGGCGATCTCGTCGCCGATGCGCACGTCGAGGTCGTAGCCTTCGCCCGCGACGTCGACGAGCCGGTCGAACAGATCGAGCCGCACGTTCAGCTGCGGATAGCGCGCGGAGAAGTCGAGCAACGCCGGCGCGACGACATGACGGCCGAAACCGAAGCTGCTCGAGATGCGCAGCGTGCCGCGCGGCACCGTGCGCGTGGTCGACACGTCCTCGACGAGATGATCGACGTCGTCGAGAATCTTCTCGGCACGCGCGAACACGCGTTCGCCGGCCTCCGTGACCGTCACGCGGCGCGTCGAGCGATGCAGCAGTCGCGTGCCGAGTTGCGCCTCGAGCAGCGCGATGCGCTTGCTCACATAGGCGGGCGAGACCGCGAGCTGCTCGGCCGCCGCGCTAAAGCTCGTCAGGCGGACGACCAGGCTGAAGACGCGCAGGTCGTCGAGATTCGGCGATTTATTCACGATTCGTGGAAAGTCGATTAACCTTTCGCATGATTTTAATCTGAATGGAAATAAATAAAATGGCGTCGTGTTCCGCTGCGCATGCTGCCGGCGGCCCGACCAGCCAAGGAGGCTTGCATGAGCGACAAGACGTACAAGATTGCCGTCATCCCCGGTGACGGCATCGGCCGTGAAGTGATGCCCGAAGGCCTGCGCGCGCTCGACGCCGTGACGGCGCGCTTCGGCATCCGTTTCCAGTTCGAGCAGATCGACTGGGCGAGCTGCGACTACTACGCGCAGCACGGCAAGATGATGCCGGACGACTGGAAGGCCCGGCTGTCGGGCATGGACGCGATCCTGTTCGGCGCGGTCGGCTGGCCCGCGACGGTGCCCGATCACATTTCGCTGTGGGGTTCGCTGCTGAAATTCCGCCGCGAATTCGACCAGTACATCAACCTGCGGCCCGCGCGCCTGTTCGACGGCGTGCCGTCGCCGCTCGCCGGCCGCAAAGCGGGCGACATCGACTTCATGATCGTGCGCGAGAACACCGAAGGCGAATATTCGTCGGTTGGCGGCACGATGTTCGAGGGCACCGACCGCGAAGTGGTGATGCAGCAGTCGATCTTCACGCGTCACGGCACGGAGCGCGTGCTGAAGTTCGCATTCGAGCTCGCGCAGCGCCGCGCGAAGCGCCTGACCGTCGCGACGAAGAGCAACGGCATCGCGATCAGCATGCCGTGGTGGGACGCGCGCGCGGCCGAGATGGGCGAACGCTATCCCGAGATCGCCGTCGACAAGCAGCACATCGACATCCTGTGCGCGCGCTTCGTGCTGCAGCCCGACCGCTTCGACGTCGTCGTCGCGTCGAACCTGTTCGGCGACATCCTGTCCGACCTCGGGCCGGCCTGCACGGGCACGATCGGCATCGCGCCGTCGGCGAACCTGAACCCGGACCGCACGTTTCCATCGCTGTTCGAACCGGTGCACGGCTCCGCACCGGACATCGCGGGCCAGTACATCGCGAATCCGATCGCGATGATCTGGTCGGCGGCGATGATGCTCGACTTCCTCGGCAACGGCGCGGGCCGCGAACGCGAGGCGCACGATGCGATCGTCGCGGCGATCGAGGACGTGCTGCGCACCGGGCCGTGCACGCGCGATCTCGGCGGCCAGGCGGGGACGCAGGAAGTGGGAGAGGCAATCGCGGTGCGGATCGCCGGTTGACGGAACGATCCGAAGGCGCGCGGCTCGGAAGGGTTCGATCGATGTCGTGCTCAATGGTGAGCAGCACGACTGACTGCCGCGCACCTTCGTCGATTCCGACGCGCGCGCCTGGAGGCGTGCGTGTCGATGTCGAACGGTGAGTTGCATCGCGCATCGATATACACCGATTGAAACTTGAACCTCACCGCCATGCATGTACGCAACAAGTGCGCCGACGATGTCGCGTGCCGCGCTTCGATCAGTGCAACCGCACCGTTTCCTGCGAAGATCGATCGGTGAGATGCAGGGCGTGAAGAATCACACCGTCCCGCACGGAATGCCTCCTCTCCCGAAAACGCTCACCTCAACCTGCGGCTCCCGTATTCCCTCACCGTTCAGCACAGGCGTCGCGCTCGATGCACGATCGAGCGCGTTCACGCGACGCCATCGTGATGCGTCACAGCCCGAGATCGGACAGGCCGGGATGATCGTCCGGACGGCGACCGAGCGGCCAGTGGTACAGGCGATCCGCTTCGCGAATCGGCAGGTCGTTGATGCTCGCGTGGCGATGCGCCATCAAGCCGTTTTCGTCGAATTCCCAGTTTTCGTTTCCGTATGAACGGAACCAGTTGCCGGCGTCGTCATGCCATTCGTACGCGAATCGCACCGCGATGCGATTGCCGCCGAACGCCCACAGCTCCTTGATCAGCCGGTAGTCGAGCTCGCGCGTCCATTTCCGCTGCAGCAGTCCAACGATCTCGTCGCGGCCCGTCACGAACTCCGCGCGATTGCGCCACCGGCTCTGCGGCGTATAGGCAAGCGACACGCGCTGCGGGTCGCGCGTGTTCCACGCATCCTCCGCGGCACGCACTTTCTGGCGCGCCGTATCGAGCGTGAAGGGCGGAACGGGCGGACGAACTTCCGGGGAAGCGGACATGGGATGCTCCTGTTCAAGGTTGGGGCCGCGCACGAACGCAGCCGGTTGGGACGCGTTACTTCGACGCTCGAGACACCGTATCGAGCAAGAGTTCGGCGGTTGCGCGCGCATCGCGCGCCGCGGTCGCATCGCCGCTGACGAGCGCGACGCCGATCGCGCCGTCGATCAACACCAGCCACTGGCGCGCGAGGCGGGCCAGGCCGCGGCGCTCGATGCCGGCGTCGTCGGCATACGCGTCGAGCCGCTCGCGCACGAACGCAAGCAAGCGCGCCTTGTGCATACGCGCGACGACGCGTACCGGATCGTCGGTGTCGGCAATCTCGCCGGACGCGTTCAGGAACGCGCAGCCGTGAAAATCGGGTTGCGAGAACCAGTCGCGCAGCACGTCGAACATGCCGAGCAAGTGCGCACGCGGCGACTTGCCGCGCGCCAGCGTGGCGTCGACGAACCAGTGCATCCAGCGCTCGTCGCGGCGCTCGAGCGCCGCGACGACCAGCGCCTCCTTCGATTCGAAATGCGAATAAAAGCTCTTTCGCGCGGCACCGGATCGCTTCACGATCGCATCGACGCCCGTGGCGTGGATACCGCCCGAGTAGATCAGCGCTTCGGCCGCGTCGAGCAGCCGGTCGCGAACGACCGGTTCGCCGGAGAAGTCATCGTGTGTGTTCATGGGTTTACGGTAGAACGATCGTTCTCCATCGTCAACTTCCACGTGAAAAGGCCCTGTCGTCGGAAGGGCCGAGCGCCGCCTGGTTTCGATGACGGGCAGCGCATTGCAGGCGGCGTTTACGACATTTTTTCTTGAAGCTGACGCAGGGTGCTCACTACACTTCGGTCAACCTGTCTGGCCGAAAGGACATCATGCAGCGACCGGAATCCGCACGCTCCGAGCGTGCCTATGCGGCTTATGCGAAGCGGCTCGATGGCCGTGTCGTCGTACGGCGTTTCGATCCGCGCAGCGATTCGTACGAGTCTTTGACCGCGTTGCTGCATCGCGCGTACGCGCCTCTCGGCGCCGCGGGCTTCAACTGTCCGGGTGTCGACCAGCCGGCGTCGGCGACGCGCGAACGCATGCTCACCGGCGAGTGTTTCGTCGCGCTCGGGAACGCGCATCTGGTCGCGACGATCACGATGCAGCCGCACGATCCCGATTCGCGGTGCGATCCGTACCGCAGCCGACGCGTCGCGACGCTCGGCCAGTTGGCCGTCGATCCGGTTTGGCAGGATCGCGGCATCGGCCGTGCGCTGCTCGCGTTCGCGCAACGGCGAGCGGCTGCGCGTGGCGCGACGCACCTCGCGCTCGATGCGCCGCATGCGGCTATCCGACTCGTCGACTTCTATCGACGCGAAGGATTTCAGTTGATCGACGTGATGCGGTTTGCAGGGCACAGCTACGACAGCGCGATCCTGTGCAAGGCCGTTGGCTCGTTCGACGGGCGGATACCTGCATCCGACATGACGTCGATCCACGTCGCGCGGCGCGCCGGAGCGGCGTCATGAAACACGAAGCCGACGACGACCGTGCGCGGCTCGCACTGACGCATGCCCGCACGCGGGCAGCGCTGCGCATGCGCGGGCTGGTGAAGCTGACTGTTATCACGATCGCGGTCACGCAAGTTCTGACGTTCGTGTTCGACGCCCTGCTCGCCGCGGTCGGCTACGCGCCGGAAGCCGCGACGTTGCTGCTGTTCCGTTTCGTCACGTGCGCGCTCGTCAGCTTCTGGCTTCAGGCGGACGCATCCCGCGCATATCGGCATGCGGCGCAGTACGGGTTCGTGACGGTGTCCGGTGCGCATGGCGAACTGATCGAGATCGCACCGCAATGCCCGAAACGCTGGCTCGTCGTGTTGAGTCTGCAACTCGAACCGCGATGGTTGAACGGTGAGCGGATCAAATAGCGGGCAGCGCACCGATCGATGCGGCCGGGGATGCTGACAGGTGAGTGCGCATGTCGTTGATCGGCTCACGCATCGAGGCAGTGCCGTGACGACGTTGCGTGGTGACGTGCTGGCGTGGAAGCACATCGCGGCAAGCGGCGATGCGACAGAGCCTCGCTATCCAGGCGCGGCAAACGAAACGGAAGGGCAGGAAGAAAGACATGCGCCGAACGACGCGATGACGTGGACAGGTGAGCGACGCTGACAGGTGAGGTGCACGCGCGATTGCATGTCACCGATGCGTGGCTTGCTGAGGAATCGAAGCGCGATCGCCCTCATATCGCCAACGAGAAACGACGTGCAGCCCATTGACTTACTTGCCTGCGCGCCTCTCGAAAGCACGATCGAGCCGTCATTCGGCACGCAAACACAGCTCCCGAATAATCTCACCTCACGCGTTCGTCGAAGCCGCCCTGCCTCGACAAACGCTCATGCCGACACGAACGGGGCAGTCGGCAAACTCGCCGAGCCGCCCCGCCGGCACTCAGACCGTCCAGTCGAGGATCACCTTGCCGCTTTCACCGGACAGCATCGCGGCGAAGCCTTGTTCGTAATCGTCGGCCGCAAAACGATGCGTGATGATCGGCGAGAGATCGAGGCCGCTTTGCAGCATCGCGACCATCTTGTACCAGGTCTCGAACATCTCGCGCCCGTAGATGCCCTTGATCTCGAGCCCCTTGAAGATCACCTGGTTCCAGTCGATCGCCGTCTGCGCGGGCGGAATGCCGAGCAGCGCGACCTTGCCGCCGTGATTCATCGCCTCGAGCATGCTGGTGAACGCGCTCGGCACGCCCGACATCTCGAGGCCGACATCGAAGCCTTCCGTCATGTGCAGGTCGGCCATCACGTCGCGCAGCGACTCGCGTGCGACGTTGACCGCGCGCGTCGCACCCATCTTGCGCGCGAGTTCGAGCCGGTAGTCGTTGATGTCGGTGATCACGACGTTGCGCGCGCCGACGTGCTTCGCGATCGCGACGGCCATGATGCCGATCGGGCCCGCGCCCGTGATCAGCACGTCCTCGCCGACGAGATTGAACGACAGCGCCGTGTGCGTCGCGTTGCCGAACGGATCGAAGATCGATGCGAGATCGTCTGAAATCTCGGGCGGAATCTTGAACGCGTTGAACGCGGGAATCGCCAGATACTCGGCGAACGCGCCCTCGCGATTCACGCCGACGCCGACGGTGTTGCGGCACAGATGCCGGCGGCCGGCACGACAGTTGCGACAGAAGCCGCACGTGATGTGGCCTTCGCCGGACACGCGGTCGCCGATCGCGAAGCCGCGCACTTCCTGCCCCATCTCGACGATCTCGCCGACGTATTCGTGGCCGACGTGCATCGGTACGGGAATCGTCTTCTGCGCCCAGTCGTCCCACTTCCAGATATGGATGTCGGTGCCGCAGATCGCCGTGCGGCGAATCTTGATCAGCACGTCGTTGTGTCCGACTTCGGGGCGCTTCACGCGCGTGAGCGTGAGACCCGGGCCGCGCTCGAGCTTTGCCAGTGCTTTCATGGTCGCGCCTCCTTCAGACGATGCCGAGCGACTTGCCGACGCGCACGAACGCGGCGACCGTCTGATCGATCTGTTCAGGCGTATGCGCGGCGCTCATCTGCGTGCGGATGCGTGCGCGACCGCGCGGCACGACCGGGAACGAGAAGCCGATCACGTAGACGCCTTCTTCGAGCAGCTTGTCGGCCATGTTGGTCGCGAGCTGCGCGTCGCCGAGCATCACCGGGATGATCGGATGCGCACCCGGCACGAGCGTGAAACCCGCGGCGGTCATCTGTTCGCGGAAACGCGCGCCATTCTCGCGCACGCGTGCGCGCAGCTTCGCCCCTTCGTCGCTGCCGAGCAGTTCCAGCACCTTCAGCGACGCCGCGGCAATGCTCGGCGTCAGCGTGTTCGAGAACAGATACGGACGCGAGCGCTGGCGCAGCAATTCGACGACCTCGCGGCGGGCCGCGATATAGCCGCCCGATGCACCGCCCAGCGCCTTGCCGAGCGTGCCGGTGATGATGTCGACGCGACCGTCGACGCCGCAGTGCTCGGGCGTGCCGCGGCCATGCGCGCCGATGAAGCCGACCGCGTGCGAATCGTCGACCATCACGAGCGCGCCATAACGATCGGCGAGGTCACAGATGCCTTTCAGATCGGCGATGATGCCGTCCATCGAGAACACACCGTCGGTCGCGATCAGCTTGTGGCGCGCGCCCGCTGCGTCGGCTTCCTTCAGCTTCGCCTCGAGATCGGACAGGTCGTTGTTCTTGTAGCGGAACCGCTTTGCCTTGCAGAGGCGGATGCCGTCGATGATGCTCGCGTGGTTCAGCTCGTCGCTGATCACCGCGTCGTTCTCGTCGAGCAGCGTCTCGAACAGGCCGCCGTTCGCATCGAAACAGCTCGAATAGAGGATGCTGTCTTCCGTGCCGAGAAACGACGCCAGCGCGCTTTCGAGCTGCTTGTGCACGGTTTGCGTGCCGCAGATGAAGCGCACCGACGCCATGCCGAAGCCATCCTGGTCGAGACCGGCCTGCGCCGCGGCGATCAGGCGCGGATCGTTCGCCAGACCGAGATAGTTGTTCGCGCAGAAATTCAGCACGCCGGCACCGCTGGCGAGCCGCACGGCCGCCGCTTGGGGACTCGCGATCTCGCGCTCGGTCTTGTAAAAACCGTCCGCGCGGATCTGGTCGAGCGTCCCGCGCACCTGGGCGAGAAAGGCATCACGCATCGCAAAGCTCCTGACATGGGTTCGCAATCCGCCGCGCGCCGCTCGTGGCGGCAGCGCAACGGCCTGCTACTGTTATAGTCGGTCGTTCGGTTGACCGCATTTATCCGATATTCCGAACTAGAATTCGAAATACCGAACAACTCTAAGCGAACGGAAACCAAATGGCAAGTTCCTCCGCGTCGCGGCGCACGCGTGCCGGCGCCGCACTGCAGCCGCCGGGCGTGACGCCGCCGCGCGTCGGCGAGCAAATCCAGCGCCTGCGCAACGAACGCAAGCTGACCCTCGACGACCTGTCGCGCGCAGCCGGCGTATCGAAGTCGATGCTCTCCGAGATCGAGCGTGACAAAGCCAATCCGACGATCGCGGTCGCATGGCGGCTCACGAATGCGCTCGGCATCACGCTCGACGAGCTGTTCTCGCAGCCGAAAGCGCCGGAAACGATCCGCGTGGACGGCCCGCACGACATCCCGACGCTCGCCGGCCACGACGGCCGCTATCAATTGCGCGTATGGGGTCCCATCGACCTGGCCGGCAAGTTCGAGTGGTACGAGCTGACGCTGCCGGGCGGCGGCGCGCTCGTGTCGAACGCGCACGAACCCGGCACGCGCGAGCATCTCACCGTGCTGCAGGGCGCGATGGAAATCGAAGCCGCGGCGGCGAGCCGGCGCCTGAAGGCCGGCGACACCGCGCGCTACCCAGCCGACACACCTCACGCCATCCGCAACCCCGGCAAGGCCGAAGCGCGCGCACTACTGATCGTGATTCATCGCTGACGATGCGAATAGCTGGCCGAAAGGCCAGTTGCGGAAAATACTGTATGTTTGTACAGTATACGGACATTCCGCCATGCATTGGCCGGGCCGGCGCACCGAGGCGCCTGCTCCGGTCGACAGGAGCCTGCGATGACAGAAGAACAAGATTTGGCCGCGCTCAGCTTCAAGGCTGCCGCGCATGACCTCGAGTTGATTGTGCGTCATATAGCCGGGCGCTACATCCATCAGCGCGTCCCGCTGTCGTGGCGTCTGCTGCACGCCATCGAAGCCGAGGCGCTCGCCGATCTCGGCTTTGCCAGCCGGCACGAAGCCGGCATGCGCCAGTTGTTCGAACGGCCGTCGGACATGACCTTTCCCGAAACGGATGATCCGATCGACTTCGGACGATCGAATGCACTACCCGCTGTCTTCTCGTTCGCGGTCCTCGCGTATGAAGCCGCAGCCAGATCGCAGGAAGCAGCACCCCGCGAGCGCAATCATCGCCCGTCCAAGGCGTGGGGCGACTGATACCCGGCCCCGGCCGTTCGACACGGCGGCCGGCTCCCGCATCCTGCTGCCCGCGACGTTGCGGATAGGGCTACCATATACGCAACTAACGGAATAAACGACATGTCCCTTCCCACATCCTCCGACACCCCCGCACGCCCGGAAGAAAAGGATCTGTTCGACCGCGGTGCGTCCGACTGGATCGTCTCGCCCGAAGCCGCGTTCGACGCCTGGCTTGCCATGCAGGACTACCGCCGTTCGTCGGCCGACGTCTACCGCGCACAATGGGGCGCTTTTCTCGCATGGCTACGTGCACATCAAAAAAATCTGGCCACGGTCGATACCGCAACGATCGCGAATTTCGTCAGCGAGCTTCCTATCCGGAAAACTCAGCGAATGCGCTATTTGAGGCTGATCGAACGCGTGCTCGACCACATCCGGCGCACCGAGCTCGCGTCCACCAACCCGGCCCGCTTCATTGCTCAGGATGGCGAAGCGAACTGGCGCCAGGCACGCGACAATGAGCCGACCGGTTTCCTGACACCGGCCGAACGCGCGAAGTTGCTGGCCTACCTGTTTTCGCCGATTGGTGTATCCGGCTCCGCATACTGGAAGGAGCGGCGCGACCGCGCACTCGTCGCCGCATTTCTCGGGGCCGGCGTGAAAACCGGCGAAGCACGCGTGCTCACGATTAGTTGCATCAATACGGGTGGAACGTCGCTGCAGATCCCGTCGACGCATCCCGATTTCGCGCGCGAAACCCATCTGGCCTCGTTCGCGATCGCGTTGCTCGAAGCATGGCTCGTGGAGCGCAAGCGCCAGGAGATTCCGGGGGAGCTCGTGTTTCCGGCATCGCACGCCGGGCGGCCGATGCACAAGGCGACGATGCTGCGCGCGATCGATGCGATCGTCGAATCTGCGGGGCTCACGTCGTCACGCACCGCACGCGCGAGCCCGCAAACGCTGCGCAACACTTACGCAGCGGAACTGTTCGAACATGACGTGCCGCCCGAGCGGGTCGGCAAATGGCTCGGCTTCATGCGGCCGATTTCGTCGAACCGTCTGCACCGCGCATGGAAAAACTGGCGCGATGATCTCGCGAATGGTGACGTGTCCGAGCAAGACGAAACGCTCTGATGCCGAGCCGGCTGCTCACGCGACATGACTCGTGAGCAGCCTTGTGCGGCGTAGCCTCACCGTTTCACAGCTCCCGGAAAACCTCACCTCACGCGTCCCGAATCGCCTCACCTGTGCGATCCCTGTGCCGGGGCGACACGTCAGTCGCGCGCAAAGCGCGCGATCGCTTCGAATCGGGAAGGCCAGGGCCCCGACGCATGTTCGCACTCGGGGCACGACACTTCGAATCCGTCATCGCCATGCGACAACTCCGGTTCCCCGTCGCAATGCGGGCACTGGCTCGGCACCGGAATTTCGTGGTCCAGTGACGTCCCGATTGCGGAAAACGCATCCGCATCGAGCTGACCTGCGTCGGCCAGGCGGCGAATCAGTGCGGAAATCTCCGGATTCATCCCGCGGCTCGCGCGCAGCGTATTCGCGTCGCGTGTCGCGCGGTCCAGTTCGTCGCTCTGGGTGCGCAACTGTTCCTCGAGCCGGTCTGCGCGGGCCTTGGCCGAACTCAGTTGCTGAAGAAAATCGAATTCCTTGCGCTGCACGTCGCGCAGACCGCTCTGGTAGGTCGACGCCATGCTGCGCAGCGAGTCCAGCTCGACCAGCATCGGTTTGACACGGCGCTCGGCTTCGGCCACCGCATCCTTGATCTGCTGCGCGTAGTGTTCGGTGCGCTGCTGCAATTCGGCTTGCAGCGTGTCGATGCGGTCGCGCAGCGTCGCATTCTGCGTCTGCTCGGTGTCGACGCGGCCGGCCATGACGGCCAGTTCCTTTTCAAGTCGAGCGACTGTGGTGAGCAGTGTCGCCTCGTTTGCCGAACCGTGCGTCGACTGCGAAGCCAGCTGCACCTCGAGTTCGGTCACACGCGCCTGCAGCTGCTCGTTGCGGGTTTCACTGCGCGTCAGTGCACCCTCGAGGGTTTCCTGGCGAACCGTGGCATCGCGCAGCCGTTGTTCCGCATCGGTCAGGCCGGCGCGAACCTGTTCGCGATCGACATCGAGGCTTTCCCTGGCCGCTTTCAAGGCCTCTTCATATAGCGCGCCGAGCAACGCGCCTGCCTTTTCTTCGACCGCTTTCGGGATCGCCGCACCGTCGAGCCGGATTTTCGATGCAGAACGGATTCGTTCCCAGAAATGATCGATGTCCTTTGGAATGTCGCTGGCGCTGCCGGTCTGGGTCAGGTCGCGAACGTTGGCGGCCGACGGTCGGATACCGAGATCGAAGAACAACCGCTTGCACGCATGTAGGGACAACTCCTGGCGGCGCGCGCCGCTCGCGCGAAGCGATTCCAGTTCTTCTCGGATGACTTCACGCATTTCATCCAGCGTCATGGGAGAACTCACAGACATTGATATGTTGCGATCATAACGAAATACGTATTTTTTGATACTTGTTTTCGCGGAGTGTCGTGAATTTACGTCGCCGTTCAGAGAAACCAGCGCTGTGGGCCAATCCGGACGAACCAGCTCTTCGATTCCGTGAAACAAAGCGAAGAAAACAAGGCAAGTCCTTGTCCCGAAAGCATTTTTGAGTAGGCCCCGAAAAAGTGCATTTGTTTCACATGACCGACGTCATCGCAGCCGGTCGGTGTTCAGGCGTTGGGTCTCTGTGGAAAACTCGACGACCGATGTCTTGAGAGTATTAGAAGTAAACACCCTTGAACCCTTAGTTAAAAACGTTAACGCCACGGCACAGCCTTATGTAGCAAGGCTTTCCGGCCGACAAGGTGAAGTTTTACGGGAACCAAGGTGATCTTCTGCGGGAGCTGAAGTGATGGGGTTCGGGGATCTGCGTGAGCCGATGCAGGAAAGGTCGTGAGCGGATTCGGGATCACAGTGAAACATGAGATTCCCCAAAGGTGAGGTTTTTCGGGGCCACACAGCCACAGACCCCTTGCGGTGCCTACGCGCACAGTTTTCTGCCTGTGCAGACACAGGTGAGAATTTGCGGGACCTTCTTCGCGCCCCTATTCTGCCCATCTTTTGAGCAGTTTTCGGGAAAGGTGAGGTTTCACGGGACTACACAGGGATTTGCTGTGAGGATTTCCGGGAAACGACCGTCATTTTGCACAGCAAAAGTGCCTGTGAAGCCAGTGAGGCCCGAAAGGTGAGGCTTTTCGGGAGCAAAATCCGGGTTTTCCTGCACGGATCCCGATAAGGTGAGCTTTTTCGGGGCATCGATCACAGGCTGCCGGGCGCCTCACAGGTGAGGTTTTTCAGGAGCGCCATTTGCTCGAAGATTGGCCTAAGGTGAGGGTTTCCGGGATCGGAAGTGCAGCGAATTCGCTGAAAAGCCCACCGGGACTGGCGGAAATCTGATTTTCGCTGTGCCACTTTTTGGCACAGGTGAGATTTTTCAGGAGACAGCACACAGCTGCCGCATCCGCCCGACCGCCGTAAAGGTGAGGCTTTTCGGGGGATGATCGCCGGACACAGCGGAATGCCTGGCGCGGATAAGTATCGGATGTCATTGACATTTTTGATACCGCGGCGGTTACGGTGAGATTTTTCGGGAGCAGCTTCCGCGTTCGTTGTAACGTCGTTTTTATCGTCAAGGTGAGGGTTTTCGGGAGCCTTGAACTGCTGATCCCGCGTGGGTCGGGGATTCATCGATATCGAGGTCACAGAATTTCGAGCCGACAAGGTGAGAATTTTCGGGACCGAACGGATTCTGTGCGCTGTACAATGCGCGCCCGGGCCAGTGAAACGGTTTCGATCGACGTTGCGGACACGCTTTTCGGTGCCGGTTTCCGGATGCGGGGCGCGGTCGCGATTGCCCCATCAGCCGCGCCTGTACATGCATACAGGGCGTTGCGGGCCTGTCCGCTCGATGCCGCGACGGCCAGTGGTGGCGCTGTGACGAGCACCCGGAAGCGCAGTCGTAAAATTACGACAAATCGAAAGGTGAGCCGATACGGGAGCAAATTTCGCACGTATCGAGCACAGGCAAAAATCTGTGAATCCGCGCATCCCGCGACACGTCTGGACGAGTCCGAAACGCTTTAAATCCGGACCGGTGAGGGTTTTCGGGAGAGGGTTGGGGTGAGTGCCGTTTTGCGCGCGCACTTCACCGGCTATGGTGAGCATGTCGTTCTGGACGCACATCACCACAGGCGCTATCCTTCCGTGAAACTTCTCCTCCGACCAGACGCATGGCCACGAAGCGCGCCAAGAAAACCGATGTGGATGTGGTGAGTGCCAGTTCAGCCGAATTGCGTAAGGCCGTCGAGGCGATCGCAATTCAGCCGAAGAGCGGCAAGATCACGCTCCTGACCCGCAAGCTGTTCAACGTCCTGCTCGCCGTCGCGCAGCAGGCCGACGACTCGGGCGATACCTATCGCGCGCTGCTGTCGGACATCGTCGCCAACTCCGCCTTCGATTCGAACGACACCGCTCTGGTGAAGGAACACCTGCGCCGTATGGTGTCGGTCCAGGTCGAATGGAGCACGGGGACGTCGAGCCAGAAGCCGGGCCGCAAGTGGGGGATCTCGACGCTGATCGCCGATGCCGAAATTCTCGAGGATCCGGCCACCCGCCGCGTGTGGGTCGAATTTTCATTTGCACCGAAGATCAAGAAGAAGCTGCTCGACCCGGTCCAGTACGCGCGTCTGAGCCTGCAGTTCCAGAGCCAGCTGCGCAGCAGCGCTGGTCTTGCGCTCTACGAAATCTGCGTGCGCTATCTGACGAACCCGAGCCACCTGACGATGCGCGAGCCGTGGGAATGGTGGCGGCCGATCCTGTCGGGCACGCCCGATACGGAAGCCGGCGACGAGGCGAAGCGCGAGTACAAGTACTTCAAGCGGGACTACCTGCGTCCGGCGATCGCCGAGGTCAACGCGGTCACCAACATCTTCGTCGAGCTGATCGAGCATCGTGAAGGGCGGCGGGTCGCGGAGATCCAGTTCCGCGTGACCGAGCGCAAGCAGCCGATGCTCGCGCTCGACGAGCACCCGAACGTGTTCGACAGCACGCTGGTCGACCGGATGGTGAAGCTCGGGATTCCGCTCAAGGAAGCGCAGACGCTCTACGCGGACAGCGAAGAAAACCGGATTCGCGCCGCGCTGCAGATGACCGAGCAGCGGATGCGCAGCACGACGCTGCCGCCGGTGCGCAGCGCGCCCGCGTTGTTCAAGGACGCGCTGAAGAAGGGTTATGCGCCGCCGGTCGAGTCCGTCGACGCGCTGCCTTCCGGCACGCCTGCCGCGAAGGCCGTCTCGGCGCAGCCGGACGATCTGAAGGCGCGTCTGTTGAGCGAATTCGCGGCGTTCCGCCGCAAGGAAGCGAAGGTGCTGTACGAGGAGCAGGGCGACGCGGAGCGCGAAGTGGCGCGCGAGTCGTTCGAGTCGGAGGTGTTGCCGACGATGGGCTCGCACCTGCGCGACGACTGGCGCAAGCGCGGTCTCGATTCGAAGCTGGCCGAGACGGCCTTTTTCGACTGGCTCGCCCAGAAGACCTGGGGCGAGCCGACCGACGGCGACCTGCTGTCGTTCACCCTGAATCAATCTCGGGCCGCCTGAGGCCCGTCCAGGCCCCTCTGGCGGGGCCGTCGCCGGCGGCCCGCCATTCGGCGGGCCCGGCGCCTTGCCAGGCCCTGCCGGCCGTTTCCATCAATCCGACAACAGCATCCGCTCGAGCTGCTCGAGGATCGCGTCGCGCTTGTCCTTCGGGAGGCCGCGCAGGCGCAGTTCGATGCGGTCTTCGCCATACGACTTCAGGTCGCCGACCGACTTGCCGCCGAGCTTGATCTCGAGACGTTGCGCATAGCGCTGGCGACCCGCCGGCTTCGGCGTTTCCTGCGCCGCGACGCGGCCCTTGACGATGTCCGACACCTGGCGCGTGCTGAGATCGTCGGACACGATCTTGTTGATCAGCCGCAGCGTCGCCTCGGTGCCGCGCGCATTGTGATAACGGCCGACCTGATACGCCATGTTCGACCCGAAGCGATCGGGGCGCGCGACCATCTCCTGCATCACGCTTTCCGGCAGCTTGCCGATCGACAGCGCAACCGCGACCGTCGACTCGTCGAGGCCGAGATGCTCGGACAGTTCCTTCTGACTCTGGAAATGTTTGTCGTCGAGGAAACGGCGCCATACGACGGCGTTGTCGAACACCGTCTGCGAATCGCGTTGCACGTTCAGGTCGTAGCCGAGCTTGTAGCTCTGGATTCCGATCGGCACGTCGATCACGATCGCCTTCACCGACTCCTTGTTCGCTTCCTTCAACGCACGCACACGACGGCCGCCGTCGCTGACGAAATACGAACCCGGATTGTCGTAGTCCGGAATCACGTGGATCGCCTGCTGTTGCCCCTGCTTCGCGAGGTTGACCGCGAGTTCGGCAATCGACGACTTCAGATAGAAGTGCCGCGGGTTGAACGGGCTATGCTTGATCGCCTTCAGCGACAGCTCGATCACCTGGCCGGGCGCATAGCGGTTCTCGAGGCGCCACGCGCGATATTGCGGCGATTCGTCGGTCGACGGATCGAGCAGGACGTCCGGGGCCGGCGGCGGCGCGATGTCCTTCTTGGCGGACTTCGTCGGCGCCGGCGTGGCCGTCTCGGACTTGACGATGCCGTCGATGGCATTCAGCCGATCAAGCGCCGTGCGCTTCTCGCTCGTCGTGATATCCGGGCGCGCCTGGAATCCTTTTGCAAATTGGGAGGGTTTCATGCGACTCCTTTATGCGCATAAAGTCAGGGCAGCATGGCGACGATTTCGTCGGCACATGCGCGGATTTCCGCGGCGGCCAGCTTCGCGCCACGATCGTTCATCTGCAGCACGGTCTGACCGAGCGCCATCGCCTGCTTGTACGCTTCCCGGGTCGGGATTTGCGTCTTCAGCAACGGGAAGCCGAGTTCCTCGAGCGCGCGCTTGAGCTCGCGGGTCAGCATGCGCTTCTCTTCGGTCTTGTTCAGCAGGAAGACGGCGCGGAGATCTTCGTTCATCACCTGCGCCTGCTGAATCAGCTTGACCAGCCCGACGCTCGACCAATAATCGGCCGGCGACGACGAAGTCGGGATCACGGCGATGGATGCGGCCAGCAGCACGACGCCGGAGACCTTCTCGGTGATCGACGGCGGGCAATCGACGACGATGATGTCGTAGTCGTTGATGAACTTCTTGATTTCGCGATGGATCTGGCCGCCGGCTTCGGCGAGGTTGACGACCGGGAACGGGATCCCGGCGTCGCTGTCACCGGATGCGCTCGACCAGTGAACCAGTGTGTTTTGACCGTCTGCGTCGATGACGAGGACGCGCTTCCCTTTCTCATGGAATGCCGCGCCGAGGTGCATGGCAATCGTGCTTTTGCCGACGCCACCTTTTTGTTGAGTGACTGCAATGATTTCCGCGGCCAATTTTCACTCCTGTTTTTGGTCGTTGGAATTCTACAGGACGATATTTATATTTCAATGAAATTGTCGTTCGCCAACTACGCGTTAGCCATTCGGGCGATTGGTTTATGCGCATAAACGAGCTGGGGATGTCGGATGGCTGGCGCCGGTGGAGGAAGCGAGGTCGCTGCGGTGGATGATGAATGGTGATGCTCTTGGCGACGGGCGGCTTCGGTTCCACGTTTGGCACACTGATCGGCACTGCCCTATCCATCGTTGAAGGGGGCGCTGCCGTGGTGTCGGGGAGTTTGTGCGCATAAACTTCGGCAGTGCCGGAGAGTACCGACGACTCTGAGTTCTCGCTTGAGCGTGCTCCCCGATGGCAAACGCTGCGCGGCTCAGACCGATGCGACGCGATACATGCCATGTTCAGTGACGAAGCGCGCTGGCCGTCCCCACTGTGTTTATGCGCATAAACCATCTGGAGGCTCGGCCGTTATCGAAGGTCGCACGCCCCAGACTCCATCACGCATTGCGCTGATGATCGTTCGGCGCATCGAAGTGCCCGCGCCGACCGTGATATCCGCGGTCCTTTCCACCAGGGGACGCGCTAGCTTTATGCGCATAAACCCCGCGCGGATACATGAGGTGGCGCCACGTCGGCGCCGTCAACACGACATGACGATGAGTCTGATCCCCTGAGCTATCCGCCACCGAAGACGGCGTCGCAAATTCCCCATGCAACTCACTTTATGCGCATAAATGCACCAAGCGGACTACGCACTCGTCGGCGCAACTCACTTTCCTCTGCACGCCACACCGAGATTCCAATCCCCTTCCACCCGTGTACCGACACCCCGCCGAAACACCCGCAACCAGACTGGCTACAATACGGGCCTTTCTCATCCAGGCCCGAACGATGATCACGATCTACCACAACCCCCGTTGCTCGAAGTCTCGCGAAACGCTCGCATTGGTCGAGACACTGAACACCACCGGCACGCAGGTGAACGTCGTCGAATACCTGAAGACGCCGCTGACGGTCGAAGAACTGGAAGCGCTGCATCGTCAGCTCGGGCGCCCGGCGCGCGACATGCTTCGCGACGGCGAGGAGCCGTACAAGACGCTGGATCTGGCCCGTACGAACCTGACGGACGCGGAAGCCTACGAAGCGATTGCGGCGCATCCGATTTTGTTGCAGCGTCCGATCGTCGTGTATCGAGGCAAGGCCGCCATCGGCCGCCCGCCCGAGTCGGTGCGGGCGCTGTTCGAATAATTTTAGTTCGGCGTATTTTTCTTATCGAATCGATCTCGACGCGAGCGCGCCGGGATCGACCGACAGGATTCGCAACCGCCAGCCGATCCCCGACGCCACGCAGCAGACAGCCCGTACTCGGCGCGCTCGCCCCACAAGGCGCCTCCAGCACCGACCCTACGACGTCAACAACGACATCGCCAACTGCGACGCGCAACCACAAACCGACATCGGCAACTTAGCCCTTCGGCGCGTCGCCCGACGACTCGTCCCGATCACCCCTCGCCTCATCCACCATCCCCCGCCCCGCCGCTGCATGCGCCGCCGTTCGCAGCATCGCGATCTGCCCACGATATGCGCGGCATCCGCTGCAAGCCGGCAGATGCACGTGCACCTGCATGCGTTCATGGAGCGTCAACGATCGGTCGAGCGCATCCGACAGCAGTCGCGTCACGTCTCTACATTTCCCCGGCAGCATCTTCGGTCGTCAGTCCTTTTTCGCTCAGGCAGGTGCGCAGGCGCGTGCGCGCCCGATACAGCAGCACGCTGCAATGATTCGTCGTCAATGTCAGTTCGCTGCAGATATCGGCAATCTCGACGTCGAGAAATTCGCGCATCATGAATACGCGTCCGATGTATTCCGGCAGGTGGTCGAGGCAGACTTGAAACAGCGTCCAGAACTGCCGTTGCTGCAGCAGCGTTTCGGGGCGTGCCCATGGTCGCGGCTTCGTGTGCGCGGCCCAGTGCCCGTTTTCCTTGAACAACTCGCGATCGAGCGCGGATTCGCCGTCGAGCTCCGCATCGAGTGCGGACAGACTCACCGTCCGCTGCCGTGCACGCAGAATGTCGATCAGCTTGTTGCGCAGGATGCCGAACACCCAGGTCTTGTGGGCCGACCGTCCCGCGAACTCCCCCGCATGCGTCCACGCAGCGGTCAGCGCTTCCTGCACGGCATCCTCGGCCGCATCGGCATCGCGCAGTTGGAGTCGCGCGAAGCGCAACAGGTCGCGGCGCAGTTGCGCGAGATAGGTGGGGTCGTCGTACGCGGACGGCATGGCGGGTCGGGAGCCTTACGGAGCGGAGGCGATCATGTGGGCGCCGTCGGGCGGGCGCATCGCGGTGCGAGCAGCTTACTGGTCGAGACGCCGCGCTGCAACGGATGTTCCGTCACGAATTCACGAAGCCGGCTGGCGCGCTGCGCTATGCTTGCCGGAGCCCCGCACCGCGCGTCGTGAAATCGCGACGCGGGCGGTCTGTAACATCAGATCATAGTGGCCAAGTTATCCACAATTTCTGTGGAAAACCTTGTGGAAAGTCGGCCGGTCGGCCCCGTGGGACGGCTCGCGGGCTGGCTTGCCTATAAACAGACCTTTGTCGCCTGTTCGGAATCAATCGATCCGATTCCTCACCCACCGGAAGGAGAAAGCCATGCCCTATCGTGTTGCAGTCGTCGTCGGCAGCCTGCGTCGCGGTTCCTGGAACCGCGCGCTCGCGCATGCCGCGATCTCGCTCGCCCCCGCCGATTTCTCGTTCGAATTCGTCGAGATCGGCGAACTGCCGCTGTACAGCCAGGACTACGACGCGGATTTTCCGGAAGTCGCGAAGCGCTTCAAGCAGTCGATCGAAGTCGCCGACGCACTGCTGTTCGTCACGCCCGAATACAACCGGTCGATCCCGGGCGTACTGAAGAACGCGCTCGACTGGGGCTCGCGCCCGTGGGGTCATAACTCGTGGTCCGGCAAGCCGGGCGCCGTGCTCGGCACGTCGCCGGGCGCGGTCGGCACCGCGCTCGCGCAGCAGCACCTGCGCAACGTGCTCGCGTATCTCGACGTGAAGACGCTCGGGCAGCCGGAAATGTTCATCAAGCATGACCCGGCGCGCATCGACGACGAGGGGCAGATCGTCAGCGAGGACACCCGCAAGTTCCTGCAGGGTTTCGTCGACCGCTACGTCGACTGGGTGCGCGTGCTGAAGGCGGCCTGAGCGCCGTCCCCTTCCCGCCGCCGGCACCGGCCCGCATGCCGCGGGTCAGGCGCCGGCATGCCGCGCATCGCGCGCTTCGCGGATACCGAGCAGGATCTCGTCGAGCAGCGCGATGTCGAACGGCTTCGACAGCACGCGCACGTTGACGGTACGCGTGCGGTCGAGTTCCTCCGCATATCCCGTGACCAGGATCACGGGCAGCTTCCCCGGCCGCTTGTCGATCGCTTCGGCGAGATCGATGCCGTTCAGGCGGCCCGGCATGTGGATATCCGAGATCACCAGATCGAAGGCGTCGTTCGCGGCCGCACCCTCGATCAGGCGCAACGCGTCGTCGGCGGTGGGCGCGTAGGTGACGCGGTGCCCGAGCAGCGTCAGCAGCGCTTCGGTGCCGGCCGCGACTTCGCTGTTGTCTTCGACCAGCAGCACGTGCAGGCCCGCGAGCGCGCCGGTGTCGTGCGCGACGGGCTGCGAGCGCGCGACGATGTCCTCGACGCGTGCGCGCGGCAGGTAAAGGCGCACCGACGTCCCGGCGCCGACCGCGCTGTCGATCGTCGCGAGGCCGCCCGAGCGCTCGCAGAACGCGAACACCTGCGGCAGCCCGAGCCCCGTTCCCATCCCCTGCGCCTTCGTCGTGAACAGCGGCTCGAACGCGCGCGCAAGCACGTCGGGCGCCATGCCCGAGCCCGTATCGTCGAGCGAGATCTGAACGAAGTCGCCGATCAGCGGAAAGCCGTCCTCGCGGCGCAGCGTCACGTTGCGCGCACCGACCGTGAAGCGGCCGCCCGCCGTCATCGCATCGCGCGCGTTGACGGCGAGATTGATCACCGCGAGCTCGAGCTCCGCGACATCGACCCGGATCGGCCAAATGCCGGGCTCGATCGCGACGACCAGCGACGACTTCGAACCGAGCGACGTCTTCAGCAGTTCGCGACACGTGCCGAGCCACTGGCCGACGTCGATCGTCTCGTTGTGCAGCGGCTGCTTGCGCGCGACGCCGAGCAACTGGCGCGTGAGCGACTGGCCGTTCTTCAGCGCGCGTTCGATCGCGCCGAGTTCCTTGTCGAGATGCTGGACGCCGCGTCGCCGCGCGATCTGCACGTTGCTCGAGATGATCATCAGCAGGTTGTTGAAGTCGTGCGCGACGCTGCCGACCAGGTTGCCGAGCGCCTGCATCTTGCGCGACTGCCGGTATGCCGATTCGATCGAGCGCCGCATCGACGCTTCGGCCTGCCAGCGGTCCCACGCCTCCTCTTCCGCCTTCAGCCGCTTCAGCGACAGCCAGATCACCGACCACAGCGCGATCGACGGCGCGAACATCGAGATGAACAGCACGCTCAGGTGTTCGTACCATTCATGCCAGATCGCGGAGGTGCGGTACGCGCAGGTCACGTACACGGGGTAGCTGCCGACCTGGCGGTACGCGACGATCTCGCTGCTGGCGCCGTCGTGGCGCACGCGCACGACGCCCGCGCGCGGATCGTTGCGCGCGTTGCCGAACGTGGCCGTGAGATCGGTGTGCGCGAGCGACGGCGGCGGCGGATACGACGCGATCACCGCGCCGTCGGAGCGCGCGAGCGCCATCGTCATCGGCGTGGCCGCGCCGCCGAGCAGGTCGCGGTAGAACGCATTGAAATACGACGACTTCAGCGCGATCGAGACCATTCCGGCGAACGAACCGTCGCTGTGGCGTCGCGCGACGCCCGTGTTGAACACGGGGATATTCTCGAGCTTGAGCGGCCCCATCATCAGCTTCGAGATGTGTTCGATCACCTTGCCGTCGCGGATGCCGGCGAAGTCGTCGCGATACGCGATCGACGCATAGGGCGCCGGATAGTAGAGGCTGTTCGCGAGCAGCATCCCGCTCGCACCGAAGATCGACACCGCCGCCACCTGCGGATAGCCGCCGCCGATCGTGTTCAGCGCTTCGTGGATGTCGGATTCGTGGCGGCGCACGGTGGCGTCGTCCATGTCCTGCACGAGGTCGACGATGCGCGCGTCGAGCGTCTCGCTCAGGTCGAACACCTTGAGCGCATGCTCCTCGGCGACGCGCACGGTGCGCATCGTCACGTCGCTCGCCGCGGCCTCGCGTGCCTTCAGGTCGTTGTACGCCATGACCGACACGTAGATGCACGGCAGCACGATCGCCGCGACCAGCAGCACGATCAGCGTCACGCGCCGGACCGCGAAATCGTGCTCGGGTGCGCCGGACGCATAGCTGCCGTCGTCCTGCCAGTCGTCGGCGGGCGGGGAGACGGGTGTACGGGAGTCGGCGGGACGTTCGGACGTCATCGAGGAAGGCGGGCCAAGCTGAGATGTTCAATCATAAACGAGTTGCGCTTGCCCGCCGTACCCGCGCGCGGATGTGCAACCTGATGATTCCGACAGGGGCGAAATGAAAGTTTGAAAACGCTATGAATCCGGCAGCGCAAACGTACACAAAGAAAAATTTTGCGTGCTTATCTTGAAAATGGTCGCGCCTGTTTTCGGAATGCCCGCCGATCGAACCGATTTTGTTCGAAATGGTGAAAATGGCGAGTTGCACTGCCTTCGGTTTACTCAGAGAATCGCGCCTTGCTTTCCCTATGACAGATATATGCGCCCGCCGGCGTTCGCGGCGCGGTGTGTCGCGTGCCTCGCGCCGCGCCGCCCGCGCTTGATTGCACGGCGCCTCAAGAAGCGCGCCGCGCGGTCGTTAACGCGAGAGAGACCATTCCGTATACCGCTTCGCCGCCATGCCTTTGCCGATCGTGATCGCCGACGACTCCTTGCTCGCTCGCAAACTTCTGACAAAGGCGCTGCCGGGAGACTGGGACGTCGACGTCGCGTATGCGGCGAATGGTCGCGAGGCTCTGGCGCTCTATCGTGACGGCAAAGCTTCCGTGATGTTTCTGGACCTGACGATGCCCGACATGAGCGGCTATCAGGTGCTCGAGACACTGCGCCACGAAGATCTGAACACGTTCGTGATCGTGGTATCCGCCGATATTCAGCCGCAGGCGCAAGCACGCGTGCGCGAGCTGGGCGCGATCGCATTCGTTGCCAAGCCCGTGACGTCGGAGGCGTTGCTGCCCATTCTCAAGGAGTATGGGTTGTATGCCTGAATCGGTGTTCACGGCGGAGCAACGCGACGCGTTGCAGGAGATCGCCAACCTCGCGATGGGCCGCGCCGCCGCACGGCTCGCGTTGCTGCTCGGGCATTTCATCGAGCTGTCGGTACCGCGCGTGCGCGTCGTGAAGGCCGCCGATGCGGGCGACGCGCTGCGCGAGATGACGGGCATCCACGACAACGTGACGGCCGTGCGCCAGGGATTCCGTTCCGACATCAAGGGCGAGGCGATCGTGCTGTGCCGCAGCGCGGGCGTCGCGCGGCTCATGTCGCTGATGGACCGCACGTTCGGCGACGGCGTGTACGCCGGCATGGCCACGCAGGACGAACTCGTGTTCGATGTCGCGAACGTGCTGATGAGCGCGTGCGTCGCATCGATTCTCGACGAGCTCGGCCGCAAGCCCGTGTTCTTCCCGCCGGGGCTGCTCGGCGCGAACGTGTCGTTCGACGACGTGTTCCAGCCGACCGCGCTCGCATGGAGCGTCGCGCTGCTGCTCGAAGTGAACTTTGGCCTCGAGGATCACGCATTCCGCGCACATTTCGTCATGCTGATGGCCGAGGATTCGATCCGGCTGATGGGCGACGCGCTCGACGCATTGCTGTCCGCGCTATGACCGCTATCCCGACCACCACCGCCGCGTCGCTGAGCGACCTCGTGATCGAACGCGTCGGCTTCGGCCTGTTCGTGCTCGACCGCACGATGAACGTGCTGATGTGGAATCGCTTCATGCAGGACCACAGCGGTATCCCGGCTGCCGACGTGATCGGCCGCAACCTGTTCGACCGCTTTCCGGAACTGCCGCGCCCATGGCTCGAACGCAAGCTCGAGAGCGTGTTCCAGCTCGGCAGTTTCGCATTCAGTTCGTGGGAGCAGCGGCCTTACCTGTTTCGCTTCGAGCACGACCGGCCGATCACCGGCGGCGTCGACTACATGCAGCAGGACTGCACGTTCATGCCGCTCACGCGCGGCCGTGAAGTCGAGGCCGTCTGCGTGACGATCTCGGACGTCACGCACGTGAGCGTGATGCAGCGCGAGCGCGAGGAAGCAGTCGCGAAGCTGCGCGAGCATGCGAATCGCGACGGCCTGACCGGCATCGCGAACCGACGCTTCTTCGAGGCGCGGCTCGGCGACGAATTCGCGCGCTGGCAGCGCTACGGCGGCGACCTGTCGGTGTTGCTGTTCGACCTCGACCACTTCAAGACGATCAACGACAGGTTCGGACACGCGGCCGGCGATGCGGTATTGCGCGAGACGGCGCGCCGCGTCGCGTCCATCGTGCGCGCGCAGGATACGTTCGGCCGCTTCGGCGGCGAGGAATTCGCGCTGCTGCTGCCGTGCACGAATCTCGACGAGGCGATGCGGGTTGCCGACAAGGTACGCGACGCGATCGGCAGCACGCCGGTCGACGCGGAAGGCGTCAGCGTGCCGGTGACGGCGAGCGTCGGCGGCGCGTGCGCGACGGCGGGCGCGTCGGGGTTCGACGCGCTCGTCAACGAGGCCGACACCGCGCTCTATCGCGCGAAGCGGCTCGGGCGCGATCGGTCGATCGCCTACGCGTAACCGCCGCGCCGCCGCTTCCCGCGCGCGATGCGCGCCGTTCAGCTTTTCGCGATATCCGCGAGCACGCCGGCCAGCACGGCCGGCTGCGACACGAACGGCGAATGGCTGCTGTCGAGCTGGTGCACGTGTGTCGGGTTGCCGGGCACGAACGCGTCGGCTTCGTCGATGAAGCGCTGCTGCAGCGCGGGCAGGATCACGCGATCCGCCAGGCACTTGATGTAGTGACGATCGATCGCGCCCCAGCGCGCGGTGGTCGTCGGGATCGCGGTCGCGAACGGCGCGGCCGGCACGTCGCAGGTCATCAGGTTCGCCACCGCCTCGAAGTCGGCCTGCGGCACGTCGTCGTACAGCGCGCGCTTCGCGAGCTCGCGATACGCGGCATCGCCGCTGCGCGGATCGATCCGCAGCGCGCCCGCGACGCGCGGGCTCGCGAGCATCAACGGGCCCAGCATTTCGCCCTTGTTTTCGGGCGCACGCACATAGTCGAGGCCCGGCACGCCCGACGCGGGCATGAACGCCGCGAGATAGACGATCTTCGCGATCTTCTCCGGCGCGCGCTCCGCCGCGGCCGTGATCGCGAGGCCGCCCATGCTGTGGCCGACGAGCACGACCTTGCCGCGGCCGAGCGCGTATGCGTCGTCGACCGCCTGCATTACCTGCGTCGCGTAATCGTCGAGCGTGGTATTCGCGACCGGCGACGGCTCGGCGCCGAATGCGTCTTCGTCGAGCGGCCGTTCGAGATACGACGCGGGAAAGCGGGCATTGATGCCGTGCGCGGGCAGGTCGCGCGCGATCGACAGGTAGCCGCGCGCGGCCAGCGCGGCCGCGACGTGCGCGTAGCACCACGCACCATGCCACGCGCCGTGCACCAGCACGAAAACGGGATGGTCGAATTGCGCGGCGGCGGTTACGTTCGTCTCCATGGTGTCCGTGTCTTTTTTCGAGAAAGATATTCATCTTAGACGAAGCCGCGCGCGTCCAAGCATGAACGCGCGGCCCGACCGTGCGCGCGCCCGGATCGGCCGTCGCGATCAGGCCCTTTTGTCTCGTTCAGGCCACATTTCGTCCAGATCTGATTTGAATTTGCGCCGAAGCGCGCTAATTTGACGCTTTGTTACCGATTGCGCTCCATGAACGTCGACTACCTCTTCTACCGGCGGCCGGAAAAGCCTGGCCCCTATTCGCTCGACGATCTGGGCGAGATCGCGCCGCCGATCGGTCCGAGCGACGTGGTGCGCGCGGGGATCGCGCGCGTGTTCGAGCAGATCGACTGGCACGAGTCGCCCGACGTGCCGGGCGCGTGGTTCGGCACCGGCGGCCCGTCGTTCCAGTTCACGGCGGAGCCCGACGGGCGCGTGACGAGCTTCATGGGCTCGCGCCTCGAACGCCGCTCGATGCTGCAGCTGACCCGCGAAATGGGGCTCATCGCGCTCGATCTGCAGCGCGACATCGTCTACGGCTGACGGGCGGCGCGACGCCGTTCCCCGTCGCGGCCGGCCACGCCGGCACCGGGCCCCGAGGCGGCCCGCCGGGCGCGGCGTGTGTCCGCCATCGAACTTCAAAGATTGCTATACTTTCGCCCAATTCCGGCTTCCGGCCGGTAATTTGTGCCTGTCTGCGTCGATCGTTCGCATATCTCGCACGCATTTGACGCCCTGACCAACCCAGCCGGGCATGGCCTCTTCAATCGCCCCGCGTGGGTGTCTCCGTGGAGCTCGTCTTGGCCGTTTCCAATCTCGTCGTGGACGAACAAGAAACCGACGCCGCTGCCGTCACATCGGGCAGTTCTTTCTATCTGGCGATGCGCATCCTGCCGGCAGTGCAGCGCGACGCGATGTTCCAGGTCTACGCGTTCTGCCGCGCGGTCGACGACATCGCCGACAGCGACCTGCCGCGCGCCGAGCGCAACGCGGGCCTCGATCGCTGGCGCGCGGACATCGACGCGTGCTTCGCCGGCCAGCCGCCGCGCCATCTGGTCGCGCTCGAGCGCGAGATCCGCGCATTCGACCTGAAGCGCGAGGACTTCCACGCGATGATCGACGGGATGGCGATGGACGCCGCCGAGGACATCTGCGCGCCGGACGAACCGACGCTCGACCTGTTCTGCGATCGCGTGGCGAGCGCGGCCGGCCGTCTGTCGGTGAGGATTTTCGGGATCCCGGAGGCGGAAGGCATCGAGCTGTCGCACCACCTCGGCCGCGCGCTGCAGCTGACGAACATCCTGCGCGACATCGACGACGACGCCGCGATCAACCGCTGCTATCTGCCGCGCGAGCTGCTCGCGCGCGAAGGCATCGCGATCACCGATCCGGCGACGATCGTGCGCGACCCGGCGCTGCCGCGCGTGTGCGCGACGCTCGTCGAGCGCGCGCTCGAACACTTCCGCGCGGCGGACGCCGTGATGGATCGCTGCACGCGCGCGCAGGTCAAGGCGCCGCGCATCATGTCGGGCGCGTACCGCTGCATTCTGGAAGCCGCGATCGCGCGTGGCTTCGCCGCCCCGCGCGTGCCGCTGCGCAAGCCGAAGGCGCGCATGCTGATGATCGCCGCGCGCTACGCGCTGTTCTGAGCCGATGCCCAGAACCGTCCACGTGATCGGTGCAGGACTCGCGGGCCTGTCGGCCGCCGTCGAGCTGCAACGCCGCGGGCGGCGCATCGTGCTGCATGACGCGCATGCGCATGCGGGCGGGCGCTGCCGCTCGTGGTTCGACGGGACGCTCAACACGACGCTCGACAGCGGGCTGCACCAGGTCTTCGCGGGGCAGTCCGCGACGCAGCGCTATCTGCGTGCAATCGGCGCGGCCGATCAGCTGACGGGCCCCGCGCTGCCTGAATATCCGGTGGTCGACGTCGCGTCGCAGCAGCGCTGGACGCTGCGCTTCGGCAACGGGCGCTGGCCGTCGTGGCTGTTCGACGCGGCATCGCGTGCGCCGGGCACCACGCCGCTCGACTACCTCGCGCTGGCGTCGCTCGCGTTCGCGCGCACCGGCCGTTCACTCGCACAGACGATGCGATGCGACGGCGTGCTGTGGGATCGTTGGCTGCGGCCGTATTGGCTCGGGGTGCTGAACGTCGAACCGCGCCACGCGAGCGCCGAGCTCGCGCGTGCGGCACTGTGCGGGATGTTTGCCGCGGGCGGCCCCGGCTGGCGCCCGCTCGTCGCGCGCCACGGGCTCGGCAGCGCATTCGTCGAACCGGCGCTGCGGATGCTGCAGCACGGCGGCGCGCAGATCCAGCTGAACTCGCGGCTCGATGCGTTCGAATTCGGCGCGCACGGCAACGCGGTCGATGCGGTCGCGATCGGCGGCGAGCGCGTCGATCTCGCGCCGGGCGACGCGGTCGTGCTGGCGGTGCCGCCCGAGGTCGCGCAGCCGCTCGTCCCGGATCTCACCGCGCCCGACACGTTCAGCGCGGTCGTGACCGCGTATTTCGCGGTCGATACACCGGCCGGCAGCCCGCAACAGACGGCCGTCATCAACGGCATCGTCGACGCGGTGCGCACCGGCGATGGTCCGCTCGCGGCGACGATCCGCGACGCGGGCCGCTGGCTCGACATGCCGCGCGATGCGCTCGCGCGGCGCATCTGGGAAGACGTCGCGCGCGTGACCGGCGCGAACCCGGAAACCCTTCCCGCGTGGCAGCTCGTCGTCGAGCCGCGCGCGGGGTTCGCGGCGGTGCCGTCGCAGGAAATGAAACGTCCGGCCGTGCGTACGCGCTGGACCAATCTCGTGCTGGCGGGCGACTGGATTGCCACCGGCTTGCCCGCCACGATCGAGGGCGCGATCCGTTCCGGCCAGCTGGCCGCGGACGTGCTCCAGACACAATAAGAGAGGGACCGATGAACGATCTCACCGATATGGCTACCCTGTCCGCCGGCACCGTGCCGGCCGGGCTCGACGCGGCCGTCGCCAGCGCGACCGACGCGCTGCTGGCCGCGCAGAACGCGGACGGACACTGGGTCTACGAACTCGAAGCCGATTCGACGATTCCCGCCGAATACGTGCTGCTCGTCCACTATCTCGGCGAGACGCCGAACCTCGAGCTCGAACAGAAGATCGGCCGCTATCTGCGTCGCATCCAGCAGGCCGACGGCGGCTGGCCGCTGTTCACCGACGGCGCGCCGAACATCAGCGCGAGCGTGAAGGCGTATTTCGCGCTGAAGGTGATCGGCGACGACGAGAACGCCGAGCACATGCAGCGTGCGCGCCGCGCGATCCACGCGATGGGCGGCGCCGAGATGTCGAACGTGTTCACGCGGATCCAGCTCGCGCTGTACGGTGCGATCCCGTGGCGCGCGGTGCCGATGATGCCGGTCGAGATCATGCTGCTGCCGCAGTGGTTCCCGTTCCACCTGTCGAAGGTGTCGTATTGGGCGCGCACCGTGATCGTGCCGCTGCTGGTGCTGAACGCGAAGCGTCCGATCGCGAAGAACCCGCGCGGCGTGCGCATCGACGAGCTGTTCATCGACCCGCCCGTCAACGCCGGTCTCCTGCCGCGCCAGGGCCACCAGAGCCCCGGCTGGTTCGCGTTCTTCCGCGTGGTCGACCACGCGCTGCGCGCGGTCGACGGCCTGTTCCCGAGCTACACGCGCGAACGCGCGATCCGCCAGGCCGTGTCGTTCGTCGACGAGCGCCTGAACGGCGAGGACGGCCTTGGCGCGATCTATCCGGCGATGGCCAACGCGGTGATGATGTACGACGCGCTCGGCTATGCGGAAGATCATCCGAACCGCGCGATCGCGCGCAAGTCGGTCGAGAAGCTGCTCGTCGTGCACGAGGACGAAGCGTATTGCCAGCCGTGCCTGTCGCCGGTGTGGGACACGTCGCTCGTCGCGCATGCGCTGCTCGAAACCGGTGACGCGCGTGCCGAGGAAGCGGTGCTGCGCGGCCTCGACTGGCTGCGCCCGCTGCAGATCCTCGACGTGCGCGGCGACTGGATCTCGCGCCGCCCGAACGTGCGGCCGGGCGGCTGGGCGTTCCAGTATGCGAACGCGCACTATCCGGACGTCGACGATACTGCCGTGGTCGTGATGGCGATGGACCGTGCGCAGAAGCTCAAGCAGACGGATACGTATCGCGAATCGATGGCGCGCGCGCGCGAATGGGTCGTCGGCATGCAGAGCAGCGACGGCGGCTGGGGCGCGTTCGAACCGGAAAACACGCAGTACTACCTGAACAACATTCCGTTCTCGGATCACGGCGCGCTGCTCGATCCGCCGACCTCGGACGTATCGGGCCGCTGCCTGTCGATGCTGTCGCAGCTTGGCGAGAGTGCGCTGAACAGCGAGCCGGCCCGTCGTGCGCTCGACTACATGCTGAAGGAGCAGGAACCGGACGGCAGCTGGTACGGTCGCTGGGGGATGAACTACGTGTACGGCACGTGGACGGCCCTGTGCTCGCTGAACGCAGCCGGCCTGACGCCGGACGATCCGCGCGTGAAGCGCGGCGCGCAGTGGCTGCTGTCGATTCAGAACAAGGACGGCGGCTGGGGCGAGGACGGCGACAGCTACAAGCTGAATTACCGCGGCTTCGAGCAGGCGCCGAGCACCGCGTCGCAGACGGCGTGGGCGCTGCTCGGCCTGATGGCGGCCGGCGAGGTGAACAACCCGGCCGTTGCACGCGGCGTCGACTACCTGATCGCGCAACAGAACGAAGAAGGCCTGTGGGACGAGACGCGCTTCACCGCGACCGGCTTTCCGCGCGTGTTCTACCTGCGCTATCACGGCTATCGCAAGTTCTTCCCGCTGTGGGCGCTCGCACGCTATCGCAACCTGAAGCGCGCCAATGCGACGCGCGTGACGGTCGGGATGTAACGCGTGGCACCGGCGCAGCACAACGGCACGTTGCCCGTCATCGCCGTCACGGGGATGGCGTTCGAGGCGCGCATTGCGAGCGGCCACGGCGTCGAGGCCGTGTTCGCCGCGCGGGCCGACCGGCTCGAGCGCGCGCTGGCCGAGGCGACCGCGCGCGGTTGCGCGGGCATCGTGAGTTTCGGCACGGCGGGCGGGCTCGCACCCGATCTCGCGCCCGGCGCACTCGTGATCGCGGACGCGATCGACGGGCCGTTCGGCCGCGTGCAGACCGATCCGGGCTGGAGCGCGCGGCTCGTCGCTGCGCTGCACGACACGCCGGTGTGGGCGCGCGTCACGCGCGGCACGATGGCGGCGGTCGGTGCACCGGTGGTCAGCGAGCAGGAAAAGACGTCGCTGCATCGCACGAAGGGTGCGCTCGCCGTCGACATGGAGTCGCATATCGCCGCGGCCTTCGCGGCGTCGCGCGGCGTGCCGTTCGCGGTGTGCCGCGCGATCGTCGACCCTGCGTGGCGCACGTTGCCGCGGGCGGCGACGGCCGGCTTGCGCGACGACGGCAGCACGGCCATCTTGCCGATCCTGCGCGAACTGCTGAAGCAGCCGTCGCAGCTCGGCCCGCTGCTGCAGGTTGCGGGCGACGCGCGCGCGGCGCGCACGACGCTGATCCAGGCGCGGCACGCATTCGAGCGTGCCGGCGCGATGCGGATCGTCTGAGCGGCGCTCGCCGCTTTCCGCTTCTCCTCCCCCTTCCCTTTTCGTTTCGCGTACGCGCAAAAAAAGAGCGCTGCATGATGCAGCGCTCTTCGGCTTGCGGGCGGATGCCGTGCGCGTTACTGCACGGCCGGACCGCTCGCGGGCACCGTCGGCATCGCCGGCGCGATCGGTGCGCCGTTGGCAGCCGGCGCAGTCGTCGCCCCGGCCGACGCGGCCGCCGGCGCACTCGCCGGCATCGCGCCGTCCGCACCCGGATCCTCATACTGCGGCAACCCCGGCGCGGCCGGCGCATTGCCCGGTGCCGTGCCCGATGCGCCGCCCGACTCGCCCGGATCCTCGTAGTTCGGCAAGCCCGGCACGGTCGGCGCGGCCGCCGGCACCGCACCCGATTCACCCGGCTCGGTGTAGTTCGGCGGCGCGGCCGACGCCGACTGGCCGCGATACGTCAGCGACTTGCGCTGCTGCAGATACGCGTCGCGGACGAACGAGTACGGATCGAGCGCCGCCTGCTTCAGCAGATCGGTCGCGCCGAGCAGGTCCGAACGCGCGCTGATGAACTGCGCGATGTACATCGGATTGCGCGCGGCCGGCTCGATGTAGTTGAGCAGGTTGAAGCGGACGTCCACCGCGCGGCCGACGCCATCGCGGATCGTGCTCGGCCCGAACACGGGCAGCACGAGGTACGGGCCGGACGGCACGCCCCAGCGCGCCATCGTCAGCCCGAAATCCTGGTGATGCTTGGGCAGCCCGGCCGGCGTCGCGATGTCGATCAGGCCGCCGACGCCGAACACCGAGTTCATCGCCACGCGCATCAGATCCTGCGTCGCATCGGTGATGCGCAGCTGCAACAGGTTGTTCGCCATGTTGCCGAGATCGCCGAGGTTCGAGAAGAAGTTGCTGATCGCGGTGCGCACGGGCGTCGGCGTGACCTTCTGGTAACCCTTCGCGATCGGCACGGCGATGTTCGTGTCGACCGTGTCGTTGAACTTGTACATCGCCCGGTTCATCGGCTCGAGCGGGTCGTTGGGGTTGCGGTTCGGGCCCGTCGCGCAGCCGCTCAGCACCGCGCTGGCAGCGACGGTCGCCGCAATGATTCGCACCTTGTTCATTATTTCCTTGCGATTGGTTCTTTGGCGCGTTTGACGCGCGGTTTGCCCATCAGGACGGGCTGAAACACCACGGCGCCGATCAGGGTGCAGGTCAACGCCAGCGCGAGCAGCTTGCCCATGCTCGACGTGCCCGGATGATGCGACAGCCACAGGCTGCCAAAGGCGGTTGCGGTCGTCGCTGCGCTGAACAGCACCGCGTGCGTGAGGCTCGACTGCAGCAGGCCCGTCTGGCCCGCGCGCCATGCCATCACGAAGTACACCTTGAACGCGACGCCGACGCCGAGCATCAGCGGCAGCGCGATGATGTTCGCGAAGTTCAGCGACATGCCGAGCACGACGCACATCTCGAGCGTGACGAGCCCCGACACGAGCAACGGCACCAGCGTGCGCAGCACGTCGCCGAAGCGGCGCAGCGTGATCCACAGCAGGATCGTGATCGACAGGATCGACCACAGCGCCGCGTGCAGGAACGCGTTGATGATCGTGTCGGCCGAATGCAGGATCGAGATCGGGCCGCCGATCGCGCCCGGCTCAGCGGCCTTCACCGCCTTCGCGAAGCGGCGCAGCATCGTGTCGTCGTTCGGGTCGACGCCCTTCGGCACCTTCGGCGAAATCTGCACGAGCGCGTGACCGTCCGGCGCGATCCAGTCGCGCACGAGCTGCGGCGGCAGCGCGTCGCGCGTGATGTCCTGCGGCTGCAGCAGCGTCGCGAGCTGATTGAGCGCGATGCGCAGCGTGTCGGAGAACGCGCGTTCGGCGCGGTCGCGCGTCGCGCTGTCGGCGGCGGCGAGCTTCGCGAGCGATGCCGACAGATGCTGGGCGGCGGCCGCGCCCGGGCCCGGGTGATCTTCCGCCGCGTAGCTCAGCAGGTCCGACACGCGCTTGAGCGCGGCGACGCGCTGCGCGTCGGTCGCGGCCGGCGCGGCCGGTTGCGTCAGCGCGGGCAGCAGGTCGCTCGCGGCCGCGGCGATCGCCGCACGCTTGGCCGGCTGGTCGGCCGGCACGAAGGTCGACAGCGTCGTCGTGCGGCCGACTTCCGGGAGCGCATCGAGACGCTTCGCGGCTGCGTCGGCCTCGGCGAGCGACGGCGCGAGCAGCGTGACGTCGTTGACGGCCGCTTCGGGCGAATCCTTCAGCGCGAGCAGCGTCGCCATCGATTCGCTGTTCGGATCCTTCAGGTGCAGCGGATTGAAGTCGAAGTGCAGGAACGCGAGCAGCGGCAGCGCGCCGATCACGACCGCGAGCGTGCCGATCAGGATCGGCTTGCGATGGCGATCGAGGAAGTCGTCGACCGGCGCGAGCCACGGAAAGCCCGGCGTCTTCGATTCGCCCGGCGGCGCGAACAGGCGCAGCAGCGCGGGCAGCAGCGTGAGCGTGGTCAGCAGCGCGACGAACATCCCGACGCCCGCGATCAGGCCGAGCTCGGACACGCCGCGATAGGCCGTGGGAATGAACGAGAAGAAGCTCGCCGCGACCGCCGTGGTGGCCAGCGCGAGCGGCATGCCCATCGAGTGCGCGGCGCCGATCAGCGCGTGATCGATGCGCGGATCGCGGAAGCGCTCCTCGCGGTATTTCACGCCGTACTGGATCGAGAAGTCGACGCCGAGGCCGACGAACAGCACCATGAACGCGACCGAGATCATGTTCAGCGAGCCGACCATCGCGAGGCCGAGCGCCGCGGTCACGACGAGGCCGACGAACAGCGTGACCAGCACCGAGCCGATCATCCGCTTCGAGCGCAGCGCGAGCCACAGGATCACGAGCACGGCGAGGAGCGTGAGCGCGCCGTTGAGCGCGGCGCCGTCTTCCACCGATGCGAATTCGTCGTCGGCGAGCGGCTGTTCGCCGGTCAGGCGCACGACCGCGCCGTAGCGTTGCTCGAGGCCGAGCACTTTTGCCGTGTCGCGGATCACCTGGGTCGTTTCGGCGCCGGCTTTCAGTGCACCGTAGTTGACGACCGGCTGCACCGTGACGAACGCGCGGGCGGGCTGGCGTGCGGCATCGCTGTCGACCAGCCCGCGCCACGAGAACGCGGCGGGCTTGCCGGCCAGCACGTCGTCGACCGTCGCGGCGCTGCGCGCGAGCAGCTTCGCCATCGCGGGCAGCTTCACCTGGCCGGTCAGGAGCGGCTGGCCGAGCGTGGTGGACAGCGTGGTCGCGAGCCCGGTCAGGCTCGGGTTCTTCGCGAGCTCGTTGACGAGCGGCCGTGCGCTCGCGAGCTGCGTCGTCGTGTCCGTCACTTCCTGCGGCGACAGGAACAGCAGCCCGTTGTGCTCGAAGAACGGGCCGCCGCCGGGTTCGGCGACCTGGCCGATGCGGCCGGCGTCGGCCTGCTTCTGCAGGGCTTCGGTGAGCGTATGCGCGGCGGCGGTCGCGAATTCGGGCGCCGGGGCCTCGACCACCGCGAGGATCGTGCCGTTGCGTTGCGGGAAGGCCTTGTCGACGGCCTGGCCGAGCGTGGCCCACTGGGGTTCCGCGTCGACGAGCTTGCTGATGTCCGTGCTGATCTTGAAGTGCTGCGCGACGTAGACGCCGCTGAAGACGGCGACGACGAGCGACAGCACGACGACCCAGACGGGGCGGCGTACCGACCATGCGACGAGTCGGACGATGAGAGATGTCACCATGTGGCGGTGGGGAGGGGCTGGCAAGGACAAAACAACGAGTATACCGGCGCAACGTGGCGTCGGTCGCGACGATGGAGCGTAAAGGGGCGGGAAGGATATTTGCTCCGCGGCGCAGGAATCGGCGCGCAGCGCCCGGCGATTCGTATGGGGATACTTACATAATCGACCGGCATCGTGCCGTGGCGGGGCCTGTGACAAAAGGGGTTGAAAGGTAACAGTCGGTCACCGCGCGGCAGGCCGGCCGCCGGGCCGCTATACTTCGACCCACCGGCCGATGCCACCGATGCAATCCGCCGGCCGTTTTTTCTCATCGAGTGCGATATCCGTATGAAACGTCATCTGTTTGCTTTCGTCGCGGCGGCCGCCGTGTCGGTTTCCGCTTTCGCGCAGAGCGCGCCCGTCGACATCGTCCGCAATGCGGTCGAAGGCACCGTCAACGCGATGAAGGCCGATCCGGGTGCGCGCGGCGGCGACATGGCGAAAGTCACGCAAGTCGTCGAGCAGCGCTTCCTGCCCGCGACGAACTTCGAACGCACGACCCGCATCGCGGTCGGCGATGCCTGGAAGCAGGCGACGCCGCAACAGCAGCAGGAGCTGTACAAGCAGTTCAAGCTGCTGATGACGCGCACCTATGCCGCGTCGCTTGCGCAGCTCGGCGGCCAGGACGCGAAGTTCTCGTTCAAGGCCGGTGGCGCGTCGGGCGCCGATGCGCTGGTGCAGTCGACGGTCACGACGCCGGGCGACAGCCAGTCGGTCGGCTACCGCCTCGGCAAGGTCGGCAACGACTGGAAAATCTACGACATCGACATGTCGGGCGCGTGGCTGATCCAGGTCTACCAGGGCCAGTTCAAGGGCCAGCTCGCGTCGGGCGGCATCGACGGCCTGATCGCGTATCTGCAGAAGCACAACGCGCGGACGAACTGATCGCCGCCGGTCGGCCGGCATGTTCAGCATGCCGGCATGCATCAAGGGCGCCCTCGGGCGCCCTTTTTCGTTGCGGGTTCGGAATGACGCGGGGACCCGTGTCGGGGCGCTACCGCCGCCGATGCTCGACCGCGAACTTGATCAGCTCCGCCTGCCCCTCGATCTCGAGCTTGCGCTTCAGATTGAGCCGGTGCGTTTCCACCGTGCGCACCGACAGCCCCGTCTGCTGCGCGATCTGCTTGCTCGACAGCCCCTCGGCCAACGCATCGAGGATGTCGCGTTCGCGCGGCGTCAGGCGGTCGAGCGGCGACGCGGCCGCGCTCGCCTGGATCATCCGCGCGGCGAGCCCTTCGCTGAAGAACGTCTGCCCCGTGAGCACCGCGCCGATCGCGCGCACGATCTCGCTCGCGGGCGAATCCTTCAGCAGATAGCCGCTCGCGCCTGCGCGCACGGCCTGCGTCACGTATTCGATGTTGTCGTGCATCGACAGCATCAGCACGCGAATCCCCGGAAAGCGCTCGTGGAAGACGCCGGCGAGCGTGATGCCGTTCATCCCGTTCATGCCGACGTCCATCAGTGCGAGATCGGGCTCGAGCGACGCGGCGAGCGCGAGCGCCTCGTCCGCGTTGCCGGCTTCGCCGACCACGGACAGGTCGGCCGCCTCGAGCCGCATCCGCAGGCCGTCGCGCACCAGCGGGTGATCGTCGACGAGCAGCAGTCGGGCGGCGGGCTGGACGGTATCGGGGGCGCTCATGGGCAAAGGTCTCCGGTGATGGGGCGCGTGCTCAGGCGGCGCGCAGCGGCACGCGCGCGGCCACGACGGTGTGGCCGACCTGCGACGTGATCGTCAATGTGCCGCCGAGCGCGTCGAGGCGCTCGCGCATGTTGCGCAGCCCGATGCCGCGGCGCGCATCGGTCTGCGACCGCTCGGCATCGAAGCCGCAGCCGTTGTCGGCGATGGTCAGCGTGGCGGAATGCGCGCCGACGTCGAGCGTGACGGCCGCGCGCGACGCCTGCGCATGATGCACGATGTTGCTGAGCGCTTCCTGCGCGATCCGGAACAGCGCCGTATTGACCGGCGCGGGCAACGGCCGCGCGCCGCTGTGCGCGACCTGCGTATAGCCGATGTCGATGCCGCTTTCCGCGCCGAGCTCGCGCACGAGCTGCTCGAGCGCGGCCGCGAGGCCGAGATCGTCGAGCATCGCCGGGCGCAGCGCATGCGAGATGCGCCGCACTTCTCGCAGCGTGTCGCCGAGCCGCCCGACGCCGGACGCGAGCGCCTGCTCGGCTTCGGGCATGCGCGTCGCGCCGCGCTCGAAGCGCGCGAGCGCGGATTCGAGCATCAGCTTCGCGGACACCATCATCTGGCTGATCCCGTCATGCAGTTCGCGCGACAGCCGCTCGCGCTCCTGCTCCTGCGATTCGACGACACGCTGCGCGAGCTGCTTGAGCTTCGCGTCGGCGCTGCGCGACTCGCTGACGTTCAGCACCAGCGCGCAGACGGCGATCGCAGCCGCGCCGGTCAGCGCGATCGCGGTGAGCCAGCTCATCGTCCGCTCGATGTTCGCGGACGCGCGCGCGTCGATGCGTTGCAGCGCGGTGTCGACGTCGTCGAGATAGATGCCGGTGCCGACCATCCAGCCCCAGCGTTCGAGCGCGACGACGTAGCCGAGCTTCGGCGCGGGCTTGCCCGTCGACGGCCGCTGCCACGTGTAGCGCACGTAGCCGCCGCCGTGCGACGCGGCGCCGATCAGCTGCTGGATCGTCAGCGCGCCTTGCGGGTCGCGCATCGACCAGTAGTTGTGGCCGACGCGCTCGGGCTCGCGCGGATGCATCAGCGCATTGCCGTGCAGATCGTAGACGAAGAAATAACCGTCGGGGCCGAAATCCATCTTCTGCAGCATCGCGAGCGCCTGCGTGCGCAGCAACGCGTCGTCGCGCGCATTGCGGCCGCTCGCGTCGTACAGCGGCATGATCGCGCTCGTCGCGAGTTCGACGTAATGCTTCAGCTCGATTTCCTTGCTCGACAGGTAGGCGGCCTGGATCGTCGCGTGCTGCGTGCGCGCGAGCGACGTCGCCTGCTGGCGCACGCCGAAGCCGATGCCGGCGATCGCGAGCAGGAATGGCACGATCGCCAGGAGGAAAATCTTTGCCTTGAGTCTCATGATGGTGTGAAGCGGGCGCGGGCCGGCCGGCGCATGTGTCTGTCGCGCGGCGGCGGCGAGCCGACATTGTCGGCGATTTCGCACGCGGGCGATCGGAAGGCCCGGCGAAGGCCTGCCGGCCCGCCGTGGCTCAGGCGCGCCGCGGCGTGCGATCGACGCTCACGGCCGTCTGCACGACGACCCGGTTGCGCCCGCGTTCCTTCGCGCGGTACAGCGCGTCGTCGGCGAGCTTCAGCGCGGCCTGGATGCTGTCGTCGCGCTCCGGATAGCAGGTCGTCACGCCGATGCTCGCGGTCAGGCAGTCGGACGAGCCCGTGGCGTGCCGGATGCCGAGATCGAGGATGCCGGTGCGGATCGCTTCGGCGATCGTCACGGCGCCGGGCGTGTCGACGTCGGGCAGCACGACGACGAACTCCTCGCCGCCGTAGCGGGCCGCATAGTCGGCCGGGCGCCGCAGGCAGCCGGCGATGCAGCGGCCGACCGCGGCGAGCGCGTCGTCGCCGGCCTGGTGGCCTTGCGTGTCGTTGTAGCGCTTGAAGTGATCGACGTCGACGAACAGCAGCGACAGCGCATGTTGCGAGCGTGCCGCGCGGCGCCATTCGCGCTCGAGCGTGACGTCGAGCATGCGGCGGTTGTCGAGGCCGGTGAGGCCGTCGGTGCGCGCGAGCGCCTGCAGTTCGGTTTCCGCACGGTGACGCTTGCGCAGTTGCACGTCGAGCAGCAGCGACAAGCCGACGAAGCCGAGTGCGAGCATGGCCATCGCCGAGCCGATCGGGATCGCGCGGTCGTACCACGCGGCGTAGGTGTCGGCTTCCGAGCGCGCGACCATGATGATCAGCGGCAGATTTTCGAGATGCCGGAACACGTACAGGCGGCGCACGCCGTCGATCGACGCGGTATCGGCGAAGCTGCCCTCGTTCGCGGTCATGAAATGACGGAACGTGCTGGCCTTGCTGATGTCGCGGCCGACGATCGCCGGATCGTACGGCTTGCGCGCGACCATCCGGCCGTCGGTGTTGATCAGCGCGACGGAGCCGCGATCGCCGAGCGCCAGGCGCGAAAACAGGTTCTGGAAATATTCGAGCCGGATCGACATCACGGCGACGCCGCCGAACGACCCGTCGGGCCTCGTGATTCGCCGGCTGAGCGCGATGCTCAGCGAGCCGCCGCGCAGCCGCGAACGGTACGGATCGCTGACGTACAGGCCGACGTTCGGGTGGTCGCGGTGCACCGTGAAATACGGTTCGTTGCGGAAGTTGGCCTTGCGCGGCACATCGCTCATGCCGTCGACCGCGATGTCGCCGTTCGCGTCGAGCACGTAGATGCCGCCGAGGTATTTGGCCGTCGTCGCGCGGTCGAACAGCACCTGGCGGCGCAGCGACATCGGCAGCGCGGCGACCGCGGGATCGTTCGAGCCGTCGACGACCGCCTGCAGCGACAGCGAATAGATCTCGATGTTGCGCTCGATGTCCCACGACGCCATCAGCGCGATGTTCTGCTGGGTGGTGCGCGCGCGATCGCGTGCGTCGATGCGGCCTTCGTACAGCACGATGGCGCACAGCAGCAACAGGAGCAGCGCGATCAGCAACCCTGAATAGAAGATCAGGTGCGGCAGCAGGAACCGGCGAAATTGCGCGGCGATGCGGCCCGTCAGGCCGGATTCGCTGGGCATTGCGTAGTCGGTTTCTGCCATGGTCCGTGGATCGATGGGCATCGCCGCCAGGCGGCGGGCCGATGCGATTGTTCGTATGATTTGCCGGCGGCGATCCGGTGCGCGGTCTCCGATGCGCACGCCGCCCGATCGACCGGAGAACCGGAGCCGATCATCCATGATTGCGGCCGGATAAACCGCAAAAATCGCTCCATTCACCGGGAGGATTGGCCGCGATTCGACGATCCGACGAATCGGGCGGCGCGGATTGTTCCGAGTATAACGCGCGTATTTGTATACGCGGAGAATGTTGCGGACCGTTGATCCGGATCAAATTATCGCCGTGGCCAATACTTGCCAATCGCGCGTGGAGCGTTGCGGTGCAAGGCTTTGCGCCAGGCGCGGAGCGGCGCGCATTCCACGGTCGCCGGTTTTACCGTTTTAACGGCCGGTGAAGCGGGAACTTGAAGCGGTGCGATACGGACCGATTATCGATTTCGGTGTCCGCGTGAATTCGCAGATGAAAACGGGCGGCCACGATGGCCGCCCGTTTCGCGAAACCGCATGCGGGAAAGCCCGCATGCAAGGGTTTACGCGCCGTGCTGCTGCGCCTTGTACGCGAGCCGGAACCGATGCAGCAGCGGCTCGGTATAACCGCTCGGCTGCGACGTGCCCTGCAGCGCCAGCGCGCACGCGGCCTTGAATGCCGTCGACTGGTCATAGCCGGGCGCCATCGGGCGATAGTTCGGGTCGCCGGCGTTCTGCTGATCGACGACGCGCGCCATCCGCTTGAACACGTCGAGCACGAACGCCTCGGTGATCACGCCGTGGCGCAGCCAGTTCGCGATGTGCTGGCTCGAGATGCGCAGCGTCGCGCGGTCTTCCATCAGGCCGACGTCGTGGATGTCCGGCACCTTCGAGCAGCCGACGCCCTGTTCGACCCAGCGCACGACATAGCCGAGGATGCCCTGCGCGTTGTTCTCGACTTCGCTCAGGATCTCGGCCTCGCTCCACTCGGCGCGTTCGACGACCGGCACGGTCAGCAGGCCTTCGAGCAGCGCGTCGCGTTCGCTCGCATACGGCGTCTTCTCGAGTTCCTGCTGGACGGCCTGCACGTCGACGAGGTGGTAGTGCAGCGCGTGCAGCGTCGCGGCGGTCGGCGACGGCACCCACGCGGTGTTCGCGCCGGCGCGCGGATGCGCGATCTTCTGCTCGAGCATCGCGTGCATCAGGTCCGGCATCGCCCACATGCCCTTGCCGATCTGCGCGCGGCCGCGCAGGCCGGCCGACAGGCCAGCGAGCACGTTGTTGCGCTCGTACGACTGGATCCACGCCGACGACTTCATGTCGCCCTTGCGGATCATCGGGCCCGCCTCCATCGCGGTGTGCATCTCGTCGCCGGTGCGATCGAGGAAGCCGGTGTTGATGAACGCGACGCGCGCGGCGGCGGCCGCGATACAGGCGGCGAGGTTCACGCTGGTGCGGCGCTCCTCGTCCATGATGCCCATCTTCAGCGTGTTGCGCGGCAGGCCGTACAGGTCCTCGATGCGCGCGAACAGCGTGTCGGCGAACGCGACTTCGACCGGGCCGTGCATCTTCGGCTTCACGATGTAGATCGAGCCCGTGCGCGAGTTGCGCTTCGCCTTCAGGTCGTGCAGCGAGCACAGCACCGTGACGACGCCGTCGAGGATGCCTTCCGGAATCTCGTTGCCGTCGCGGTCGAGCACCGCGCCGTTGGTCATCAGGTGGCCGACGTTGCGCACGAACAGCAGCGAGCGGCCGTGCAGCGTCAGCGTGCCGCCGGCCGGCGTCGTGTATTCGCGATCGGCGTTCAGGCGGCGCGTGAAGGTCTTGCCGCCCTTCGCGACTTCCTCGACCAGCGTGCCCTGCATCAGGCCGAGCCAGTTGCGATAGAGCTGGACCTTGTCGTCGGCGTCGACCGCCGCGACCGAATCCTCGCAGTCGATGATCGTGCTGACCGCGGCTTCGAGCACGACGTCCTTCACGTTCGCGAGATCGGCGCGGCCGATGGGGGTCGACGCGTCGATCTGGATCTCGAGGTGCAGGCCGTTGTGCTTCAGCAGGATCGCGGACGGTGCGCCCGCCGCGCCCTGGTAGCCGACGAACTGCGCCGGCTGCGCGAGGTGCACGACGCCCTTGCCGGTTTCGACGGCGAGCTGGCCGTCTTCCACGCGATAGCGCAGCGCGTCGCGGTGCGAGCCGCTCGCGAGCGGCGCCGCGTTGTCGAGCACGTCACGCGCGTAGTCGATCACGCGCTGGCCGCGCGTCGGGTTGTAGGCCGTGGTGCGTTCGGCGCCGCCGTCCTCGGGCAGCGCGTCGGTGCCGTACAGTGCGTCGTACAGGCTGCCCCAGCGCGCGTTCGCGGCGTTCAGCGCATAGCGCGCGTTCGACAGCGGCACGACGAGCTGCGGGCCGGCCTGCGTCGCTATCTCGCTGTCGACGTTCGCGGTGGCTGCCGCGACGTTCGACGGGACCGGCACGAGGTAGCCGATCTGTTCGAGGAACGCGCGATACGCGGCATGGTCGCGCACCGGGCCGGGGTGCGCGCGATGCCACGCGTCGAGTTCCAACTGCAGGCGGTCGCGTTCCGCGAGCAGTTCGCGGTTGCGCGGCGCGAGGTCGTGCACCAGGGCCGAGAAACCGCTCCAGAAGGCGGCCTTGTCGATACCGGTGCCCGGCAGTGCTTCGTTTTCAATGAACTGGCTCAGCGCTGGCGCGACTTGCAGTCCTGCTTGGTCGATCATCGTGATTCCTCCCGGGGAAAAAATCGCGCGCGGCTTGGCTGGTTATGCCGCGACGCTTTGTGTGCCGGCGCGGGCGATCTGCGCGTCCTGTTCGGACTTTACGCCGGATACACCGATCGCGCCCGCAATACGGCCGCTCACCGTCACCGGCACGCCGCCTTCGAGCAATCCTGTCAGCGGCACGCTCAGAAACGCCGTGCGGCCACCGTTGATCATATCCTCATACGCCTTCGTCTCGCGACGGCCGAGCGCCGCCGCGCGCGCCTTGTCCTGAGCGATGCAGGCGCTGGCCGCCGATGCACCATCGAGGCGCGCGAACGCGAGCAGGTGGCCGCCGTCGTCGACGACGGCGATCGACACGGCCCAGCCGTGACGCTCGGCCTCCGCACGGGCGGCGGCGAGCATGCGGTCGACGTCGGCGAGTTCGAGTTCGGGCTTCGTTTTCATGGCGTTCCTCCGGAATCAGCGGTCAGTTGACGAGTCGGTTGTCGACGAGCTCGATCCAGTGGCGCACGCGCGTGCGGCCCGCGCCGTTCAGGTGAGTCTGGCAGCCGATGTTGGCCGTGACAATCGGGTCCGGCCGCGCGGCTTCGAGCGCGTCGAGCTTGTTGTCGCGCAGTCTGGTGGCGAGTTCGGGCTGCGTCAGCGCGTAGGTGCCGGCGGAGCCGCAGCACAGGTGGCCGTCGGCGACATTCGTCAGATCGAAGCCGCGCCGCGTCAGGATGCGTTCCACCGCGCCGCCGAGCCGCTGCGCGTGCTGCAGCGTGCACGGGCAATGAACCGCGACGCGGCGCTGCGTCGCGTCGGCCAGCGCGTCGAGCGGCTCGGCCGCGATGACTTCCGCGAGATCGCGCGCGAGTGCGCTGACGCGCCGCGCCTTGTCCGCATAGACGGGGTCGGAGCGCAACAGGTCGCCGTATTCCTTCACGAACGCGCCGCAGCCGCTCGCCGTCAGCACGATCGCTTCCGCGCCGGCCTCCTGCGCGTTCTGGTGAAATTCGGTCGCGCCGCAGCAGCCGGCCTCGCGCGCGGGCGGGCGCGGCGGCGGGCACGGCGGCCGGGATCTTCTTTGGGGATTGCCGAGGTGGGTATGGTCTATTTGGCCCTGACGCGAACACCGGCCCCATCAGAATAAAAAAGCCCGCCGAAGCGGGCAATCCTCTCGATGAAGAGGGGGAGATCCGAATTCGCGATCGACGATCGGCGGTCAGCGCGAATTCAACCTTTGGTCGCCCCGAACGTCAGCCCCGCGACGAAATGTTTCTGCATCGCGAAGAACATCGCGACCGACGGCAACGCGGCGAGAATCGACCCGGCCGAGACGAGGTTCCACGACGTCGTCCATTGTCCCTTCAGCGCCGCCACCCCCGCGGTGATCGGCGCGGCCTCGTCGCCTTGCGTGAGACACAGCGCCCAGAAATAATCGTTCCACACGAACGTGAACACGAGAATCGCAAGCGCCGCCAACGCCGGCCGGATCAACGGCAACACGATCCGCCAGAACACCGTCCATTCGCCGGCGCCTTCGATCCGCGCCGCCTCGATCAGCTCGAACGGCAACTGCTTGATGAAATTCCGCAGAAACAGCGTACAGAACCCCGTCTGAAACGCGACGTGAAAGAGAATCAACGCCTCGACCGTATTGAATACCCCGAGCCTGAGCGACAAATCCCGCACGGGAATCATCAACACCTGCACCGGCACGAAATTCCCCGCGACGAACGTCCCGAACAACGCGGCATTCCCGCGAAACCGGTAAGTCGCCAGCGCGAACCCGGCCATCGCGGCAAGCGCGATCGACCCGAGCACCGACGGCACCGTGATCTGCACGCTGTTCCAGAAGTAATGCAGCATCGGCGACGTGGTCAGCGCGTCGCGATAGTTCTCGATCATCGAGAAGTGTCGCGGCCAGCCCCAGTAGTGGCCTTCGACCAGTTCCTCGGTCGAGCGCACCGACGTGACGAACACCGCGATCATCGGCAGCAGCCAGATCACCAGCGCGACGGGCAGCGACAGCTTGTACAGCCGGCGCGATACCGGCTTCCAGTGGGCAACAGGTGTCGGAAACATGATGAAGGCATCCCCGGAAAGTCAGGTCACTGCTCGTTGCGCAGCATGCGGCGCAACTGGAACACGATATAGACGAGCATGATCGCGAACAGCACGACCGCGATCGCCGCGGAATAGCCGAGCCGGTAGTACTTGATCGCCTGGTCGTACATGTAATACGCGAGCACGGTCGAGCTCTCGAACGGGCCGCCGCCCGTCATGACCGAAATCAGGTCGAAGCTGCGCAGCGCGCCGATCACCGTGACGACGATCGCCATGAACGTGGTCGGCCGCAACTGCGGCAGCACGACGTGCCACAGCAGCGCGAAGCCGCGCGCGCCTTCCATCCGCGCCGCTTCGATCTGTTCCGGGTTCACCGACGTGAGGCCGGTGAGGTACAGGATCATGCAGTACGCGGTCTGCGGCCACAGCGCGGCGAACACGATGCCGAACGTCGCGTAGCGCGCATCGCCGAGCACCGGGATGCCGTGTCCGGCGATCAGCGCGAGCAGCCCGAAGGTCGGATCGTAGAACCACGAGAAGATCAGGCCGACGACCACGCCCGACAGCACGAACGGCGCGAAGAACAGCGACTTCACGAGCCGGATGCCGGCGACCGCCTGGTTCAGGTACAGCGCGAGCGCGAGGCCGAGCGGCGGCGCGAGCATGAACAGCGCGAGCCAGATCACGTTGTTGCGCAGCGCGGTGTAGAACGTCGGCGCGTGCAGCAGCTCGGCGTAGTTCGCGAGACCGACGAACGTGCGCTCGGTCATCCCGTCCCAGTTGCAGAGGCTCAGCCACAGCGTCGACAGGATCGGCCAGATCACATAGACGGCAACCATTGCGCACGCGGGCGCGAGAAAGAGCCACGCGGCGCGCTGTTGCCGCCGCACGGCCGGCGACGGGCGACGCGCGCGCAATGCGGCGGGCGACCTGCCGGCCGGCGGCGCGGCGGCGGCCGGAGCGGCAGGCGTTTCGACGGGTCTGGACGTGATCGGACTGGACACGGCAAGCCTCCTGGACGGACGCGGCGGCACCGGGCCGCCGCAGGGGTCACGCGGTTACTTCTTGTAGATCCGCTTGCGGGTCTGCTCGAGTTGCGCGAGCACGGTATCGAGCTGCGCGGGATTCGCGAGGAACTGCTGCATCCCCTTCATCCCTTCGTCGGCCATTTCCTTCGTCATGTCGCGGTCGTAGAACTGCGCGACGCCGCCCCGGGTATCGGCGAGGATCCGGAAGCCGATCCGCGAGATCGGATCGGCCGGTTCCGGCGACTTGCTGTTGGCCGACAGCGAGCCGAGCCCTTCCGCGAGCTTCGCGCCCATCTCGGGCGTTTCGACGAACGCGAGGAACGTATGCGCGTCGGCCTTGTTCTTCGCCTTGGTCGGAATGTGCAGCGATTCGACCGGGCCGTCCTCGGCGGTCGGCACCTTCGGGTCGATGATCGGGAAGCGGTAATAGCCCATTTCCTGCTTCACGTTCGGCGGAAAGCCCGCGGCGATGAAGGTGCCCATCAGCATCATCGCGGCCTTGCCCTGGAACAGGAACGGCTGCGCGCCGTCGAGATCGTAGGACAGCGCGTTGTCGATGAAATAGCCCGAATCGATCAGCGATTTCCACGTCGTGTAGACCTTCTTCACGCGCGGGTCGGTGTACGGCACGTCGCCGGCCATCAGCTGCTGGTGGAACGCATTGCCGTTCAGGCGCAGGTCGAGATAGTCGAACCAGCCGGCGAGCGTCCACGCGTCGCGGCCGCCGACCGCGACCGGCGTGATGCCGGCCGCCTTCAGCTTCTTGCATGCGTCGAGGAACTGGTCCCAGGTCTTCGGCTCGTCGGCGATGCCGACCTTGCGGAACAGGTCCTTGCGATAGAACAGCCCCCACGAGTAATAGACGGTCGGCGCCGCGTACTGCTTGCCGTTGTACGACGATGCGCTGCGCGTCGACGCGTACATCGCGTCCCAGCCGTTCTTCGCCCAGTCGCCGCTCAGGTCCTCGAACAGCCCGCGCTTCGCGTAGTACGCCATTCGCTCGCCCGCGTGCCAGTTCACGACGTCGGGTGCGACGGTCGTGAGCCATGCGGGGAGCTGCACCTTGTACGCTTCCTCGTCGACGAAGGTGGGCTTCACGTCGATGTCGGGATGGGCCTTGTGGAACGCCTCGAGCGTCGACTGCCAGACCGCGCGCTGGCTGGCGCCCTTGAACGCGATGTTGATCGTCAGCGTGCCCGCGTCGGCCGGCGCCGCGGCGCCGAACGAAGCGAACGCGATGGCGGCGGCGGTCGCAAGCCGGGCGGCGACGCGAAGGGGGCGATGTGTCATGTATGTCTCCATTCCTGTGTGTCGTTGTGCTTGACCGGCGCGTCGCGGCGCCGGGGGCGGTTGCTACGAACGGCTTCGGTACACGGCGACGCCTTGCGGCTCGACCTGCGCGGCGCCGACCACGAACGCGGACGGCGGCACCGCATCGATCGTGTGCGGCGCGCCGCCGTAGTTGAACACGTAGGTCAGGCCGCCGCGACGGCTCACGCGCACGCCGTCGCCGAGCGGCGACGGTGTCAGGCCGGCTTCGGCCGCGACGTCGGCGAACAGGCGCGCGGTGGTCGCATCGTCGAACAGCGCGGCCCAGTAGTGCAGCGTGCCATGCGACACGCAGGCCGGATGACCGTCGGCGAAGCGTGCACGCACGACGCTGCGTGCGTCGTCGTGCAGCTCGACGAGGTCGCGCCAGTGGCGTGCGTCGCCTGTGAGCGGCGAGCCGTCGCGCAGCGTGCCGTCGATCCGCTCGGTCACGTTCGGCCGCAGCGATTCGACGCGCCACACGCGCATCGGCAGGATCGCGGCGAGCGGACCGGGCGGCAGCGTCGGCGGAATCTGCAGGTCGATGGTCTTCGAACCGGTGCGCGGCCCGAACACCGCATGCGCGCCCGAGGCGGCGAGCCGCGCCGCGAAGTCGTCCGGCATGATCGGCAGCGGCGGCACGACGACGAGCCGGTAGCCGTCGAGCGGCGCATGCGCGGAAATGATGTCGACGTCGAGGCCGAGCGAACGCAGCGCCGAGTAGTACTCGAACGCGAAGCGCGGGTAGTGGAAATCGGCGCCTTGCGGCTGCACTTCGAGCAGCCACTTCGCTTCGTAGTCGAACACGAGCGCGACGGGCGCACGCACGGCGCCGTTCGCGTCGGCATCGGCGCCGATCACGGCGGCAATCTCGTGCGCGACGCGCTGTGCTTCGCGGCCGCCCTCGTCGAGTCGATCGTCCGGCGTGTGCAGGCCCGCATGCATCTGCTCCTGCGCGAACGGCGCCTGCCGCCAGCGGAAGTACGACACGCAGCCGGCGCCGTGCGCGAACGCTTCCCAGCTCCACAGGCGCACCATGCCCGGCAGCGGCGCGGGATTCCAGTGCGCCCAGTTCACGGGCCCCGGCTGCTGCTCCATCACCCAGAACGGCAGCTTCGACATCCCGCGATAAAGGTCATGATTGAACGACGCGAAATCCGGGTGGCCGGTGCGCAGCCAGCGCGCCTTCACGTCGGGCGCGAACCATTGCTCCTCGAGCGCGCCGAGCGGGTAGCTGTCCCACGTCGCGATGTCGAGGTCGCGCGCGACCTCGTAGTGATCGAACTCGGTGAAGAGCTGCATGAAATTGTGCGCGACGGGGCGGCCCGGCGAATGCGCGCGGATCACGTCGACCTGCATCCGGTGATAGCGTGCGACTTCGTCCGACGCGAAGCGCCGGTAGTCGAGGCGGTGCGACGGATGCGCTTCGGTCACGGTGCCGACCGGCGCGTCGACTTCGTCGAAATGCCGATACTCCATGCTCCAGAACACGGTGCCCCACGCGCGGTTCAGCGCGTCGATCGTGCCGTAGCGCGCCTGCAGCCATGCGCGAAAACGCACGAGCGCGGCGGGCGAGTAGCTGACGACCGTCTGATGGCAACCGAGCTCGTTGTCGGTCTGCCAGTAGCGCACGGCCGGGTGGCGGCCGTAACGTTCGGCCACCGCCGTGCAGATGCGGCGCGACGCGTCGAGATAGGTCGGCGACGAGAAGTCGTAGTGGCGGCGCGAACCGAACGTGCGCGGCCGGCCGTCCGCGCCGATCGCGAGGATGTCGGGGTGACGGTCGACGAGCCACTTCGGCGGCGTCGCGGTGGGCGTGCACATCACGATCTCGAGACCGGCCGCGGAGAGCACGTCGACCGCGCGGTCGAGCCAGCCCCAGTCGTATTCGCCCGGCGACGGCTCGATGCGGCTCCACGCGAATTCGGCGATACGCACCTGCGCGATGCCGAGCGCCTTCATCCGGCGGGCGTCGTCGGCCCACATCGATTCCGGCCAGTGTTCCGGGTAGTAACAGACTCCGAGGCGCATGCCGATCCTTATGCGTAATGGTGGACGGGAAGGTCGGCGCACGCGGGCAGCGCGCGGCCGTCTTCGGTGAAGAGGTGGCAGGCCGCGGCCGGCGCATGCGCGTGCACGCGCTCGCCGCGACGCAACGGCGCGTCGCCGGGCACTTTCGCGATCAGCGGCGTGCCGCCGGGCTGGTCGAGGTGCACGTAGGTCTGCTCGCCGAGACGCTCGACGAGCACGACGTCGCGCGCGAGCGTGGTCGCGTCGTGCGCGGCGCCGAGCGTCAGGTGTTCGGGGCGGATGCCGAGCGTGACGGCCGCGCCGACCGCGAGCGCGGAACCGTCGCGAGCCAGCGTGAAGGTTTCGCCGGACGGCACGACGGTGACGATCGTGCGCTGCGCGTCGCAGGCGACGACGATGGCCGGCAGGAAGTTCATCCGCGGCGAGCCGATGAAGCCGGCGACGAAGCGGCTGGCCGGATGGTGATAGAGGTCGAGCGGCGCACCGACCTGCGCGATGCTGCCGTGCCGCGCGGTGTCCGCGCCGGCGTGCAGCAGCACGATCTTGTCGGCGAGCGTCATCGCCTCGGTCTGGTCGTGCGTCACGTAGACGACGCTCGCGCGTTCGAACTGCCGGTGCAGCTTCGCGATCTCGATGCGCGTCTGGCCGCGCAAGGCCGCGTCGAGGTTCGACAGCGGTTCGTCGAACAGAAACACGCCGGGCTCGCGCACGATCGCACGACCGATCGCGACGCGCTGCCGCTGGCCGCCCGACAGCGCCTTCGGCTTGCGCTCGAGCAGCGTGTCGAGCTGCAGGATCCGCGCGGCGTCGCGCACCTTCCGGTCGATCTCGGCCTTCGGCACGCGCGCGAGCTTCAGCCCGAACGCCATGTTCTCGTAGACCGTCATGTGCGGAAACAGCGCGTAGCTCTGGAACACCATCGCGACGCCGCGTTCGGCGGCCGGCACGTCGTCGACGCGGCGGCCGTCGATCGAGAGCTCGCCGTCGCTCAGGTCCTCGAGGCCCGCGATCATCCGCAGCAGGGTCGACTTGCCGCAGCCGGACGGACCGAGGAACACGCAGAACTCGTGCGCGCCGATCTCCAGATCGACGTCGCGAATGACCGGCGCGTGCTCGCCGTAGGCTTTCTGCACGCGCCGCATCGAGATGCTCGCCATTGTCTCCGCTCCATGTTCTAATGCGCTCTCATCGATGCTTAAGCGCTTAACCATCGCGATCAAAAAAAGCGCCGATAGCGATCGTGGCCGAGTCGCGCCCGTTGATCGGGCGGCAGGGTGTGCGGCGATAGTGCGCCGCTTCGGTGAGCGAAGCAAATACTGGATCGGCATCTCATATAGTGGACACATCATGGCGACACTCGATGAAGTGGCCCGCCGCGCCGGCGTGACGGCCGCGACGGTCTCGAACGTGCTGCGCAACCGCGGCCGGGTCGGCGAAGCCACGCGGGCGCGGGTGCTCGACGCCGTGCAGGCGCTCGGCTACCGGCCGCATCTGGCCGCGCGGGCGCTGGCGGAAGGGCGCGCGCCGACGGTCGCGCTGATGGTGTCGAGCATCGCCAACCCGTTTTATCCGGAATTCGCGCTCGCGGTCGAACGCGCGGTGCGTCGCAACGGACAATTCCTGATCGTCTGCAATACCAACGAAGATCCGTTGCAGGGTCGCGCGTATCTCGACCAGATCGCCGGCACGATTTCCGAAGGCATTCTCGTGACCAACGCGAACCTGCATTTGCCGGATCTCGTCGACGTCGCGCGGCGCGGTGTGCCGGTCGTGCTGTGCCTGTGGGAGCGGCCCGATGCGCCGCCCGAAGGGTTGCCGTGCGTGGCCGTGGATTTCCGCGAGGCGGGGCGGATCGCGACGCGGCATCTGCTCGAGCTCGGGCATCGGACGATCGGCGTGATCGTCGGCGGCTCGGCGAGCGGCGTGCAGGCGGCGCGCTACGACGGCTTCGTCGACGTGATGCGCGAAGCCGGGCTCGACGCGTCGATCGTCGCGGCCGAACCCGATTCGATCGAAGGCGGCGTGCGCGCGGCGGGCTGGCTGCTCGACGCGCATCCGGAGCTGACCGCGCTGGTCGCGACCAACGACCTGCCCGCGATCGGCGCGTTGCACGCCGCGGCCGATCGCGGCCGGCGCGTGCCCGACGATCTGTCGATCGTCGGCATCACCGATATTCATCTGGCCAGCGATACGCGTCCCACGCTGACGACCGTTGCGATCCCGACCGCCGAGGCCGCGGGGCTCGCGGTCGAACTGCTCAACGCATTGCGCGAGGCGGGCGGGCACATCGACGATGCATCGCGCGTGCGGACGGCGCCGGTGCCGCGATTGGTGGTGAGGGGTACGACGGGCGCGGCGCCGGGGCGGCGCACGACGGCGTAGACGTCGCGTGCGGTCGCGATGCGTGCCGCGCGTCTCGCAAGCGCTCGGGCCAGACCCGGAAGCTGCAAACGGAGGATGGATCGCCGGCCGATGGGTGACATGACGAGGCGGGCCGCGTCGTCCGTCTGCGTCACCCGCCTTCGACGAGCCGCATCACGATGCGCCGCGCCGAATCGAGATGCGCGACCGTCATCGCGCGGGCGCCACGTGCATTGCGTTCGCGGCATGCTTGCAGGATTGCGTCGTGCTCGACCTGGAACGACGGCGTATCCGCGAGCAACGTGGTTTGCAGCCGCTCGTAGCGCTCGACCTGGCTGCGCAGTTCCGCGATCGCCTTCAACTGCCGCGCGTTGCCGCAGCACGAATACAGCAACGCATGGAATTCGCGATTCAGTTCGCCTTGCCGGCGCGGCACGTTCGATTCGCCGAGCAGCCGGTGCACGAGTTCGGCACGCGCGAGCGTTTCGTCGTCGAGCCGTTTCACGCTGCGGTAGATCGCATCGCCTTCGAGCAGCGTGCGCATGTCGTAGATTTCCTGCACGTCGGACGCGCTCAGCATCCGCACGACCGCGCCGCGATTGCGGAAGATGTCCAGCAGTCCTTCGCGCTCCAGCCGCTGGATCGCCTCGCGCATCGGAATCCGGCTGATCCCGAAGCGCTCGGCGAGGTCGCGCTCGACGAGCCGCTCACCTGCGTGCAACTCGCCGTTGATGATCATCTCCCGCATCGATGCGGCCACGGCGTCCGCCGTGGAATCGGGTCTGGCTTCCATGCTTCCGGGTTCCTCATTTTGGAATAATGGTATACCAAACGGCATTCCGGTGCCACAATGACGGCCTCACGTTCCGACAGCAGAGGAGAGCGAGATGGCGCATGGCGAACACAAGTACCGCGTGGCAGTGGAGTGGACCGGCAACCGGGGAACCGGTACGTCGGGGTATCGCGAATACGGCCGCGATCATGTGATCCGCGCGGGTTCGAAGCCGGACATTCCGGGCTCGTCGGATCCGGCGTTCCGCGGCGACGCGGCGCGCTGGAATCCGGAAGACCTGCTGCTGGCGTCGGTATCGGCGTGCCACAAGCTCTGGTATCTGCATCTGTGTTCGGATGCGGGCGTCCGCGTGCTCGCGTATGTCGACGACGCCGAAGCGACGATGCTCGACAGCCCCGAGCCGGGGCGCTTCACCGAAATCGTGCTGCATCCGCGCGTGACGATCCGCGCGGGCGACGACCGCGAGTTAGCCGAGCGGCTGCATCATGACGCGCATGCGAAGTGCTATGTGGCGAATTCGGTGAATTTCCCGATCCGGTGCGAACCGGTGATCGAGTGCGCGGCGGGGTGATGCCACGTTTGGAGCGGGCCGGGTTCGCTGCGCGCCGGGCGTAACCGCAACGCGGCACGCGGGCCGGACGAAACCGGGCCGCGCCGCGTTACACCCCGACCCCGTAAACCTCCCTCGCCGCCACCCGAATCGCATCCGCCATCACCTCGACGGCCGGCGAATGCAGCCGGTCGGTGCGCGTGATGATCCCGAAATCGTCCATCCGGCAATCCATCTCCAGCGGCAGCACCGAGACGATCCCGTGTCGCGCGTAGTACAGCGCGACATCTTCCGCGAGCACCGCGATCATGTCGCTCTGCTCGATCAGCTGCGTGATGAACAGCAGCGCGGCCGTCTCGACGACGTTTGCGGGCGGCGCCAGGCTCGCGCGCTGGAACACGAGCTCGAAGCGATGCCGCAGCACGCTGCCGGCCGGCGGCATCACCCACGCGGCGCGCTGCACGCCGGCGAGCGACAGCGGCGCCTGCGCGAGCAGCGGATGGCCGGGCCGCACGACCGCGGCGACCGGCTCGCCGGTCAGCGGCTCGTAGCGCAGGTGCAGCTTGTCGTGTTCGGCGGACAGCCGGCCAAGCACGATGTCGAGCTTGTCCTGGGCGAGGTGTTCGAGCAGCGCATTACTCGTGTCGATCGCGACGGACACGCGCACGTTCGCATGCGTGCCCTTCACCGCGGCGACGGCCGGCGGCACGAGCCGCAGCCCCGGCGACGTGATCGCGCCCACCGCCACGTGCCCGAGATGGCCGGCCTTCAGCGCGGCCAGTTCCTCGCGCGCCTGGTCGAGGCTGCCGAGCGCCGCACGCGCGTGGCGGATCAGCACGTCGCCATACAGCGTCGGCCGCATCCCGCGCGGCAGGCGCTCGAACAGCACCGCGCCGATCGATTCCTCGAGCTCGCGCAGCAGCTTCGACGCGGCCGGCTGTGTCATGTTCAGCGCGGCCGCCGCGCGGTGAATGCTGCCTTCGTCGGCGAGCGCGACGAGCAGCAGGAGCTGGCGGGTCTTCAGGCGGTTGCGGTTTCCCCACGGGCTGGCTTCTTGCATCGTACGGGTTTATATCGATATCGGAATCGATATCGTAATCGCCTAAAACGTCATTAGCCAGTTATCAAAATTCTGCCTAGACTGCGCCGGTATCCCGTCACCACAGGACTGACGATGTCGGCAACAAAACCCAGGCTGCGCTCCACCCAATGGTTCGGCACGAACGACAAGAACGGCTTCATGTACCGGAGCTGGATGAAGAACCAAGGCATCCCCGATCACGAGTTCGACGGCCGGCCGATCATCGGCATCTGCAACACGTGGTCCGAACTGACGCCGTGCAATGCGCACTTCCGCAAGCTCGCCGAGCACGTGAAGCGCGGGATCTCGGAAGCCGGCGGCTTCCCGGTCGAGTTCCCGGTGTTCTCGAACGGCGAATCGAACCTGCGGCCGTCGGCGATGCTCACGCGCAACCTCGCGTCGATGGACGTCGAGGAAGCGATCCGCGGCAACCCGATCGACGCGGTCGTGCTGCTCGCCGGCTGCGACAAGACGACCCCGGCGCTGCTGATGGGCGCGGCGAGCTGCGACGTGCCGGCGATCGTCGTGTCGGGCGGGCCGATGCTGAACGGCAAGCTCGAAGGCAAGAACATCGGCTCGGGCACGGCCGTGTGGCAGTTGCATGAATCGCTGAAGGCGGGCGAGATCGACCTGCACCACTTCCTGTCGGCCGAGGCCGGCATGTCGCGCTCGGCCGGCACCTGCAACACGATGGGCACCGCATCGACGATGGCGTGCATGGCCGAGGCGCTCGGCGTCGCGCTGCCGCACAACGCCGCGATTCCGGCCGTCGATTCGCGCCGCTACGTGCTCGCGCACATGTCCGGCATCCGCATCGTCGAGATGGCGCTCGAAGGGCTCGTGCTGTCGAAGGTCCTGACTCGCGCCGCGTTCGAGAACGCGATCCGCGCGAATGCGGCGATCGGCGGCTCGACCAACGCGGTGATCCACCTGAAGGCGATCGCGGGCCGCATCGGCGTGCCGCTCGAGCTGGAGGACTGGATGCGCATCGGCCGCGACACGCCGACGATCGTCGACCTGATGCCGTCCGGGCGCTTCCTGATGGAGGAGTTCTATTACGCGGGCGGGCTGCCGGCCGTGCTGCGCCGGCTCGGCGAAGGCGGGCTGCTGCCGCACCCGGACGCGCTGACGGTCAACGGCAAGTCGCTGTGGGAGAACGTGCGCGAAGCGCCGAACTACGACGACGAGGTGATCCGTCCGCTCGACCGGCCGCTGATCGCGGACGGCGGCATCTGCATCCTGCGCGGCAATCTCGCGCCGCGCGGCGCGGTCCTGAAGCCGTCGGCGGCGAGCCCCGAGCTGCTGAAGCATCGCGGCCGCGCGGTGGTGTTCGAGAACCTCGATCACTACAAGGCGACGATCAACGACGAAGCGCTCGACGTCGATGCCAGCTCGGTGCTGGTGCTGAAGAACTGCGGGCCGCGCGGGTATCCGGGGATGGCCGAGGTCGGCAACATGGGGCTGCCGCCGAAGCTGCTGCGCCAGGGCGTCAAGGACATGGTGCGGATCTCGGATGCGCGGATGAGCGGCACGGCTTACGGCACGGTGGTGCTGCACGTCGCGCCGGAAGCCGCCGCGGGCGGGCCGCTGGCCGCCGTGCGCAACGGCGACTGGATCGAACTCGACTGCGATGCCGGCACGCTGCACCTGGACATTACGGACGACGAACTGCAGCGCCGCCTGTCGGACGTCGATCCGACCGCGGCGCCCGGCGTGGCCGGCCAACTCGGCAAGGGCGGCTACGCGCGGCTGTACATCGATCACGTGCTGCAGGCCGACGAGGGGTGCGACCTCGACTTCCTGGTCGGCATGCGCGGTGCCGACGTGCCGAGTCATTCGCATTGAGCGGCAGGCGGGCGCGGGCGATGGCCCGCGCGACGCGAAGTGGCGATACGAAACCGTGAACGCTTGATGGCCTCGCCTCGAGGCCGACGCAGGACCGAACCATGACATCGAGCAGCACGCCGCGTTATCGCGGCATTTTCCCCGTCGTCCCGACGACGTTTTCCGACACCGGCGAGCTCGACCTCGCGAGCCAGAAGCGCGCGGTCGACTTCATGATCGACGCGGGCTCCGACGGCCTGTGCATCCTCGCGAACTTCTCCGAGCAATTCGCGATCACCGACGACGAACGCGACGTGCTCACGCGCACGATCCTCGAACACGTCGCCGGCCGCGTGCCGGTGATCGTCACGACGTCGCACTACGGCACGCAGGTGTGCGCGGCGCGCAGCCTGCGCGCGCAGCAGCTCGGCGCGGCGATGGTGATGGCGATGCCGCCGTATCACGGCGCGACGTTCCGCGTGCCCGAAGCGCAGATCTTCGACTTCTTCGCGCGCGTGTCGGACGCGATCGACATTCCGATCATGATCCAGGACGCACCCGCGAGCGGCACCGCGTTGTCCGCGCCGTTCCTTGCGCGGATGGCGCGCGAGATCGAGCAGGTCGCGTACTTCAAGATCGAGACGCCCGGCGCGGCGAACAAGCTGCGCGAGCTGATCCGGCTCGGCGGCGACGCGATCGAAGGGCCGTGGGACGGCGAGGAAGCGATCACGCTGCTCGCCGACCTGCATGCCGGCGCGACCGGCGCGATGACGGGCGGCGGATTTCCGGACGGCATCCGGCCGATCCTCGAAGCCTTCCGCGAAGGGCGGCACGACGATGCGTTCGCGCGCTATCAGGCGTGGCTGCCGCTGATCAATCACGAGAACCGCCAGTCCGGGATCCTCACCGCGAAGGCGCTGATGCGTGAAGGCGGCGTGATCGCGTGCGAGCGGCCGCGGCATCCGATGCCGGAACTGCATCCGGACACGCGCGCGGAGCTGATCGCGATCGCGCGCCGGCTCGATCCGCTCGTGCTGCGCTGGGCGCACTGAGCAAGTGGCGAAGGAGAAACGCAGATGAGCAACGTGATTTCGCTGGGCGTGATCGGGATCGGCAAGATCGCGCGCGACCAGCACCTGCCGGCGATCGCCGCTGAACCGGGTTTCGTGCTGACCGCGTGCGCGAGCCGTCACGCGGAAGTCAGCGGCGTGCGCAATTATCAGGACCTGCGCGCGCTGCTGGCCGCCGAGCCCGAACTCGACGCGGTGTCGCTGTGCGCGCCGCCGCAGGTGCGCTACGCGCAGGCACGCGCCGCGCTCGAAGCCGGCAAGCACGTGATGCTCGAGAAGCCGCCGGGCGCGACGCTCGGCGAAGTGGCCGCGCTCGACGCGCTCGCGCGCGAACGCGGCCTCACGCTGTTCGCGACCTGGCATTCGCGCTGCGCGAGCGCCGTGGAACCGGCGCGCGCGTGGCTCGCGACGCGCACGATCCGCGCGGTGCAGGTGCGCTGGAAGGAAGACGTGCGGCGCTGGCATCCGGGCCAGCAGTGGATCTGGGAGCCCGGCGGCCTCGGCGTGTTCGATCCCGGCATCAACGCATTGTCGATCGTCACGCGGATCCTGCCGCGCGAACTCGTGTTGCGCGAGGCGACGCTCTACGTGCCAAGCGACGCGCAGATGCCGATCGCCGCCGAACTCGATTGCGCCGATACGGAAGGCGTGCCCGTGCGCGCGGAATTCGACTGGCGGCACGGCCCCGTCGAGCAATGGGAAATCGCGGTCGACACGTCGGACGGCGTGCTCGCGATCAGCCGCGGCGGCGCGCAATTGTCGATCGGCGGCGAGCCGGTCGAGATCGGGCCGCAGCGCGAGTATCCGGCGCTGTATGCGCAGTTCCGCGCGCTGATCGCGCGCGGCGAAAGCGACGTCGACGTGCGGCCGTTGCGGCTCGTCGCCGATGCGTTTCTGTTCGGGCGGCGCGTCGGGACCGACGCGTTCGGCCGCTGACACCGTGCCGGCGCGCGCCATCGCGAGCGCGACCGCGCACGACGGTAGTTGAAGACCCAAGCCAATACAAGGAGACACCGCATGAACCGCACGATTCGCCGACACACCCTGCGCGCGCTGCTGGCCGCGCTTTGCATTGCGCCGCTCGGGATGCATGGCGCGGCGCACGCCGACGCGCCGCTGAAGATCGGCTTCCTGGTGAAGATGCCCGAGCAGGCATGGTTCATCAACGAGCAGAACGCGGCGTCCGCGCTGGGCCAGAAGGAAAACTTCTCGGTCGTGAAGATCGGCACGCCGGATGGCGAGAAGGTGCTGGCCGCGATCGACAACCTCAACTCGCAAGGCGCGCAGGGCTTCGTGATCTGCGCACCCGACGTGCGCCTCGGGCCGGCGATCGCCGCGCGCGCGAAGCGCTACAACATGAAGTTCGTGACGGTCGACGACCAGCTCGTCGACTCGACCGGCAAGCCGCTCACGAACGTGCCGCACCTCGGGATGTCGGCGACCAAGATCGGCAACCAGGTCGGCCAGGCGATCGCCGACGAGATGAAGCGGCGCGGCTGGAAGCCCGAGGAAGTCGGCGCGCTGCGCATCACCAACTACGAGCTGCCGACGGCGAAGCTGCGCACCGACGGCGCGACGCAGGCGTTGCTCGCGAACGGCTTCCGCAAGGAGAACATCTTCGACGCGCCGCAGAAGACGACCGACGACAGCGGCGGCCTCGAGGCGGCCTTCCCGGTGCTCTCTCGCCATCCGAACGTGAAGAAATGGGTGGTCTTCGCGCTGAACGAGGAAACGGTGCTCGGCGCGGTGCGCGCGACCGAACAGCTGCACATCCCGGCGGCCGACGTAATCGGCGTCGGCATCAACGGCGCGGGCGAGGCGTTCGCCGAATTCCAGAAGAAGGAACCGACCGGCTTCTACGGAACGATCGCGGTCAGCTCGACGAACCACGGCAAGGACAGCACGCAGAACCTCGTCGACTGGATCCGTAACGGCAAGACGCCGCCCGCCGACACGCAGACGAGCGGCAAGCTGATGACGCGCACGAACTGGCAGGCCGTGCGCACCGAGCTCGGCATCTGAGCGTGCGGGGCGACGACGCGATGACGATGCAGACGATGACGGCCGTGTCCGACAACGACGACGCGGCCGTGGCCACGTCCGGCGATGCGCTGCTCGCGCTCGACGGCATCACCGTGACGTTCCCGGGCGTGCGCGCGCTCGACGGCGTGTCGCTGTCGGTGCGCGCGGGCGAAGTGCACGGGCTGATGGGCGAGAACGGCGCGGGCAAGTCGACGCTGCTGAAGGTGCTGTCCGGCGTCAACCAGCCGCAGGCCGGCACGCTGACGCTGAACGGCACGGTGCAGCGCTTCGCGTCGACGCGCGCCGCGCTCGAGGCCGGCATCGCGATCATCTACCAGGAGCTGCATCTGGTGCCCGAGTTGACGGTCGCGGAGAACCTGATGCTCGGCCAGTTGCCGAGCCGGCTCGGCGTGGTCGACGAACGTGCGCTTGCCGTACGCGCGCTCGATGCGCTGGAGCGGCTCGGCGAGCATATCGATCCGGGCATTCCGGTGAAGTATCTGTCGATCGGCCAGCGCCAGATGATCGAGATCGGCAAGGCGCTGATGCGCGACGCGCGCGTGATCGCATTCGACGAACCGACCAGCTCGCTGTCCGCGCGCGAGACCACGCAGCTGTTCCGCATCATCCGTTCGCTGCGGGCGGAAGGCCGCGCGATCATCTACGTCACGCACCGGATGGAGGAAGTCGACGCGCTGTGCGACCGCGTGACGGTATTCCGCGACGGCCGCCGGATCGAGACGTTCGAATCCGTCGCCGATCTCGACCGGGACCGGCTGATCGGCTGCATGGTCGGCCGCTCGATCGAGGACGTGTACGGCTACCGGCCGCGCACGGCCGGCGACGTGCTGATCGAGGCGAAGGGGCTGATGGGGCCCGGCCTGTCCGAGCCGGTGTCGTTCGCGGCGCGGCGCGGCGAGATCGTCGGCTTCTTCGGGCTCGTCGGCGCGGGGCGTTCGGAGCTGATGAAGCTGCTGTACGGCGCGGCGCGCCCGAGCGGCGGGCACGTCGAGCTGGGCGGCAAGCGCGTCGCGTTCGCGAGCCCGCGCGACGCGGTGCGTGCCGGCATCGCGCTGTGCCCGGAGGACCGCAAGCAGGAAGGCATCGTCGCGATCGCGTCGGTCGCCGACAACCTGAACATCAGCGCGCGCCGCCATTTCAGCCCGGCGCGCGTGCTGCTCGACGCGCGGCGCGAACGCGAACTCGCGCAACGCTACATCGAGCGGCTCGCGATCAAGACCCGCGACGGCGAGACGCCGATCGGCGCGCTGTCGGGCGGCAACCAGCAGAAGGTCGTGCTCGCGCGCTGGCTGGCCGAGCGCATCGACGTGTTCCTGATGGACGAGCCGACGCGCGGCATCGACGTCGGCGCGCGCGCGGAAATCTACAACCTGTTCTACGAGCTCGCGGAAGCGGGCCGCACGGTGATCATCGTGTCGAGCGACCTGGCCGAGGTGATCGGCGTGTCGGACCGCATCGTCGTGATGAAGGAAGGGCGGATCGCGGGCGAGATCGCGAAGGCGCAGGCGACGCCCGATGCGCTGATCAAGCTCGCGCTGCCGCGCTAGCGCAGTCAACCGGAAAGCAACCGATATGAGCCAGGCAATGCAACCCCAACGTACTTCCCCGTCCCCGGATGCCGCGGCCGCGCCCGCGCGAGCGCGCGGCGGCGTGTGGCAACTGATCAACCGCTCCGGCATCGTGATGGTGTTCCTCGTGCTGTTCGCGACGCTGTCGCTGACCGTGCCGGACTTCCTCACGCCGCGCAACATCCAGGGCCTGCTGCTGTCGGTCACGCTGATCGGCTCGATCGCGGTGACGATGATGTTCGTGCTCGCGCTCGGCGAAGTCGACCTGTCGGTCGCGTCGATCGTCGCGTTCTCGGGCGTCGTCGCGTCGACGCTGATCACCGCGACGCACAGCGTCGTGCTCGGCATCGCGGCCGGCGTGCTCGCCGGCGGCGCGGTCGGGCTCGTCAACGGCGTGCTGATCGCGCGCTGGCGGATCAATTCGCTGATCGTCACGCTCGCGATGATGGAAGTCGTGCGCGGGCTCGCGTTCATCACGTCGAACGGCGACGCGGTGATGATCTCCGAGGAGCGCTTCTTCGATCTCGGCGGCGGGTCGTTCCTCGGCATTTCGTATCCGATCTGGAGCAACATCGTCGGCTTCGTCGTGTTCGGTTTCCTCTTGCGCAAGACCGTGTTCGGCAAGAACGTGCTGGCCGTCGGCGGCAACGGCGAGGCCGCGCTGCTCGCGGGGCTGCCGGTGATGCGCATCAAGATCGCGGTGTTCGTGCTGCAGGGGCTCGTGACCGGTTTCGCCGGCGTGATGCTCGCGTCGCGGATGAGCCTCGGCGATCCGAAGACGTCGGTCGGCCTCGAACTCGGCGTGATCTCCGCGTGCGTGCTCGGCGGCGTGTCGCTGACGGGCGGCGTCGCGACGATTTCCGGTGTGCTGGTCGGCGTGCTGATCATGGGTTCCGTGCAGGACGCGATGAGCCTGCTGAACGTGCCGACCTTTTACCAATATCTGATACGCGGCGGAATTCTGTTGCTCGCGGTGCTGTTCGACCAGTATCGTCGCAACCAGCGGCGCGCGATGAAGATCTGACCCTGACGAACGCGCGTCCGTCCGCGAAAGGCGACAGATATCGGGAGACGGCATGCAACAGATTGATCCGGGCGCGGCGGCGCTGCTCGTCGACAGCCGCAACACGCTCGGCGAAGGCGCGACGTGGTGCGACGCCACGCACGCGCTGTACTGGACGGACATCGAAGGCGCGCGGCTGTGGCGTTGCCGCGCGGACGGCTCGGACCTCGCGCAGTGGCCGATGCCGGAGCGGCTCGCGTGCTTCGCGCTGACGAACGAGCCGAACGTGCTGCTCGTCGGGCTCGCGACGCATCTCGCGTTCTTCGATCTGCGCAGCGGCGAATTCACGCGGATCGTCGACGTCGAACCCGATCTGCCGACGCGGCTGAACGACGGCCGCTGCGATCCGTTCGGCGCGTTCGTGTTCGGGATGAAGGACGAAGGCGGCGACCCGCCGCGCGCGGTCGGCGGCTTCTACCGGCTCAATCCGGACCTCACGCTCGAACGGCTTGCGTTGCCGGCGGCGGCGATCGCGAACAGCATCGCGTTCTCGCCGGACGGCACGAAGATGACGTTCTGCGATTCGATGGTGCGCGAGATTTTCGTCTGCGATTACCGCGCGGGCGGCGACGTGGCCAACGCGCGGCCGTTCGCGCGACTGACCGATGCGGACGGCGACCCGGACGGCTCGACGATGGATCGCGACGGCGGCTTGTGGAACGCGCAGTGGGGCGGCCGGCGCGTGGTGCGCTACGGGCCGGACGGCGTCGAGACGGACCGCGTGACCGTGCCGACCGCGCAGTCGAGCTGCGTGACGCTCGACGGCGAAGGCCGGCTGTACGTGACGAGCGCGCGCGTCGGGTTGAGCGACGACGCGCTGGCGAGCGATGCGCACGCCGGCGGCGTATTCGTCGCCCGGACGCGCTACACGGGGCTGCCGACCGCAAGATTCGCGGGGGCGCCGCGCGGCTGACCGCGTGTCGGATCCCGTTCATGGGACGCGTCTGACGCAGCGAGCCAGGCGATCCGGCGTGCCGGAACACGCCGTTCGCTCCCCGACGTGCTGGTAAGATGGCCCGCAATTCCATCCCGCCCGCACCATGAGTTCCGCACCGACCAAGCCCGCGAACCCGAAAAACGCCGCGAAGAACGCCGCCCGCGCGACGGGCGACAAGCAGAAGGCCCGCGTGCCGCAGCGCCTGACCTATGTGGTCGGCAGTCTCGAACGGCTGCTGCGCCGCCACATGACCGACGCGCTCGCGCCGCTCGGCATCACGCTCGCGCAATACACGGCGCTGTCGGTGCTCGAGGCGCGCGGCGCGTCGTCGAACGCGCAACTCGCGGAACGCTCGTTCATCACGCCGCAATCGGCGAACGAGGTGATGAGCGTGATGGCCGCCCGCGGTTTCGTCACGCGCGAAGCCGACCCGTCGCACGGCCGCATCATCCTGCTGACGCTGACCGACGAAGGCGCGGCGATGCTGCGCGAATGCGAAGCCGTGCTGCGTCCGCTCGAGACGCGGATGCTCGGCGACGTCTCCATCGACGACGCCACACACGTGCAGCGCACGCTCGAACTGTTCGCGCGCAACCTGCGCCGCTGACCCTTTCCCGAACCTGCACGACACGGGCCCGTGCGGCCCGTGTTCGCGTTCCCGCCCGCTCGCCGGTCGCCTGACCGTTCCCCGATTCCAGCGTTGCCGCCGCTTTCCGCTCCGGGTTTACACCGGCGCTCGTGCCGCTTGCAATATCAGGTAGCCTGATATTAAATGAAGTCGTTCGCAGCAGGAATGCTGCGCACCGAATCGCACAGGAACGAACGACAGGAACAGACATGAGCAAGTACGACAACCGCTGGCAGACCGTTGAAGTGAAGGTGGAGGCCGGCATCGCGTGGGTCACGCTGAACCGCCCCGAGAAGCGCAACGCAATGAGCCCGACGCTGAACCGGGAGATGCTGGAGGTCCTCGACGCGGTCGAATTCGACGACGAGGCGAAGGTGCTGGTGCTGACCGGCGCGGGCGCGGCGTGGACGGCCGGCATGGATCTGAAGGAATATTTCCGCGAGATCGACGGCGGCTCCGACGCGCTGCAGGAAAAGGTGCGGCGCGACGCGTCGGAGTGGCAGTGGCGCCGCCTGCGGATGTACAACAAGCCGACGATCGCGATGGTGAACGGCTGGTGCTTCGGCGGCGGCTTCTCGCCGCTCGTCGCGTGCGACCTCGCGATCGCGGCGGACGAAGCGGTGTTCGGGCTGTCCGAAATCAACTGGGGCATCCCGCCGGGCAACCTCGTCAGCAAGGCGATGGCGGACACGGTCGGGCATCGCCGCGCACTGCACTACATCATGACCGGCGACACGTTCACCGGCGTCGAGGCAGCCGAAATGGGCCTCGTGAACAGCAGCGTGCCGCTGGCCGGCCTGCGCGACGCGACGATCGCGCTCGCCGCGCGGCTGATGGACAAGAACCCGGTCGTGCTGCGCGCGGCGAAGCACGGCTTCAAGCGTTCGCGCGAACTCACGTGGGAGCAGTGCGAGGATTACCTGTATGCGAAGCTCGACCAGGCGCAGCTGCGCGATCCGGAGCGCGGCCGCGAGCAGGGGCTGAAGCAGTTCCTCGACGACAAGACGATCAAGCCGGGTCTGCAGGCATACAAGCGCTGATACAAGCGCCGACGCAACCGACAGAGACAGGCAAGGCAGGAGACGACATGACCGACAGACGGATGCTGATCGCCGGCGAGTGGTGCACCGCCCGCGACGGCCGAACCTTCGACCGATTCAACCCCGCGACGGGCGCGCTCGCGTCGCGCGCGCCGGCGGCCGGCCCGGCCGACGCCGACGCGGCGATCGAAGCCGCGCATCGCGCGTTCCCCGCATGGGCGGCGCTCGCGCCGACCGAACGGCGCCGCCGCCTGCTGAAGGCCGCGGACCTGATGGACGCGCGCATCGACGCGTTCATCGCGACCGGCGTCGCCGAAACCGGCGCGACGCCCGGCTGGCTCGGCTTCAACGTGACGCTCGCGGCGAACATGCTGCGCGAGGCCGCGTCGATGACGACGCAGATCGACGGCGACGTGATCCCGTCCGACGTGCCCGGCAATCTCGCGCTGGCGATGCGCGTGCCGTGCGGCGTCGTGCTCGGCATCGCGCCGTGGAACGCGCCGGTGATCCTCGGCACGCGCGCGCTGGCGATGCCGCTCGCATGCGGCAACACGGTCGTGCTGAAGGCGTCCGAGGCATGCCCGGGCGTGCACGCGCTGATCGGCGCGGTGCTGGAGGAGGCCGGGCTCGGCGCGGGCGTCGTGAACGTGATCACGCACGCGGCGGCCGATGCGCCCGAACTCGTCGAGCGGCTGATCGCGCATCCGCACGTGAAGCGGATCAACTTCACCGGGTCCACGCACGTCGGGCGCATCATCGCGCGCCATGCGGCCGCGCACCTGAAACCCGTGCTGCTCGAACTCGGCGGCAAGGCGCCGGTGCTCGTGCTCGACGATGCCGATCTCGATGCGGCCGTCGACGCGATCGCGTTCGGCGCGTTCTTCAACCAGGGGCAGATCTGCATGTCGACCGAGCGCGTGATCGCCGCGCGGCCGATCGCCGATGCGCTCGTCGAACGGCTGGCCGACAAGGCGCGCTCGCTGGTCGCCGGCGATCCGCTGGCGGGCCATGCGCTCGGCACGATGGTCGATGCGGCCGCGGCCGCGCGTGCCGCGTCGCTCGTCGAGGATGCGCGTGCGCACGGCGCGCGCCTGCCGCTCGGCTGCCGGATCGAGGGCGCGACGATGCAGCCCGCGATCGTCGACGGCGTCACGCGCGACATGCGGCTGTATCGCGAGGAATCGTTCGCGCCGGTGGTGGCGATCCTGCGCGCGGACAGCGACGACGAAGCGGTCGCGCTCGCTAACGACAGCGAGTTCGGGCTGTCGGCGAGCGTGTTCAGCCGCGATATCGCACGCGCGATGACGGTCGCGCGCCGGATCGAATCGGGGATCTGCCACATCAACGGGCCGACCGTGCACGACGAAGCGCAGATGCCGTTCGGCGGCACGAAAGCGAGCGGCTACGGCCGCTTCGGCAGCCGCGCGTCGATTGCCGAATTCACCGAGCTGCGCTGGATCACCGTGCAGACCACACCGCGTCACTACCCGATATGAGCGAGCCGACGATGAATGTTGCGACGCCCGTAAGCGGGCCGGCGAACGACACCGGCGGCGTGCGTTATCGCGCGGCGGCCGTCGCGATCGGCGCGGCCGAGATTCGTCGCGCGGAAGACGGCACGTGGTACCTGCGCTCGCGCGAACCGCTCGGCGACTACCCGACGCGCCTGACCGACTGCCTCGTGCGCGGCGCGCACGCGCATCCCGACCGTGTGCTCGCCGCGCGGCGCGGCGCCGACGGCCGCTGGATCGAGATCACTTACGCGCAGATGCTCGAACGCGCCCGCGCGCTCGGCCAGGGCCTCGTCGATCTCGGGCTGTCGGTCGAGCGACCGCTCGCGGTGCTGTCCGGCAACGATCTCGAGCATCTGCAGCTGATGTTCGCGGCGATGCTGGCCGGCGTGCCGTATGCGCCGATCTCGCCCGCGTATTCGCTGGTGTCGACCGATTACGGCAAGCTGCGTCACACGCTCGGCGTGCTGCGGCCGGGCGCGGTGTTCGTCGCCGAGCGCGCGCCGTTCGCGCGTGCGCTCGACGCGACGCTGCCGGCCGATGCGGCGCTGATCGTCGCGAACGATGCGGATGCCGATGGCGCCGCGGCGGGCCGCGTCGTGCCGCTGTCGCGCCTGCTCGCGACCGTTCCGCGCACGATCGACGCGATCCATGAAGCGATCGGCCCCGATCATCTCGCGAAGATCCTGTTTACGTCGGGGTCGACGAAGCAACCGAAGGCCGTGCCGACCACGCACCGGATGCTGTGCAGCAACCAGCAGATGCTGCGCCAGACGATGCCCGAGCTGACGCGCGAACCGCCGGTGCTGGTCGACTGGCTGCCGTGGAATCACACGTTCGGCGGCAGTCACAACCTCGGCATCGCGCTGTACAACGGCGGCACGCTGTACATCGACGACGGCCGCCCGGTGCCGGGCCGCTTCGACGAAACCGTGCGCAACCTGCGCGAGATCGCGCCGACGATCTACTTCAACGTGCCGAAGGGCTGGGAAGAGCTGACCGCCGCGCTCGAACGCGATGCCGTGCTGCGCGACACGTTCTTCTCGCGCGTGAAGCTGTATTTCTTCGGCGGCGCGGGGCTGTCGCAGGCCGCGTGGGACCGGCTCGATCGCGTGACCGACGCGCATTGCGGCGAGCGCATCCGGATCATGGCCGGCCTCGGGATGACGGAGGCGTCGCCGTCGTGCCTGTTCACGACCGGGCCGCTGATGCGCGCCGGCTACATCGGCCTGCCCGCACCCGGCTGCGACGCGAAGCTCGTGCCGTGCGGCGGCAAGCTCGAACTGCGCTTCAAGGGGCCGAACGTGATGCGCGGCTACTGGCATGCCGACGTCGATCCGCGCGACGTATTCGACGACGAGGGCTATTACCGCAGCGGCGACGCGGGGGTCTTCGCCGATCCCGAGCGGCCGGAACTCGGGCTGCTGTTCGACGGCCGGCTGACCGAGGATTTCAAGCTGAGCAGCGGCACCTTCGTCAGCGTCGGGCCGTTGCGGGCGAACGCGGTGTCGAGCGGCGCGCCGTACGTGCAGGACGTGGTCGTCACCGGGATCAACCGCGACGACATCGGGCTGCTGGTGTTTCCGCGCATCGACGCATGCCGCGCGCTGGCGGGGCTCGCAGCCGATGCACCGGTTTCCGACGTGCTGCGCGCGCCGGCCGTGCGCGCGGCGTTCGCGTCGTGGCTTGCCGTGCTGAACCGGCATGCAAGCGGCGGTTCGACGTTCGTCGCGCGCATCCGGCTGATCGATACGCCGCCGTCGCTCGATCTCGGTGAAGTGACCGACAAGGGTTCGCTGAACCAGGCGGCCGTGCAGAAGCATCGCGCGGCGACGATCGACGCGCTTTACGACCCGGCGCGGCGCGATCCCGACGTGATTTACGCGTAGGCGCAAGCCAACCGAAGCAAACCGAAGCAAGCAGGAACAACGACCTGCCGGCCACGATACCGGCAGGCATTCTTGCGGCCAGTGAATCAGGCTGCCTGATAAGGCCTGCCGATGCAGGCCGACCGACTACAAGACATGGGACTGGAGACACGATGAACACTTACGTTGCCGAAAAACCCACGGTCGCGACCACGCTCGCGCTGTGTTTCGCGATCGCACTCCTCGAAGGGCTCGACCTGCAGTCGGTCGGCGTCGCCGCGCCGCGCATGGCGCGCGAATTCGGGCTCTCCGTGTCGCAGATGGGCATCGCGTTCAGCGCGGGCACCTTCGGGCTGCTGCCGGGGGCGATGCTCGGCGGGCGCCTCGCCGACCGGATCGGACGCAAGCGCGTGCTGATCGCGTCGGCCATGCTGTTCGGACTGCTGTCGATCGCCACCGCGCAGGTGTCGACCTTCGCGATGCTCGTCGTCGTGCGCGTGCTGACCGGCATCGGCCTCGGCGGCGCGATGCCGAACCTGATCGCGCTGTCGTCCGAAGCGGTCGAGCCGCGCTCGCGCAGCAGCGCGGTGGCGACGATGTATTGCGGCATCCCGTTCGGCGGCGTGATCGCGTCGCTGATCGGCGTGCTGCTCGCCGGCGACACCGAATGGCGCCACATCTTCTACGTCGGCGGCGTGGGGCCGCTGCTGCTCGTGCCGCTGCTGGCGTTGTTCCTGCCGGAATCGCGCGCGTATCTCGACGTCGCCGGCACGCCGGCCGCGCGCACCAGCGTCGCGCGCACGCTGTTCGGCGACGGCCGCACGACGTCGACGGTCGCGCTGTGGGTCAGCTATTTCTGCACGCTGATCGTCCTCTACTTCCTGCTGAACTGGCTGCCGTCGCTGATGGCCTCGCGCGGGCTCGATCGCGCGCACGTCGGCCTCGTGCAGATCGCGTTCAACGTCGGCGCGGGGCTCGGCGCGCTCGGCATCGGCGCGGCGCTCGACCGGATGCGCGCGTCGCGCGTGGTCGGCGGCATGTATGTCGGGATCGTGCTGTCGCTCGCCGCGCTCGCGGCCGCGCCCGGCTTCGCGTCGCTCTCGGCGGCCGCGTTCGCGGCGGGGATGTTCGTGGTCGGCGGGCAGTCGGTGCTGTATGCGCTCGCGGCGATCTACTACCCGACCGCGATGCGCGGCACCGGCGTCGGCGCGGCGGTGGCCGTCGGCCGGCTCGGTTCCGTCGTCGGGCCGCTCGCGGCCGCGACGCTGCTGGCCGCCGGCCGCAGCGCGCCCGTCGTGATCGGCGCGAGCATCCCCGTCACGCTCGTCGCGGCCTTCGCTGCATTCGCGCTGATTCGCCGCCCGCAAGCCGGCGACTGAAACGCTTCGTTTTTTCAATGCGCGCCGTCAGAGCGCGCGATTCAACACGGTCTGGAGACGCAACGCTATGAAGACGAAGACAAGGAACGGCCTGCTGGCCGCCGGCGCGTGCTGCGCGCTCGCCGCGCCGGGTGCGCACGCGCAATCCAGCGTGACGCTGTACGGGATCATCGATACGGGCGTCGAGTTCGTGTCGCACGCGAACGCGGCCGGCGATCACGTCGTGCGCATGCCGGGCGTGACGGGCGAGCTGCCGTCGCGCTGGGGCCTGCGCGGCACCGAGGATCTCGGCGGCGGCTACCAGGCGGTGTTCACGCTCGAAAGCGGCTTCAACGTGCGCGGCGGCGATCTCGGGCAGGGCGGCCGACTGTTCGGGCGGCAGGCGTTCGTCGGGCTGAAGAGCGGCTTCGGCACGCTCGCGTTCGGCCGCCAGTACACGATGACCTATCTCGCGCTGCAGGGCGCGGACATCATCGGCCCCGACATCTACGGGCTCGGCTCGTTCGACGCATACGTGCCGAACGGCCGCGCCGACAACGCGGTGACCTACGTCGGCACGTATCGCGGCGTGACGCTCGGCGCCGCGTATTCGTTCGGCCGCGACGGCGCGGGAACCGGCAACTCGCCGGGGCAGGGCACGTGCGCCGGGCAGGTGCCGGGCGATGCCGTCCAGTGCCGCAACTGGTCGGTGATGCTCAAGTACGACAGCGCGTATTTCGGTGCGGCGGCGTCGTACGAGGAGCAGCGCGGCGGCACCGGCGCGGCCGCGAACTTCTTCGACGGCGTCGCGCCGGTCGCCTTCACCAGCAGCGGCGGCAAGGACGCGCGCACGCACGTGAGCGCGTATGCGCAGGCGGCCGGCGCGCGAATCGGCGCGGGCTGGATCGGGCGACGCGTGTCGACCGGTTCGCCGGCCGCGCCCGGCGCGCATTCGGACCTGTTCTTCCTCGGTGCGTCGTATGCGATCAAGCCCGACTTCGTCGTCGACGGCGAGGGCTACCGGATCGTCAACAGCGCGCACGACACGCGCGCGACGATGGCCACGCTGCGCGCGACCTATCTGCTGACCAAGCGCACGGCCGTCTACGCGCAATCCTCGTATCTGTGGAACAGCGCGCATGCACGCTACGCGGTCAGCGGCGGCGGGCCCGGCACGACGCCCGGCGCGGGGATGGGGCAGCTCGGCGCGATGGTCGGCGTGCGGCACATGTTCTGATCCGGCAGCCTGACGAAGGGGAGATATCTTGAACGGAAAATCTGCATTCCTTTGCATTGCGCCGCTGTCGGCGGCGGCCATGCTCGCCGGGTGCGGCGGCGACGATTCGGTCAACGCCACGCCGACGCACCTGAGCGCCGCGACGCCGGCCGCGATGACGCAGGCCTGCGACGCGCTCGCCGCTAAGCTGTCGTATGCGAACACGTCGTTCACGTCGGTGACGACCGCGGCCGCCGGCGCGCTGAAGGTGGCCGGCAAGCCGATCGCCGAACACTGCGTGATCGACGGGAAGATGAACGAGCGCGTGAGCGCGGTGGACGGCCAGACCTATGCGATCGGCTTCGAGATGCGTTTGCCGAAAGCGTGGAACGGCCGCTTCTTCTACCAGGCGAACGGCGGGCTCGACGGCAACGTCATGACCGCGACCGGCGAGATCGGCGGCGGCGGGCCGCTGACCGACGCCCTGAACATGGGCTTCGCGGTGATCAGCTCGGATTCCGGGCACAGCGCCGCGCAGAACCCGCTGTTCGGCCTCGACCCGCAGGCGCGGCTCGACTACGGCTACGGCGCCGTCGACGCGCTCACGCCGATGGCGAAGCAGGTGATCCGGCTCGCATACGGGAAGATGCCCGACCGCAGCTATTTCGGCGGCTGCTCGAACGGCGGCCGTCACGCGATGGTCACGGCCGTGCGCAACGCGGGCGACTACGACGGGATCATCGCGGGCGACCCGGGCTTCCACCTGCCGAAGGCGGCGATCGGCGAGATGTACGGCGCGCAGCAGTTCGCGAAGATCGCGTCGGCGACCGGCGCGAACGGGCTGCCGGACATCCGTAGCGGCTTCACCGACACGGAGCGCCGGTTGGTCGGCGCGGCGATTCTCGACAAGTGCGATGCGCTCGACGGCGTGGCCGACGGGATGGTGCAGGACGTCGCCGCCTGCCAGGCGCATTTCAGCGTCGAGACGGACATCCCGACCTGCGCGAACGGCACGCGCACTGGCGCCTGCCTGACGACCGCGCAGAAGAGCGCGCTCGAGAACGTGTTCGCGGGTGCGCGCAACAGCGCGGGCACGGCGCTCTATGCGAGCTTTCCGTACGATCCGGGCATCGCGGCCGGCGGCTGGGCCGCGTGGAAGCAGTCGAACTCGGTCACGCTCGACCCGGCCGCGATGGCGTTCACGTTCACGACGCCGCCGAAAACCGCCGCGACGCTCGCGAACCTCGCCGGTTTCGCGCTCGGCTTCGACATGGACAACGACGCGCCGGCGATCTTCGCGACGAACGGCGTCTACACGCAATCCGCGTGGTCGTTCATGACGCCGCCCGACGAGACCAACCTGTCCGCGCTGAAGTCGCGCGGCGCGAAGCTGCTCGTCTATCACGGCACCGGCGACCCGGTGTTCTCGTACAACGACACGAGCGACTGGTACGGCCGGCTCGCGCAGGCGAACGGCGGCGACGCGTCGGACTTCGCGCGCCTCTATCCGGTGCCGGGCATGAACCATTGCTCGGGCGGGCCGGCAGCCGATCAGTTCGACATGCTGACGCCGCTCGTCGCGTGGGTCGAGCAGGGGCAGGCGCCCACGGCGATCGTCGCCACGGCGCGCGACACGACGAACGCGGTGCCGAATGCGGACGTGCCGACGTCGTGGGGCGCGGGACGCACGCGTCCGCTGTGTCCGTATCCGCAGGTCGCGCGCTACAACGGGTCGGGCGACGTGAATTCGGCGGCGAGCTTCAGTTGTCGCTGACGCAGCGGGCGTGCCGGCCTGAACGGACATGGCGATGCGCCACGCACGACGACGGCGTTTGCCGCCGCACACCGCATCCGGGGATACTATGGCGCTTTTCCGTCGGCGCGACGCGTCCCGATCGACGTGGCGCGCCAGGTATCCCTCCTCCGATTCGACCATGCAAACCGTAGCGGTACTCGACTTCGAAACAACCGGGCTTTCCCCGAACATGGGCGACAGGGCGACCGAGATCGCCGTGATTCTGCTGCGCGACGGCGAGATCGTCGACCGCTACCAGAGCCTGATGAACGCGGGGCGCCGCATTCCGTCCGACGTCGTCGCGCTCACCGGCATCACGAACGAGATGATTGCGTCGGCGCCGCCGGTGTCGAAGGTCATGAAGGAAGCCGCCGCATTCGTCGGAAGCCACCCCGTCGTCGCGCACAACGCCGGCTTCGACAAGCGGTTCTGGCAGGCCGAGCTCGGCATGCTCGGCGTGGCGGCCGAGCATGCGTTCGCGTGCACGATGCTCGTCGCGCGGCGCATCTACCCGCACGCGCAAAGTCACCGGCTGTCGAGCCTCGCCGACATGCTGCGGCTGCCGAAGACAGGCCGCGCCCACCGCGCGATGGTCGACGCGGAGATCGCGAGCCATCTGTGGTGCCGGATGCAGCGCGACATCGGCGAGACTTACGGGCTGCGACAGGTCGATCACGGGCTCATGTCGCGCTTGCAGACGACGAGCAAGGCCAAGGTCGCGACGTTTTTCGGTTCATTGGCCGCCGACCGGCGCTGACGCCGGTCGTCAGTCTCCGATCTCCACCGGCGCCTCGAGCCCGACCTTCACGCGGCTGCCGCCGGAGCAGGGCGGCTTGCGCGCAGCCGGCTTTACGCTTCGGCCGCCCGCTTGCCCGGCGCGTCGGCCGTGCTCGTGCGATCGAGGATCGCCAGCACTTCGCGCGCGGTGTTTTCCGAATGGTTGCGCAGCACCTGCGGCAGCTGCGTGTGGTCGGGATCGGCGAGCGCGGCCATGATGGCTTCGTGCTCGTGCAGCGATTCGGCCCAGCGCAGCGTGTCCGCGTTCGCGGCGCCGCGTGCGCGGTGCACCTTCGACATCAGCGACGCGTAGATGCCCGACAGCACCGGGTTGCCCGCCGCGTCGACGATCATCTGATGAATCTGCTGGTTCAGCCGGAAATATTCGACGCGCTTGCCAGCCTCGTGGCACTCGACCATCCGCCGGTGCTTCGCCTGCAACGCGGCGAGCGTCGACGCGGCGATGCGCTTGCGCAGCAGCTCTCCCGCCATCGCCTCGAGCCCGTGCAGCAGCTCGAACGTCGACACGAGATCGTCGACGTCGATCGGTGCGACGCGATAGCCGATGTACTGGCGATGCGTGACGGCACCTTCCGCGACGAGCACCTTCAGCGCTTCGCGCAGCGGCGTCTTCGACACGTCGAACGCGAGGCTCAGTTCCTTTTCGTCGATCCGCGCGCCGGGCGGCAATTCGCCTTCGTCGATCATCACGCGCAGGCGCGCGGCAATCTCCGCGGCCATGCCGCGGGTGCGCAGAAGCAGGGGATTGCGGGGTGTCTGGCTCATGATGGGGCAAGCTTATCACGATATCGGGGCTTACCCTGCACCATCGTAGTGATCAAACAAATTCAATGAAACCAAGTGTTTACGCTAACGGTAATTATAAATTTCTAATCCTATACTCGGTTCCACGTTGCGCGACGTCCTGACCATCCTCGTTCACTCCTGGAGTCCGTCCATGTCTTCAACCTCCGGTGTCGCCGGCCTGACGGTCGGCAAATCCGCCGTCCGCTGGAAGATATTCGTCGTCATGCTGAGCCTCATCGCGATCAATTACGTCGATCGCGCGTCGCTGTCCGTCGCCATGCCTTACATCTCGCAGGAGTTCAACATCGGGCCGGCGATGGAGGGTCTGATCCTCAGCTCGTTCTTCTGGACCTATGCGGTGATGCAGATCCCGGGCGGGATGCTCGCCGACCGGTTCAAGCCGCGCATCGTGATCGCGACGGCGACCGTGTTCTGGGGCTTCTTCCAGGCCATCGCCGCGCTGTGCACGAGCGCGCCGGCGCTGCTGCTCACGCGCCTCGGCCTCGGCGCGTCCGAAGCGCCGATCTATCCGGCCGGCGGCAAGCTCAACGCGATCTGGATGACGCAGACCGAGCGCGGCCGCGGCGCCACGCTGCTCGACGGCGGCGCGCCGCTCGGCGCGGCCCTGGGCGCGGTGCTGATCGCCGGGCTGATCGCGCTGCTCGGCTCGTGGCGGCTCGCGTTCGCGGTGGCCGGGGTCGGCACCGTGCTGGCCGGTTTCCTCGCGTGGTACTACATCCGCAACACGCCGCGCGAGCACCCGGGCGTCAACGATCTCGAAGCCGACTACATCGAGGCGTCGCACGCGAGCGATCTCGCGGCCGAGCCGGCCGATGCATCGGGCCGCTCGCGCGACTTCTTCAAGTACCGCTCGGTGTGGTGCATGTTCTTCGGCTGGATGTGCTTCAACAGCGTGTTCTACGGGTTGCTCACGTGGATGCCGAACTATCTGCACAAGGTGCACGGCTTCGACATCAAGCAGATGGGCGGCTCGACCTTCATCATCTTTTTCTGCGGCTTCGTCGGCGAGCTGCTCGGCGGCTGGATCGCCGACAAGTGGAAGGCCGCGGGCGGCCGGCCGAACGTCGTGATGCGCACGCTGTTCGGCATCGCGGCCGTGATCGCGACCGTGTCGGTCTTTTCCGTCGCCTACGTGAAGAGCCCGGTCGTGTGCGTCGCGCTGCTGTCGTCGACGCTGTTCTTCCTGCGCTGGTGCGGGCTGTACTGGTGCATTCCGTCGTCGCTCGGCACGCGCGACAAGATCGGCTTCCTCGGCGGCTTCATGAACCTCGGCGGCAACATCGGCGGCATCACCGTGCCGATCGTCGTCGGCGCGATCGTGCAGTTCACCGGTTCCTATTTCCTTGCGCTGATGGTGTTCGCGGCGGCCGGCGTCGGCCTGCTCGCGTGCTCCAGCGCGATCGACTACGAAAACAAGCTCCCCGTCTGACCGACCCCTTTCACTGCATCGACTGCATTCACTGGTAAAGAGAAATCCATCATGAAGAAACGTACCCTGCTCGGCATGCTCACCCCGTCGTCCAACACGTCGCTCGAACCGCTGACGAGCGCGATGGTCGCCGGCCTGCCGGGCGTGTCCGCGCACTTCGCGCGCTTTCCCGTCACCGAGATCTCGCTGACGGGCCAGGCGCTCGGCCAGTTCGACGACGACAAGATCATCCAGGCCGCGATGCTGCTCGCCGACGCGAAGGTCGACGTGATCGCGTGGAACGGCACGTCGTCCGGCTGGCTCGGCTTCGAGGCGGACGAGCGGCTGTGCCAGCGCATCACCGCAGCGACCGGCATTCCGGCCACGACCTCCGTGCTCGCGCTCAACGAGATCCTGAAGAAGACCGGCGCGCACGAGTTCGGCCTCGTCACGCCGTATCTGGACGACGTGCAGACGAAGATCGTCGACAACTACCGCCGCTCGGGGTTGAACTGCATCGCCGAGCGCCACCTGAACCTGAAGGTCAATTTCTCGTTCTCCGAAGTGACGGGCGACCAGATCGGCGCGATGGTGCGCGAAGTTGCGAAGGCAGGCCCGCGCGCGATCTCGATCTTCTGCACGAACCTGAACGCCGCGCACCTGGTGCCGGCGCTCGAGGAAGAGACGGGCATTCCGATCTACGACACGATCTCGACCGTGGTGTGGAAGTCGCTGCAGCTCGCCGACTACGACACGCGGCAGGTGAAGGGCTGGGGGCGTCTCTTCAGCGACGTGATCTGAGGCGCGCGCCATGTCGAACGATCTCGATTTCGTGATCCGTCACGCGGACGTCGTGACGGCGGCGGACCGGTTCTCGTGCGACATCGGCATCCGCGCGGGGCGCGTGGCCATGCTCGGCCATGGGCTCCCGCGCGCGCCGCGCGAGCTCGATGCAACCGGGATGCTGGTGATGCCGGGCGGTGTCGATGCGCACTGCCATCTCGACCAGCCGATGCCCGACGGGCTGAAGATGGCCGACGACTTCCTGTCCGGCACGCGCTCCGCGCTGTGCGGCGGCACGACCACCGTCGTGCCGTTCGCCGCGCAGGCGAAGGGGCAGTCGCTGCAGGCGGCCGTCGACGACTATCACCGGCGCGCGGAAGGGCGCGCGCTGATCGACTACGGCTTTCACCTGATCGTCGCCGATCCGACGCCGCATGTGCTGGCCGAGGAGCTGCCGCGGCTGATCGCGAACGGCTACACGTCGTTCAAGGTGTACATGACCTACGACGACCTGAAGCTGAACGACCGGCAGATGCTCGACGTGCTGTCGGTCGCGCGCGAGCACGGCGCGCTCGTGATGGTGCATGCGGAAAACTCGGACTGCATCGGCTGGCTGACCGAGCGGCTGCTCGGCGACGGCCACATCGCGCCGCATTTCCATGCGCATGCGCGGCCGGCGGTGGTCGAGCGCGAGGCGACGCATCGCGCGATCGCGTTCGCGGAACTCGTCGACGTGCCGATCCTGATCGTGCACGTGTCGGGCGCCGAGGCGATCGAGCAGATCCGCTGGGGGCAGTCGCGCGGGTTGCCGATCCTGGCCGAAACCTGCCCGCAGTATTTGTATCTGACGGCCGCCGATCTCGGTCATCACGGTCACGACGGCTACGAAGGCGCGAAATGCGTATGCAGCCCGCCGCCGCGCGATCCGGCCAACCAGCAGGCCGTGTGGAAGGCGCTGAAGCAGGGCGTATTCTCGGTATTCTCGTCCGATCACGCGCCGTTCAACTACGACGATCCGTGCGGCAAGCATCCGGGCGGGCAGGCCGTGTCGTTCGACCATATCCCGAACGGAATTCCGGGCCTGGAGACGCGCCTGCCGCTGCTGTTCGACGGCGTGCGCAAGGGGCAGTTGTCGCTGCATCAGTTCGTCGAGCTGACGTCGCTGCGGCCCGCGAAGCTGTACGGGCTGTATCCGCGCAAGGGGACGATCGCGGTCGGCGCCGATGCGGATATCGTCGTGTGGGATCCGGACAAGCGCGTGCGGATCGCGAATGCGTCGCTGCATCATGCGGTCGACTACACGCCTTACGAGGGGATCGAGGTGACGGGCTGGCCGCGTCATTGCCTGTCGCGCGGCGAGCTGCTCGTCGAGGACGGCCGGCTGCTCGCGGCGGAGCCGGGGCGCGGGCGGTTCCTGCCGGCCGGCAAGCCGTGTCTCGACTGATTTCCCGGGATTCGACGCGACAGCCCGCCCGACGTGGCGGGCGCGCGTTTCAACAGGAGCAAGGATGAGCGTTTCCCTCGCAATGCGCGGCATCGCGGCCGCCGCGATCGTCGCCGGGTCGTGCGGCGGCCCGGCGCTGGCCGCGGGCGGCGCCCCTCAGGACCTGCCGAGCGTCGTGCCCGAAGCGGCCGGCGTCGATTCGGCGCCGCTCGTGCGGATGTCCGAATGGCTGCGCCGCGACCGGATGGACGTGCGCAGCCTCGTCGTCGTGAAGGACGGCAGGATCGTGTTCGAGCGCTACGGCGACAGCCTCACGCGCGACAACAACTACGAGCTGTATTCGGTGACGAAGACGATCACCGCGCTGCTCGCCGGCATTCTCGACGGCGAGGGCAAGCTCGGCCCGTCGACGAAGGTCGCGCCGCTGATCGCGGCCGCGCGGCCCGATCTCGCGAGCGAACTCGCGGACAAGCAGGACATCGAGCTGCGGCATCTGATGTCGATGTCGAGCGGCTTGCGCTACACGACGCGCGAAGGCACCGATCCGCTGTACTACGACGCGCCCGACCGGCTGCGCGTCGCGGTGACGAGCCGGGCCGCGCAGGCGCCCGGCACGCATTTCGACTACATCGACGTGAACCCGGTGCTGGTCGGCACGGCCGTATCGATCGCCGCGCGGGAACGCGAGGACGACTTCGCGCGCCAGCGGCTGTTCGAGCCGCTCGGCTTCGCGCATTACCGCTGGAGCGGCGCCGACGGCACCGGCGCGGTGGCGGGCGGCTGGGGCCTGCGGCTGCGCGCTGTCGACATGGCGAAGATCGGCATGCTGCTGCTCGACAACGGCCGCTGGAACGGCAAGCAGATCGTGCCGGCCGGCTGGGTCCGGCAGATGACCACGCCGTCGCCGGCCGCGGCCGACTACGGCTATTACTGCTGGATCGGCCACGTCGTCGAACACGGCACGCCGGAATTCGGCGCGATGGGCTTCAAGGGGCAGTTCATCACGGTGCTGCCCGCGCAGCGCGCGGTCGTCGTGATGACGAGCCTGCTGCCGACCGACGGCGGCTTGCGCGACGCGACCTATCTGAACCTGTATCGACGGATGGTCGGCGATTACATCCTGCCGGCGCTCACGCCCGCGCAGCCGCCGGTCGAGCGCGCGGAAACCACGCAGGCGCTGCGCGACGAACTCGCGCGCAGCCGTCGGACGAAGGGGGTGCCCGGCACCGCCGCCGCGTTCAACGATGCGCCGGAGATTTGATGAGGATTGCACATGTAATTGACCCTTCGTCCACGTGGCGTCGCGATGGGCGGCGTTCCGCGGCGCCTTTCATGCGACGGCTGCTCGCGCGCGTGGCGGCGCTGCTGATCGGCGGCGGCGTGCTGGCGTCGGCGCCGGTGCTGTCCGTGGCGCATGCGGACGATGCGTTGCCGCCGCTGCATGAAACCGGCATCGCGGCGGCCGCGCCCGAAGACGTCGGCGTGGATTCGCGCAAGCTCGTCGAGCTGTCGCGCTGGATTCGCGAGCAGAAGCTCGACGTGTACAGCCTGCTCGTCGTGAAGGACGGCAAGTTGATCTTCGAGCGCTACGGGGCGAACGCGTCGCGCGATTCGACCTACGAACTGTATTCGGTGACGAAGGCCGTGACGTCGCTCGTCGCGGGCATCCTGGTCGATCGCGGTGCCGTGCATCTCGACGAGCCGGTGGCCGCGCGGCTCGCCGCATGGCGCCCCGATCTCGGCGACGCGCTCGCGGACAAGCGCGGCATCGAGCTGAAGCACGTGCTGTCGATGTCGAGCGGCCTGCATTACGACTTCAGCCCGAAGGACGATCCGATCTACTACACCGCGCCGGACCGGCTGAAGCTTGCCGCGTCGGCGGCGCCGAAGGTCGCGCCCGGCACCGCGTTCGAGTACACCGACGTGAATCCGATCCTCGCGTCGGCGATGCTGAGCGCGGCGGCCGGCGAACCCGTCGAGCGCTATGCGCAGGCGCATCTGTTCGGCCCGCTCGACATGAAGCGCGCCGCATGGGAGCGCGCGGACCGCACGGGGCTCGTATCGGCCGGCTGGGGGCTGCGGCTGCGCGCGCTCGACATGGCGAAGATCGGCGTGCTCGTGCTCGACGGCGGGCGCTGGCAGGGGCGTCAGGTCGTGCCGCAGGCGTGGATCGCGCAGATGACGTCGCCGCGCGTGTCGCCGCATTTCGGCTACTACTGGTGGATCAACAACATCGTCGCGAGCGAGCCCGAATTCGACGCGATGGGCTTCAAGGGGCAATTCATCACGGTGCTGCCGAAGCGCAACACGGTGATCGTGATGACCGGCGTGCTGCCGGTGGACGGCGGTTTGCGCGACGCGGAGAACGTGAAGCTGTTCCGCCGGATGGTGAACGGCTACATCCTGCCGGCACTCGATGGCGGCGGTGCGTCGGGGCAGGATTCCGGCGGCGGCGACACGCGCGCGGCGCTCCGCGACGAGCTTGAAGCGAGCGCGCGCACCGCAGGCGTGCCCGGCACGCAGGTCGATCCGACGGATCTGCCGAAGTAGCGCCGGGCGTGCGGTCGGCTTGCCGTCGCGGGCGAGCCGACCGCACACTGCATCACGTCACGCCAGTTCGCCCAGGCATGCGTCGAACTGCGCGACGAGCGTATCGACATCGTCGGCCGTCGTTTGCGGGCACACGAGCATCATGTTGTGGAACGGCGTGATCAGCACGCCGCGGTTCAGCAGGTACAGATGCACGATGTGCTCGAGCTCGCTGTCGAGCTGTTCGCCCGCGATCGTGCCGTTGCGCGGCGGCACGGGCGTGAACTGGAACTCGGTGCGCGCGCCGATGCGCGTCACGCACCACGGCAGCCCGTGTTTCGCGATCGCCCGTTCGAGCCCGGTCGCGAGCCGCGCGGCCAGTTCGAACATGTGCGCATACGCGGCATCGGTCGCGACCTCGGCGAGCGTCGCGCGCATTGCATGCATCGCGAGCATGTTCGCGGTGAGCGTCGTGCCGATCCCGGAATGGCCGGGCGGCGCGTTCAGCTTCGCCTCTTTCGCGCGCGCGGCGAATTCGGCGCTGAACCCGTAGACCGCGCACGGGACGCCGCCCGCGATCGGCTTGCCGACCACCAGCGCGTCCGGTTCGAGACCGTGTGCGGCCGCGTAGCCGCCGGGGCCGCTGCTGATCGTGTGCGTTTCGTCGATCACGAGCAGCGTGCCGTAGCGGCGCGTCAGTTCGCGTGCGGCCTCCCAGAAGCCCGAATCGGGCAGCACCATCCCGATGTTCGTCATCGCCGGCTCGGCGAGCACGCACGCGACGTTACCGTCCTTCAGCGCCGCTTCGAGCGCGTCGAGATCGTTGAACTCGACGACGCGCGTGTTCGCGAGCAGGTCGTAGGACTGCCCGAGCAGGCTGTCGCGCTGCACCGGGCGGCCGTCGACGAGATCGACGAACACGTCGTCGACCGTGCCGTGATAGCAGCCGTTGAACACGACGATCGTATTGCGGCCGGTGGCCGCGCGCGCCCAGCGCAGCACGAAGCGGTTCGCGTCGCTCGCGCTCAGCGCGAATTGCCAGAACGGCAGCTTGAAGCGGCGCGCGAGTTCGCGCGAGACCCACGCCGCGTCCTCGCTTGGCAGCATCGTCGTGTAGCCGCGCGTCGCCTGCTCGGCAAGTGCGCGCGCGACCGGCTCGGGCGCATGGCCGAACATCGCGCCGGTGTCGCCGAGACAGAAGTCCGCGTAGCGATGACCGTCGACGTCGGTGAAGGTCGCGCCGCGCGCTTCCTTCACGACCAGCGAGAACGGCGTCGACCAGTCCCGCATCCAGTGCAACGGCACGCCGAACAGCAAATGCTCGGACGCTTCCGCGGACAATGCGCGGGAGATCGGCATGGCTTCGGTGAATGCACGGCGCTCGCGATCGAACAGTGCGCGGGCGCGGAGGAGGTCGACTCCGTGGCGGGTCTGCAATTGAGGCTCCTGTGACGGGGTTGCATGGACGGGTGATGCTTCCGCGAGCTTGTCATATTCCATGCGCGCGGTCGATTCGGGCCTGACCGCGTATCCATCAGGCATGGAGTTTTTGCGCATAAAGATACGACAACGTATGTCTTTTTTTCTATGGCTGAGAAGTGAGTGGGCGCACACAGGCGATCGGCGCGCCGGGGCCGATCCATGCGTTCAACGTGAGTGCGATGACGCTGACGAACGTGACGATCGCCGACAAGCGGTGACGGAGCGATGGGTCATGCCAGCGTCTTGACCATGTGGTGTTCGTCGTAGAAGCGGCCGTCGACGAACAGCGACCGCGGTTCCGTGCCGAACCGGACGAACCCCTGCGACGCGTACAGCCGTTCCGCGGTGCCGTTGATCGCGTTCACGCACAGGACCAGCTGCGTGCACTGCCACGCGTGCGCTGCGTGCGCGGTCGCGCTGTCGAGCAGCGATTGCGCGATGCCGCGCCCGCGATACGCGGGGTCGACGAACACGCCCCAGATCGTCGCCTTGTGCGCGACTTTCGCGCGCGCATCGCGGCGCACGCCCGTGATGCCGACGAGCGTTGCGTCGTCGAACGCGCCGAACACGGCGCGCTCGCGGGTCGGGGTGATGCGCGTCGCGAATTCATCGATCGGGACGCCTGCTTCTTCGTCGCGGGTCGGCAGGAACGAGGTCGGCGACGTGTCGACCGCGCGCAGGCGGACGGACTGGAATTGCGCCGCGTCGGCGGCGTCGAGCAGGCGGATCGTGATCATCGGTCGGAATTGTCGTTGGTGTGCCGGGATATCGGAATCTGCGGCGCGATGCGCGGCAGGGCATCGGCAATGCTAAGCGGAAACGCATGCGCTTGCTCGTGCGTTCGACGTGCCGCATCGGCATGCGTGAAGCAACACGGCACCGATGGGCGAAGGGCGATGGAGGTGACGCGTGGAGAATCGATGAGCGTTCGCGATGCCTGCGGGCAATCGCGCACTCGGTGTCGAACGGATGCAAGTGGAAACGAGCCGGATGCGGACATACCGGCCGCTGCGTTCGATGCGAGCCCGACCGCGGGTGGCGCGCGACGTGCGGTGCGTGACGACGCCATGCCGTACGCGACAAACATGCCGCGCGGAGGGAAGGAGCGGGATGAAGCGAGGCGCGCCCATGCGTTGCGCCGAAGCGGCGCATGGTGCCGGGCGCGCGAAATTCCGACGCGACGTGAGGTGAGGCGAGGTGTCCGCGATGCGCCCGATCAGCTCAGGCGCATGCGACTCACGTCAATACCGCGACAGCTGATTGCCGTTGATCTGGACGCGATCGCCCGGGCGCAGGTTGCCCGGCGACTGCACGTCGAACGAGCGCGTCGAGCCGTCGCTGACCTGCACGTCGATCCGATAGCTGCTCGGCGGTTGGGCCGCGCCCATCTGCTGACCGATCTGGTTGCCGGCGACGGCGCCGCCGAGCGCGCCGATCACGGTGGCCGCATCGCGGCCGTGGCCGCGGCCGAACTGGTTGCCCACCAGGCCGCCGACCAGCGCACCGACGACGGTGCCGGCCACGCCCGACGCGCCGATCGAGCCGCTGACCGGCTGGATGTTCGCGACGGTGCCGTATTGCGTGCCGTAGCCGTTGCCGTACTGGCCGCCGTACTGCGGGTTGCCGTATTGGTCGTACTGCGGCGCCTGGCTCGGATACGCCGGCTGCTGCACGTAGCCGGGTTGCGAATACGCGGGCTGCGCGTAACCGGGCGTCGCGTATTGCTGCTGCGGATAGCCCGGCTGCGCGCCATAGTAGCCCGGCGCGACACAGGCGGTCAGCGGAAGCGCCGCCACGGCGACGAGCGAGGCGAACAGAACGGTCTTCGTGGAAGGCATGCGCATCATGATGTTTCCTGCATCGGCAACGTGTTCGCCGACGAATTCCGGGACGGGTGGCGAACTCGGCGTGAGTATAAGGAAAGGGCGATTGCGCGTCCGGTGCGGCCGGGTAACAACGTGTAAAGTCTGTTGCCGCGCAAATCGCGGCCGGGCGCGGCGGCGCGATACGCCCGACCGCGACCGCGCCGAAGCACGTTTATCGGCAAGGCGGGCGCCGCCCCGATGATCGCACCCCATCGCCGCGCCAGGCCCGACGGGGCGACCCGTCCGCACATCGCGAAATCGAATGCGCGGCATCGCGACATTTAATTGGCCACTGGCCGCCCCGTCCGATATCGTGACCGCATTCCCCTGCCAACGGTCGTGCCGCGCCGGCCGCGGTGCTTTCCCCCGTCCGCGCCGGCGTCGCGCAGCGACCGCCCCACACATTCCAAGTCATGACCGACCGCTTCTTCACCAACGCCGTCGATGCCGGCGGCCAGCCCGTCAACCTCACCGTCCATGACGGCCGCTTCGTCGCGATCGGGGCCGATTGCACGGCCGCGCCCGGCGCGGAAACGATCGACCTCGGCGGGCGCGTCGTGCTGCCCGGCTTCGTCGACGGCCACATCCATCTCGACAAGAGCTTCGTCGGCGACCGCTGGGTGCCGCACGAACCGGTCGGCTCGCTGCGCGAGCGGCTCGCGGTCGAGAAGCGCCAGCTCGCGGCCGCGCCGCCGATCGTCGAACGCGCGAATGCGCTGATCGCGCAGGCCGCCGCGTTCGGCACGATCGCGATGCGCAGCCACGTCGACGTCGACGCGACGACGGGCCTGTCGAACCTGCAGGCCGTGATGGCCGCGCGCGAACAATGGCGCGGGATCGTCGACATCGAACTGGTCGCGTTCCCGCAGGCCGGCGTGGTGACGTGTCCGGGCACCGCCGCGATCCTCGATGCGGCCGTGCGCGAAGGCGCGGACGTGGTCGGCGGGATCGACCCGACGACGCTCGACGGCGACGCGGACGGCCAGCTCGACATCGTGTTCGGCATCGCCGAGAAGCGCGGCGCGAAGATCGACATCCACCTGCACGAACCGGGCGAGACCGGCATCGCGCAATTGTTGCGGATCGCGGCGCGCACGCGCGCGGCGGGCCTCGGCGGCCGCGTGAACGTGAGCCACGCGTATGCGCTCGGCCAGGTCGATCACGGCGACGTCGAGCGTGCGGCCGCGGCACTCGCCAGCGCCGGCGTGTCGATCCTGACCAACGCGCCGGGCGACTGCGCATTTCCGCCGGTGCGGCAACTGCGCGATGCGGGCGTGCACGTGTTCGCCGGCAACGACAACATCCGCGATGCGTGGTGGCCGTACGGCAACGGCGACATGCTGCAGCGCGCGATGATGGTCGGCTACCGCTCGGGTTTCTACACCGACGAAGCGCTCGGCATCGCACTCGACATGGCGACGCATGCCGGCGCGCGCGCGATCGGCAAGACCGACTACGGCATCGCGGTCGGCTGCGACGCGAGCTTCGTCGCGGTGCGCGCGCCGAATGCGGCGGCCGCCGTCGCCGGCGTGCCGGCCGAACGCTGGGTGTTCCGACGCGGCGAAAGCGATACCGGTGCGCCGTTCGCGCCGGCACAGCGTTTCACGCAATAACGCGATAACGACCTGACCGCCGTCGCGGTGCGTGCATCGTGACGGCCTTGCACTGACCGACCACACCGGAACCGACATGACGAACCTGCTGATCCGCAACGTGCGCACGCACGCCGACGAAGCGCTCGACATCCTGATCGAAGGCGAGCGCATCGCGCGCGTCGGCCCGTCGCTCGACGCGCCCGCCGGCTGCGCGATCGAGGACGGCGCGCGCGCGCTCGCGCTGCCCGGCCTCGTCGAAGGCCACACGCACCTCGACAAGACCCACTGGGGGATGCCGTGGTATCGCAACGCGGTGGGGCCGCGCCTCGTCGACCGCATCGAGAACGAACGCAACTACCGCGCGACGAGCGGCCATGATGCCGGCGCCGCATCGCTCGCGCTGTCGCGCGCGTTCCTCGCGGCCGGCACGACGCGCATCCGCACGCACGTGGACATCGACACCGAGGCCGGGCTGCGGCATCTGCACGGCGTGCTCGCGACGCGCGAGACGCTGCGCGGGCAGGTGGAGATCCAGATCGTTGCGTTTCCGCAGTCGGGCGTGCTGAAGCGGCCCGGCACCGCCGCGCTGCTGTCCGACGCGCTCGGCGCGGGCGCCGACCTGCTCGGCGGGCTCGACCCGTGCGCGATCGAAGGCGATCCGGTCGAGGCAGTGGACGTGCTGTTCGGGATTGCCGAGCGTCACGGCCGCGGGCTCGACCTGCACCTGCACGAGCGCGGGTCGATGGGCGCGTACTCGCTCGACCTGATCCTGCAGCGCACCGCCGCGCTCGGCATGCAGGGCAAGGTCACGATCAGCCACGGCTTCTGCCTCGGCGACATCGCCGAGCGCGAGCGCGACGCGCTGCTTGCGCGGATGGCCGAACTCGGCGTCGCGATCGTCACGACCGCGCCGGCCGCGGTGCCGGTGCCGCCGGTCGCCGCGTGCCGCGCGGCCGGCGTGACCGTGATCGGCGGCAACGACGGCGTGCGCGATACGTGGACGCCGTACGGTTCGCCCGACATGCTCGAACGCGCGATGCTGATCGGCATGCGCAACGATTTCCGCCGCGACGACGCGCTCGAAGTCGCGCTCGATTGCGTGACGCATGGCGCGGCACGCGGCTGCGGCTTCGCCGATTACGGTCTGGAGGCGGGCAAGCGTGCGGACGTCGTGCTCGTCGATGCGCTGACGTTCGCCGAGGCCGTCGTCGCGCGGCCTACGCGGCGGCTTGTCGTGTCGTCGGGGAAGATCGTCGCGCGCAACGGCGTGCTGATCTGAGCCGAGCGCCGCATCGTGCCGGTATGATCGGGCCTTCTTCAGCCTGATCTCCGGGGAGACGACGATGCGATGCACGCGCACGAAGGCGGCACGCGCCGCCAGATGGATGGCGGCGGCAACGTTCGCGGCGACGGCCGTGCATGCGATGGCGGCCGGCCCCGACGACGCGCGGCAGGAAGCGAATCGCCGCACGGTGCTCGCGTTTTACGAGAAAGGCCTGAACGAGAAGGATGCGGATGCCGCGCTCGCCTATGTCGGCGACCGATACGTGCAGCACAACCCGAACGCGGCCGACGGCCGCGACGGCTTCCGCAAGTTCGTCGCGTTTCTGCGCGACAAGTATCCGCAGTCGCACAGCGAGATCAAGCGGTCGTTCGTCGACGGCGACTACGTGATCCTGCACGTGCACGCGGTGCGCGAACCCGGCACGCGCGGTAGCGCGATCATGGATATCTTCCGGCTCGAGCACGGCAAGATCGTCGAGCATTGGGACGTGAACCAGCCGGTGCCGGAGCAGGCGGCGAACGGGAACACGATGTTCTGACGCGCGTGCATTCCACGGTTACGCGGTTGCTCGGTTGATGCGGACCCGCATCGCCGCGCTCAATCCTCTTCGTGCTCCAGCATCGCCGCGAGCGCCTTCGTCAGTTCGCTGACCATCGGATCGGCCGTCGGCCGATGCAGGATCGCGATGTCCATGTTCTCGATCGGCGCGAAGCCGCCGTGTTCCTCGGTCAGCACCACGTGGTCGTCGGTCACCACGCGCGCGGGCAGCACGCTGATGCCGAGCCCGTCCGCGACGGCCGCCTGGATGCCGCTCAGGCTCGACGTCGTGAAGCTGATCCGCCAGCGGCGGCCGCGTTCCTCGATCGCCTTGATCATGTCGTCGCGATAGAGCCCGCGCGGCGGAAACACGACGATCGGCACCGGATCGAGCTCGATCGTCGGATGCTGCGCGCTGTCGATCCAGCGCAGCTTCTCCGGCCAGCGCGCCACCGCCTCGCGGCTGTCGCGCCGCTGCTTGATCAGCACGAGATCGAGCTCGCCGCGATCGTAGGCCGCGCAGATGTCGCGGCTCAGCCCGCACATCACCTCGAGCTTCACCTGCGGATGATCGCGCTTGAACGCGGCGAGCGCATGGGTCGTGCGGCCCGCCGCGAAATCGTCGGGCACGCCGAGCCGGATCGTCAGCGCGACGGTCGCGCCCGACAGCGCCTCCAGCATCTCGTCGTTCAGTGCGATCATGCGCCGCGCGTAGCTGAGCACCGTCACGCCGGCGTCGGTCGGCCGCACGTCGCGCGTGCCGCGGTCGAGCAGGCGATGCCCCGCGATCTCCTCCAGCCGCCGCACCTTCTGGCTGACCGTCGACTGCGTCGAATGCAGGCGCGCGGACGCGGTCGTGAAGCTGCCGCAGTCGGCGACCATCACGAGCGCGCGCAACAGGTCGAGGTCGAACAAAGGTCTATTCATATCCGCACTTTTTCGGCTTGCAACATTTCATTTTCAAATACGCGCGACGATTTTTAACATGGGCCGAGCCCGTGGGCAATCGCGGTTTCGCCGGACCCGGCGCCCGGTGACCGGCTGCGCGGCGCGGCTGATTGCGGTGCACGGGCGGCAATGATGTGGAAGCGGTGCGGGCGGGTATGAACGCCGATCACATGAGTCGCTTCGACCGTGGCATCGATGCGGTATAGGTCGGAATCGCGGCCACGGTAACTCCCGAAGGACGACGGTCTGATTTGCCGGCGATTTCTGATCGTCCCGGCTTGTGGATATTCGATCGAATACGCTCTCCGCGGGCTGTGCGCATTACCGGGTAAACGCCTGAACACCCACAAACTCCCGGCAAGTTTCTATATTTTGCGGGTTAGATCGCTCTTTCTGCGCGATTTCTCCGCGTAATTCCCGCCCGTCCACTCCGCCTCCATTTCTTCGGCTTGCGCTCGAAAATCGAGCGGTCTAGACTGCATCGCAGTTTCATCGAAGTCCCAGTCTTTCGCGTACCGCGCCGGGCCTGCCGGCACGACGCTCCCCAACGGACGCCCGGCGCTCGCCCGCCGCGTCGAGACCACAAGGACACACCATGAACCGCACTGCAAAGCTCGTCGTTTCCGCGCTGGCGTTCGCGCCGCTCGTCTCGGTCGCGCAGGACACGGCGACGATCCGCTGGGGCATCGATCCTACCTATCCGCCGTTCGAGGCGAAACAGCCCGACGGCTCGCTCGCCGGCTTCGACATCGACCTGCGCAACGCGATCTGCGAGCAGTTGCGCGCGAAATGCGTGTGGGTCGAGCAGGGCTTCGACGGGATGATTCCGGCGCTGCGCGCGCGCAAGTTCGACGTGATCATGTCCGCGATGACGGCCACCGACGAGCGGCTCAAGCAGATCGACTTCTCGAACAAGCTGTACGCGTCGCCGGGTGCGCTCGTCGCGCCGGCCGGCTCGAAGCTGCTGCCGACCGCCGCGTCGCTTGCCGGCAAGCGCGTCGGGATCGACCAGGGCACGACGCAGGAGGCGTACGCGAAGGCCGAATGGGCGACCAAGGGCGTGACGATCGTGTCGTACCAGAATCAGGACCAGGTGTATCAGGATCTGGTGAACGGCCGTCTCGACGCGACCTTCCAGGACAAGACGCAGGCCGGCTATTCGTTCCTGAAGACACCGCGCGGCAAGGGCTACGCGTTCGCGGGCCCCGACGTGACCGACGTGCGCATCACCGGCTACGGCGTCGCGATGGGCGTGCGCAAGGGAGACGCCGAGATGAAGAAGCGGCTCAACGACGCGATCGCCGCGATCCGCGCGAACGGCACGTACCAGAAGATCGCCGCGAAATATTTCGACTTCGACATCTACGGCGCGAAGCAGCAGCTGACCGCCGCACCGTGACCCCGTGACGCATTCAATCGACAGGCAAGCCATGACGAGTATCCAGGACCGCGTCGCGACAGCCGTGACGCCCGAACTGATCGCCGCCTTCCGTGAAGAAGGCGCCGTCTGCATCAAGGGCATCTTCTCGCCCGACGAAGTGGCCGCGCTGCGTGCCGGCATCGACGCGAACCTCGCGCAGCCCAGCGAGCGCGCGAAGGTCGCGAGCCGGCCCGACGACCCGGGCTGGTTCTTCGAGGACTTCTGCAACTGGCAGCACAACGACGCGTACCGCGACTTCATCGTGCGCTCGCCCGCGCCGTCGGTGGCCGCCGCGCTGATGGGCACGCGGACGGTGCGGCTGCATCACGACCATCTTCTGGTGAAGGAGCCCGGCACGCGGCAGCGCACGCCGTGGCATCAGGACCAGCCGTACTACAACATCGAAGGCGACGACAACGTCAGCATGTGGATTCCGGTCGATCCGGTGCCGCTCGAATCGACGCTGGAGTTCGTCGCGGGTTCGCACCGGGGGCCGTGGCTGATGCCGCGCACGTTCATGGACAAGGAGGCGAAGTGGTTTCCGGAAGGCAGCCTCGCCGACCTGCCCGATATCGAGGCCGACCGCTCGGCGTTCCCGATCCGCCACTGGGCGCTCGAGCCGGGCGACATGGTGTGCTTCCGGATGCTGACGCTGCACGCGTCGGGGGGGACGCAGAACCGCCGGCGCGCGTTTTCGATCCGCTTCGTCGGCGACGACATCCGTCACGCGCCGCGCCGCTGGAAGACGTCGCCCGATTTCCCGGGGCTCGCGGACGAACTGCCGGACGGCGCGCCGCTCGAGCATCCGCTGTTTCCGGTCGTGTGGTCGCGCGGCGCGGGGCAGGTCGGGGCGATCCGGGCGTAAGCGGCGGATCGCGACGACATCAGGTGACATCACGCGCGCGGCGTCCGCTTCGCGATGAAGCGGACGCCGCGCGTGGTCGTTTTCGAGCGTCGCGGGAGGTTCAGGTCTGGTGCCGCCCGGCGCCCGGCTTGAAGCGCGAGCCGAGCCGATAGCGGTTGCCCGGATGCAGGAAGTGTACGAACGTGACGGGCAGTCCGTTCGTCCAGGTGCGGCGCGTGAGCGTGAGGCACGGCTCGTCGGCGCGCATGTCGAGCAGCCGCGCCTGTTCGCCGGTCGGCAGCGACGCGTCGACCACGTGCTCGATCTCCAGTTCGTAGTGCGACACGTTGTTGAACAGGTATTCGGACGGCGGCTCGACCTGGAAATCCTGGTCGATGAATTCGGGCGCGGCGGCCGGGTTCACGTAGCGATCCTCCAACTGGATCGGGCGGCCGTTTTCCTCGTGCACGCACACCACGTGGAAGACCGGCGTGTTGACCGCCAGCCCGAACGCGGCCGCGACGTCGAACGACGCGGGCTCGCGCGACTGGCTGAGCACGCGGCAGCGATATTCGTGGCCGCGCGCGCGGATCTCGTCGCGGATGTGCGCGATCATCAGCAGGTTCGACTGCGGCTTCACCTCGGCGACGAAGGTGCCGACGCCCGCGATGCGTTTCAGCACGCCTTCCTCGGTCAGCTCGCGCAGCGCGCGGTTGACCGTCATGCGCGCGACGCCGAATTGCGCGGCAAGATCGAGTTCGGACGGAATGCGGTCCCCCGGGCGCCAGTCGCCCGCGTCGACATTCTGGCGGACGAGCGTCTTGATCTGCTGGAACGGAGCGGTGGTCTTCGTGACCATCGGGGGATCCTCGGGGGGAAGGCAACCGCGAAATTCTATCCCGGATCAGGTTGCGGGCAATTCGCGAACGTCGGCCGTCGGCACCGAACCGAACGCGTCGCTCAGTGCATAGCCGATCAATTGCCGCGCGGCCGCCTCGGGCGTCGACAGCGCGCCGCTCGACTTCAACTGGTCGAATTTCTCGCGCATCGGGAAGTTCGCTTCGCTGGTCGAGCGGATCGTCGCCTGCATGCCCGTGTCGACGACGCCCGGCGCGACGCTGCAGATCCGCAGCGCGCGGTTCGCATCGAGCGCGACGGCGCGCGCGTGATGATCGAGCGCCGCCTTGGTCGCGCAGTAGACGCTCCAGCCCGCATACGCGTTGCGCGCGGCGCCGCTCGACACGTGCAGGATGCGGCATTCGGTCGGCGCCGCCGCCGCCTGCACGAGCGCGGCCGACAGCATCAGCGGCGCCGCGACGTTCACGCCGACCGCGCGCGCGACGAGCGCCGGGTCCTGCGCGTCGAGCGAGCCGATCGGATCGACGATGCCCGCGTTGTTGAAGAGCAGCACGATCGACGCGCCGTCGACGAAGCGGCGCAGCGTGTCGCCGGCGAGCCAGGCCGCGACGGCCGACGTGTCCGACAGGTCGAGCTCGATGTCGGCGAAACGGTCGCCGGCCTGCGCGGCGAGCGACGGATGACGGCTGCGCGACACGCCGAGCACGGCGATGCCTTCCTGCAGCAGTTGTTCGGCAAGCGACGCGCCGAGGCCGCGCGTGTGTCCGGTGACGATGGCGCGCACGTGCGGCGCTGAGATGGATGTGGTCATGGTGGTGAATGAGTGAACGGATGAAGCGTGTTGACGCGTGGCGCGCATGCGCCGCGGCACGGCGTGCGGGGCGGGCGATGCGCGGTGCTGGCGTGGCGGGCGAAGTCGGCCGCGTGCGGCGCGGCATGTCCAAAAGTGAACGCGTATCGTAGCGCCGGCCCGCGCGACGCGCAAACGCGGGCGACGCCGCGCGCGGGCGCGGTGCGTGAATTCGCGACGTCGAACGCATGCACCGCCGCGCGGCCGATACGTTGGACGAAAGCGGACTGCGGCAAGTCCGCACGCCATGGCGGCGCGTGGCGCCGGGCCCCACGTCGCGAGCTATCATATGGCTCGCCCGTTCGCGACGCCGGACGGGGCGCGACCGTTTCCTTTCACTTGCCGCACGCTGCGACGCATCCATGAACACCACGCCGGACATGCCCACGCCACGCGCCTTGCGCGAACTTACGCCCCTCGAGGCCCGCATTCTCGGGGTGCTCGTCGAGAAGCAGCACACCGTGCCCGACACCTATCCGCTCTCGCTGAATGCGCTGACCTCGGGCTGCAACCAGAAGACCGCGCGCTCGCCGGTGATGAACGTCAGCGAGGACGAGGTCACGACCGCGCTCGACGGGCTCAAGCACCTGAGCCTCGTGATGGAAGGAAGCAGCAGCCGCGTGCCGCGTTTCGAGCACAACATGAACCGTGTGCTCGGGATTCCGAGCCAGGCGATCGCGCTGCTGACGATCCTGCTGCTGCGCGGCCCGCAGACGGCCGCCGAACTGCGCCTGAACAGCGCACGCCTGCACGGCTTCGCCGACATCTCGTCGGTCGAGGCGTTTCTCGACGAACTCGCGGCGCGTGCGCAGCCGCTCGTCGTCCGGTTGCCGCGCGCGCCCGGTGCACGCGAGAATCGCTGGATGCACCTGATGTGCGGCGAAGTGAACGTCGCCGACTTCGCCGGTTCGGACACGGGCGGCGGCGCGGATTCCGTTCCGCCGTCCGAGTTCGAGGCGCTGAAGGCCGAACAAAAGCGGCTTGCGGATGAAGTGGCGCGGCTGAACGCGCTCGTTCAGCGCATGGCGACCGAACTCGGGATCGACGTCGACACCCCCGGCGACGCCGGCTGACCGCCCGCCCGAGCCAACTCGACACCGGCGCGGATCAAGGCGCGCCGGGTGACGAATGCACCTCCCGACACCGCTCGAACCTGCGCTACCAGCGGCACCCCGTCTTCTCGGACGCATCGACGTCCTGCGCCCACGCGAAATCGGTCTTCTTGCCGGTGCGCGCATTGGTGTACGTCATCGAATAGACGATCGCACCCTGGCTCATCATTTCGTATTCGCCGTTGATCTTGCCGTCTACCATTTCCCACCACGTCGTCGTGAACTGGTACGGGCGGCCTTCCGCGAGTGCTTCCTGATCCACGTGCTTGAGCAGCAGCGGAATCGCCGGCTTCGATTTCGCGTAGCGGACGACGCCCCCTTGCCACTTCGCCACGTCGTCGTAATACGTGCGCAATTCGAAGCGCACGGGTTTGTCGCCGGTCGTCCTGAAGCACAGCACCTCGGTGCTGACCTCGGCCGACGCAGGCAATGCGATGCAGAGCAGCAACGCGGCAAGTGTCTTTTTCATGTATGTGTGTGAGTCGTGGATGGCTCGCGCCGAACGTCGGGCCCCATCGGCGGCGGACAGTCGTGATCGTACGATACCTAAGTTATACGCGACACTCGGCCGTACGGCCGGAGCGTCTCGCGGAGAGCGATCGTCGCGACGGGGTTTAGGCGTTTACCTTCAAACAACGGGAAATCCGCATCGATTCCGTTCTCGCTGTGCTTCAATTCATCCGGTTTGCAGTCCTACTAAATTCCATACCGAAAACAGAAGGGACCCTTCACTCAAAGGAGACAGCCGATGGCCAGGAACCCGTCTTGACGCCGCAATCCGGACAAGTCGCAACACAGCGAACTTCCTCGATGAAAAGCAGGTTATCCCCAGAGGCAACTCCGATGTCCTCCAAACGTTTGATGACGATCGCGGCCGCCGTGCTGGCCGTCGCCACGTCGTCGGTTCATGCAGGCGCGGCCACCGTGACCGACCCGTTCTACACGTATACGGGCGCCACGCCGTTGAAATCGATTCCACCCGGGACGGTGCTCAACACGCGAACCGTCACCTATCACGTGGCCGGAATGCCGACCGCGGTGACCGCCCAGCAGTTGCTGTATCGCACCAACGACGCGCAGAACCGGCCGGTCGTCAACGTGACGTCGGTGATCCGGAGCCCGGTCAGCAACGGCCGGGCGATCTCGTACCAGTCGGCCTACGACTCGCTGAATCCTTACGACGAACCGTCGCAGGTGATCGCCGGCGATCGCGATGTCACGAAGATCATCAACGCCGGCACCTTGCTCTACAGCGCGGAATCGATCCCGCTGTCGACGCTGCTGCTGCTCGGCTACAACGTGATCGTGCCCGATACGGAAGGCCAGACGGCGGACTTCGCCGCCGGCCCCGAATACGGGATGACGACGCTCGATTCGATCCGCGCGGCGCTCAACACGCCGTCGACGGGCCTCGCGCCGTCCAGCAAGGTCGCGATGATCGGCTATTCCGGCGGTGCGATCGCGACGAACTGGGCCGCGCAACTCGCGCCGAGCTATGCGCCGGACGTCAACAAGCAGCTCGTCGGCGCGGCCGAGGGCGGCGTGCTGGTCGACCCCGCGCACAACCTGCGCTACGTCGACGGCAGCATCGTCTGGGGCGGCGTCGCGGCAGCCGCGCTCGCCGGGCTGTCGCGCGGCTTCGGCTTCGATCTGACGCCGTATCTGAGCGACAGCGGCGTCGCCGTATTCAACGACATCCAGAACCAGTCGCTCGCCTACATCCTGCCGAAATACACGGGGCTGCGGTGGGCGACGCTGTTCAAGCCGCAATACGCGAACGACATCAACAGCATTCCGGCGTACGTGACCTACGCGAACAAGGTGAACGCCGGGCTGGCCCCGTCGCCGACGATTCCGATGTACATCGTTCAGGGCACGGCCGGCGTGCTCGACGGCACGTTCGGCAGCCAGGTGGGCGACGGCGTGATGCTCGCGTACGATGTACGCGCGCTCGCGCAGAAGTTCTGTGCCAGCGGCGTGCCGGTCGTGTACACCGAATATCCGCTCGAACACGCGGGCGCGATCGCGCCGTGGGTGGCCGGGATGCTGCCCTGGCTCTACGACCGCTTCGGCGGCAAGGCCGCGCCGAGCAATTGCGCGCTGACGGCATGGTTGCCGAGCAATTCGCTCGCGCCCGAGACGCTGCACTAGCCGCCCCGCGCATCGACACAATCGCCGGGCGATCCTTCGCGGATCGCCTTTTTTCATCCGGCGCCTTGACGCCGGTCGCCTTCCCCCGCCGCGCCTCGCTGCCGCCACGCGCGAGTGCCATAATCGAGCCTGCACATCATTCCAGACGTCCCCGGAGAACCCCCATGCAGAACCTCGACAATCCTTCTCACGATCGCGAGGTAGGCAGTGCCGACGCGACGCAGGACACCACGCGCATCGACGACGTCCGCATCGGCGCCGTGCGTCCGCTGATCTCGCCCGCGCTGCTGCAGGACGAGCTGCCGGTGCCGGCCGCCACGCAGACGCTCGTCGAGGACACGCGCCGCGCGATCGGCGACATCCTGCACGGCCGGGACGACCGGCTGCTGCTCGTCGTCGGCCCGTGCTCGATCCACGACCACGACCAGGCGCTCGACTACGCCCGTCGCCTGAAGGCCGCCGCCGATGCGCTGAAGGACGACCTGCTGATCACGATGCGCGTGTACTTCGAGAAGCCGCGCACGACCGTCGGCTGGAAAGGCTACATCAACGATCCGCGCCTGGACGGCAGCTTCCGCATCAACGAAGGGCTGCGCGCGGCGCGGCAACTGCTGCTCGACATCAACGCGCTCGGCCTGCCGGCATCGACCGAATTCCTCGACCTGCTGAGCCCGCAGTACATCGCGGACCTGATCGCGTGGGGCGCGATCGGCGCGCGCACGACCGAGAGCCAGAGCCATCGGCAGCTCGCGTCGGGGCTCAGCTGCCCGATCGGCTTCAAGAACGGCACCGACGGCGGCGTGCAGGTCGCGTCGGACGCGATCGTCGCCGCGCGCGCGAGCCACGCGTTCATGGGGATGACGAAGATGGGGATGGCCGCGATCTTCGAGACGCGCGGCAACGACGACGCGCACGTGATCCTGCGCGGCGGCAAGAACGGGCCGAACTACGATGCCGAGCACGTCGAGGCGAGCTGCGCGGTGCTGCGCAAGAGCGGGTTGCGCGAGCAGGTGATGGTCGATTGCTCGCACGCGAACTCGAACAAGTCGCATGAGCGGCAGATCGAAGTCGCGCAGGATCTTGCGCGGCAGCTGTCGCAGGGCGAGCACCGGATCGTCGGCGTGATGGTGGAGAGTCATCTCGAGGCGGGGCGTCAGGATTTGAAGCCCGGCGTGCCGTTGCAGTATGGCGTGTCGATTACGGATGCGTGTTTGAGCTGGACGCAGACGGAGCCGGTGCTCGACGTGCTGGCGGAGGCGGTGCGGCATCGGCGCGTGTATTCGCGCAATGCGTGAAGTGACGGCGGCGGGTTGATGCCCGCCGCCGTCATGGTCGGCCCATCGACGAAGACGGGTGCCGAGCGGCGGCACGTCGCATAGCGGCGATATCCGAACGACTGGAATAGCGGCGCGTGCGCCCGAGGTGCCGTGCGGCGAGCGGTCGCGCTGTAGGCGATCCTGCTGATGCGAATCCCCTCGCCTCCGGCCAAAATTAGGACAATTCCTAAGGCGTCTGTCTGAAATAGGATTGGATGGACGGCCGATTTGCGGATCGTCGGATAGAGTCGCCCCATCTGCAAACCTCAACCGACGGCGCATGCCGTGCATGGTCTCCGATGCACTCGCTCCGGCCGCCGTATCGTACATGGAAGGACGTCTTATCGCGTGCCGCGCCGCACCGCGCCTGCTCTTGCGCGCAATATTCCTTTGGTTCGTCGTCTCGTCGCTCCCTGCGAACGGCGCGACCGCCTGCTGGAAGCCCACCTTCACTGACGAGGAGCTTCGGTGGATGCGCGCGCATCCGGTCGTCAATATCGCAGTCGAGGCGAACTGGCATCCCATCGAATACATGCGCAACGGCAACCATGCCGGCCTCGTCGCAGGGTACCTGGACGCAATCTCGAAAATGACCGGGCTGACGTTCAAGACGGTGCCGGGCACGGAATGGGGGCACGCGTACGATGCGCTCGCATCGCACAAGGTTGATCTGCTGCCGGGCGTATGGCGCGACCTGGTGCCGGACCGCGTCGGCGCCGGTGCTCTCGTCAGTGCGCCCTACCTGGTCGGGCGGCTGACGGCCGTCACGCGCAACGACTCCGCGATGATCTTCAACCTGAAGCGGCTCGAAGGCCGGCGTGTCGCGATCAAGGGGCGAGGCGCGGTCGAGTATTTCACGCGCAACAGCGGCGTGATGCTCGACGTGCTTACGTTCGACACCGAGGAACTCGCGCTCGCCGCGGTTGCCAACGGCGAGGCCGATGCCGCGCTCGGCGTCGACGTCACGATTCTGCCGATCGTGCAGCGGCAGTTTCCCGGGCAGCTTTACATGTCGGGGATGCTTGCCGACCGCCCCGTATCGCTGGCGATGCTTACACGGGCAGACCTGCCGATCCTCGCGTCGATCATCGACAAGTCGCTCGCGGCCATTCCCGTGAGCAAGACGGCGGAGCTCACGCGCGACTGGGTCGAGATGGCCGATTACGGCAAGCCGACGCTCCGTTCGATCCTGCATTACCGGGCGCCCCAGGTGATCGCGATTGCCGCCGCGCTGCTGGCATTCGCGATGCTCGCATTCCTGTCGTGGAAGTCGCGCGTGGCCGCGATCCGCAGCGAGCGCGAAAAGGCGACGTTTCTCGCGTTCGTCAGTCACGAAATCCGCACGCCGATGCATACGATCCTGTCGTCGCTGGAATTGCTGCAACGCTCGCGGTTGACCGGGCAACAGGCGAATCGCGCGGATGCGGCGATCTCGGCATCCGAGACGCTTCTGACGCTACTCGACGATATCCTCGAATATTCCCGCCTCGAATCGCGCAAGGTTTGGCTTGCCACGCAGGCCGTCGAGCTTGAGTCGTGGGCGCGGCATACGGTCGACATGGTGCGCTGGCGTGCCGACGAGAAAAACTTGAGCCTGGAGCTCGACTTTGCTTGTCCGTCGGCGGTGCGCGTCGCAATCGATCCGGTCCGTGTGCGCCAGATCGTGCTGAATCTGCTCGTCAACGCAATCAAATTCACATCCGCAGGCTCGGTGACGCTGCGCGTCGAGTATGTTTCAGGTCGCCACGGGCAAAATGGCACGCTGACCCTCGCGGTGCGCGATACCGGCATCGGCATTGCGCCCGAACGGATCGAACACATCTTCGACGCATACTGGCAGGGGCCTGCCTCGCTTCACCAGGACGTCAACGGCAGCGGGCTTGGTCTCGCGATTTGCCGTGAACTGGTCGCATTGATGCACGGCACGATCACCGTCCAAAGCCTGCCGCACGTCGAAACGACGATGACGGTGCGATTGCCGGTCACGACAGTGGACGAGCCGTTGCCGGTGCGGCCCGCCACATCGATGCCCGTGCTGGTCGGCGCACCGCCTGGACACGCTCATCCTGAATCACCGCGCATCCTGATTGTCGACGATCACGAAACCGTGCAGTTCGCGCTGCAGCAGCAATGCGAGGAACTCGGCTGCGTCGGCATCGTTGCGGGCACCGGCGAGGACGCGTTGCGTCAATTGGCGGACGGCCGTGTCGACCTCGTGCTGCTCGATGGCGATCTGCCGGACGTCGACGGCTATGCGCTCGCGAAGATGATCCGTCAGGACGAATCGGCACGCGAGGCCAGACACGTTCCGATCATCGGGATTTCCGCTGTATCCGGGGACGCGCATCGCGAGCGCTGCTTCGACAGCGGCATGGACGGCGTGCTGGGCAAGCCGCTGCGGCTCGAAACGTTGCGGCAACTGATCGCGATGTGGTGCCCGGCGTATGCCGAGATGGAACCGGCGGCGGCGCATGCCGACGATGCCGCCGATCTCAACGCTGTCTATGACCGCGAAGTGGCGAAGGATCTCGACGCGCTTGTCAACGAATTGCTGTCGCGCGATTTCGCCGCAGCCGCACGGGCCGCGCACCGGATTGCGGGGGCGTCGCATCTGGCCAAACTGGGCGATATCGCCAATATCGCGTCGCATGTCGAAACGCGGCTTCGCGAACTCCATGGCGTTCATCAAGTCGACCCGTCCCCGACAGATCGATAGTCCCGGTCCGCCGCCGTTCACGCGGCGGCTGCCCGGCTGCTCGACGCGCTGGTGCGGCGCGAAAATGCGACGCTGGCGATCGGGTGGAATGCCGATGCCGGTGTCGCGGACTTCGATCGCGCGCGAGCTGGCATGGCGCGCGTTTGCCGTCGAGATAAACGACGCGCAGCGCAATCGAGCCGGCCGACGTGAACTTGATCGCGTTGGCAAGCAGGTTCAGCACGATCTGCCGCGTGCGCACCGAACCGATCGGCACGCACAGCGCGGTGGGCACGCGAGTTCGAACTCCGGGTTGAGGTTTTTCTCGTCGACGCGCCAGCGCATCATGTCGGCGCTGCGCTACGCCCATGCGCGGCCGGACGTCGGCGCGAACGCGAGCGTCACGTTTCGAGACTCGAGACGCGAATATTCCAGGACGTCGTCGAGCAACGTCAGCAGCGATTCCGAAGCAACCGCCGCGTTCGTCGCCGCAAATCAGCAGGATCACGGGCACGCCGGCATGCCGGATCGCTTATTCGAGCCTGCCGCTACCGTTGCGCGATCTGCTTGTCTGTCGGAGTCTCAAGATCGCCGAAGAGATTCAACGGCTCCGTTGCGACGACGACCATCGTGCCGACGAACCACGGCAGGCTGACGATGGCGCCGCTTCTTGACGCGTCCGCCGCCATGTCGATCTTCCCCGACATGAGAGCGTGGTACGAATTGGCCCATGTTACGTTGTCGACATACTCGAAGCGCAGTCAGCTGATTTGCGAAATTCGAACGGACGCCAATGCGTGTCGGCACAGGTGCGCACGCCCGGATGCGCGGTGATCCACGCCTTCGCCTCAGGCGTGAACCGCGCACGTGTGATGACCTGTATCAGGCGCTGCAGTGGTAGCGTGAGAAATACTCGGAGCGAGGTCGTCATCACAAAGGGTCTGTTGCGTCGGCGCAACGCGGTGCAGACGGGAGCAACGACATCAACCGTGCCTTTCGATGACGCGAGCGCCTGCGTTCGGCGATTCGTTGCGGGCCGCGCCGGCGCCGGCGACATATGCCGTTCAGGTGGCGGAGACGGGGCGCGCGGGCCGTTTCCCATGCTGTCGCTGCCGCGGATGCCGAATCGGACTGCATGGCGTCCGCCATGACTGCTCGCACCTCGGCTGTTTAGCTGGCGGGGTTAAAAATTATCCAGAAAGCCGGTAAGCTAATCCGGATCATCCGTTCCGGTTTGCCATGGCAAGAAGCGGCCAACCGTTGATGGGCCGTATCGCCAGAATGAAAAGGGGTAGTAATGAGACCAGAGCTCCAACCGATCCGCGTCGTGATCCTGGACGACCATGCCGTCGTCCAGCACGGGATCGCGAGTTATCTGACGGAGAGGACCGGCATCGAAGTGGCGGCGAGCTTTGCGAGGTCGCGCGATCTGATCAGCTGGCTCGAGTCGAATCACGCCGACGTCGTGCTGCTCGACTACACGTTGGGCCCGGACGAGATCGACGGCCTCAATCTCGTCAAGCTGGTGAGCACGCGCTTCCCGGATTGCAAGATCCTGATGACGTCGAGCAGCGATACGCCTGCGACCGTCAACATGACGATGCGCGCAGGCGCGCTCGGTTTCTTCGGCAAGAGCGAAAATCTTCGCGAACTGGTGCATGCGATCCGTGTGGTCGCAGACGGACGTTCGTATATCAGTGCCGAATTGGCAGGCAGGGTGATGGCGAGCGCGACGCCTGTCCAGAGTGTGACGGCGCCGAAACCGGCGGTCAGCGACGACGCACCCGCAGCCGAATCGGAAGCGTCCGCCGACCTGCGCCTGAGCCCGCGCGAGCACGAGGTGCTGCGCTGTTATCTGGCGGGCATGTCGGTATCCGATATCGCATTGAAATTTTCCCGCAGCCGCAAGACGATCAGCGCGCAAAAGCAATCGGCGTATCGCAAGCTCGGCATCCGTAGCGATGCCGAATTGTTCGCGTCCCGCAAGCTGCTCGAGAAACATTGAGCGTCGTCTGATTCCGACTCTCCCTCGGCATTTTTCACGCCGACATTGATCTTCGTTCATCGCTGTGCAATGCAGCCTCATGGCAGCACTTCTCGACTGGCGCTACCATGACCCGTGTTGCGTTAACCGACGGGCCCGTCCGGGCCCGTTGCGCGCACACGCAGCGGCGGCGCGGCCGGCCGCTGCTGCATCGACGAAGCGCGGGGTGCTCACCGATTCGCCACCGCACCCGCGCCGCTTCGCTCCCGGCACCAACAACAACCTAACCGGAGTGCAATCAGCATGGCTTTCACCAAGACAATCGTCGCAGCCGCCGTTCTCGTATCGAGCCTCAACGTGCATGCGCAGATCGCGGGCGCCCAGCCACTCAGCGTCACCGTCGAGCAATCGCAGGCGCTGCTCGAAGGCTGGAGCGTGAAGAAGAGCGTGCTCGGCAAGGCCGTGTACAACGACCAGAACCAGAAAGTCGGCACGGTGCGCGACCTGATCGTCGCGCCTGACGGCTCGGTCTCGGCCGCGATCGTGTCGGCCGGCGGTTTCCTGGGCGTCGCGGCGCATGACGTCGCGGTGCCGATCGCGTCGCTCGACGTGCGCAACGGCAACATCTATCTGCCGGGCGCGACGAAGGACGCGCTGAAGGCGACGCCCGCGTTCCAGTACGCGAAGGTGCCGTCGCCGCCGAAGCCGAAGAAGCTCGACGACAAGCACTGATGCAACCGACCCGGCGCGCAATGCGCCGGGCATGGCCAACCGCGGGGCATGCCCGGCCGCGCGTCGGCCGATCGCGGCCGCAACCCGAGCTTTCGCCCCTCGGCTACGTAATTCTACGTAGCCTCGCATACGTAGTTGTGCGCTTGTAAGCCTCCCCCGTCGCGCGGAATACTACGGCCCACCGCCGTGTCTTCCGCGAGACGCGGCACGACGCATCGACGTCACGCGGGTCCGGCGCCTCGCCGGATCCACTCAAAACCACATTGGAGACCAGGAGACGCCATGAATCGGGCTTCCAGTACCCTGCTCTGGATCGCGGTCGCGCTGCTCGGCGCGTTCGCGTTCGGGACGATCGCACTTGCGCACGGCGAACGCGTCAGCGCGCTCTGGATCGTGATCGCCGCAGTCTGCGTATATCTGATCGCATATCGCTTCTACAGCCGTTTCATCGCCAGCAAGGTCATGCAGCTCGACGGGCTGCGGATGACGCCGGCCGTCCGGCACAACGACGGCCTCGACTACGTGCCGACCAACAAGTACGTGCTGTTCGGCCATCACTTCGCCGCGATCGCCGGCGCCGGGCCGCTCGTCGGGCCCGTGCTCGCCGCGCAGATGGGCTACACGCCGGGCATGCTGTGGATCCTGGCCGGCGTCGTGTTCGCGGGCGCGGTGCAGGACTTCATCGTGCTGTTCATCTCGACGCGCCGCGACGGCCGCTCGCTCGGCGACCTCGTCAAGATGGAGCTCGGCACGGTGCCCGGCGTGATCGCGCTGTTCGGCGCATTCCTGATCATGGTGATCATCCTCGCGGTGCTCGCGCTGATCGTCGTGAAGGCGCTGACGAATTCGCCGTGGGGCACGTTCACGGTCGCCGCGACGATTCCGATCGCGCTGTTCATGGGCGTCTACACGCGCTACATCCGCCCGGGCCGCATCGGCGAAGTGTCGATCATCGGCTTCGTGCTGCTGATGGCGTCGATCGCGTTCGGCCAGACCGTGCACGATTCGCCGGCGCTCGCCGCATGGTTCACCTTCAGCGGCACGCAGCTGACGTGGATCCTGATCGGCTACGGCTTCGTCGCATCGGTGCTGCCGGTGTGGCTGCTGCTCGCGCCGCGCGACTATCTGTCCACGTTCCTGAAGATCGGCACGATCCTCGGCCTCGCGATCGGCATTCTGGTCGTCGCGCCGGAACTGAAGATGCCCGCGCTGACGAAGTTCGTCGACGGCACGGGCCCGGTGTGGTCGGGCAACCTGTTCCCGTTCCTGTTCATCACGATCGCATGCGGCGCGGTGTCGGGCTTCCACGCACTGATCTCGTCGGGCACGACGCCGAAGCTGATCGACAACGAAACCAATGCGCGCTTCATCGGTTACGGCGCGATGCTGATGGAATCGTTCGTCGCGATCATGGCGCTGGTCGCCGCATGCGTGATCGAGCCGGGCATCTACTTCGCGATGAACGCGCCGGCGGCCGTGCTCGGCTCGACGCCTGAAGCCGTCGCGAACACGGTTACGCAATGGGGCTTCGTGCTGACGCCCGACATGCTCACGCAGACCGCGAAGGCCGTCGGCGAAACGACGATCATCGCGCGCGCGGGCGGCGCACCGACGCTGGCCGTCGGCATGGCGCACATCCTGCACCAGGTGATCGGCGGCGAAGCGATGATGGCGTTCTGGTATCACTTCGCGATCCTGTTCGAGGCGCTGTTCATTCTGACGGCCGTCGATGCCGGCACGCGCGCGGGCCGCTTCATGCTGCAGGACCTGCTCGGCACGTTCCACCCGGCGCTCAAGCGCACCGAGTCGCTGCCGGCGAACCTTGTCGCCACCGCGCTGTGCGTGGCCGCGTGGGGCTATTTCCTGTATCAGGGCGTGGTCGATCCGCTCGGCGGCATCAACACGCTGTGGCCGCTGTTCGGCATCTCGAACCAGATGCTCGCCGCGATCGCGCTGGTGCTTGGCACCGTCGTGCTGTTCAAGATGAAGCGCGAGCGCTACGCGTGGGTGACGATCGTGCCGACCGCATGGCTGCTGATCTGCACGCTGACGGCCGGCTGGCAGAAGATCTTCGATTCGAATCCGAAGGTCAGCTTCCTCGCGCACGCGGCGAAGCTGCAGGCCGCGGTGGACGAAGGCAAGGTACTCGCGCCGGCCAAGTCGATCGCGCAGATGAAGCGGATCATCTTCAACGACTACATCGATGCGGCGCTGGCCGGCCTGTTCATCTTCGTCGTCGTGGCGATCGCGGGGTACGGCCTGCTCGCCGTGCTGCGCGCGCGTCGCGAGTCGAAGCCGACCGTGCGCGAGACGCCGTACGAAGCGATGCCGGCCGCACAAGCGCTCGGCAGCGGACGATAACGGGAGGCCGCGATGTTCACCGATCTCGGCAGCGACCTGCGCAGTGCGGGGCGTTACCTCGGGCAGGCGTTGCGGCTGATGGTCGGCCTGCCCGACTACGACACCTATGTCGCGCACATGCGCGAAACCCATCCGGACCGCGAGCCGATGACGTACGAGGAATTCTTCCGCGAGCGTCAGAATGCGCGGTACGGGTCGGGGGCAGGGAAGTGTTGCTGAACCGGGCCGGTGCAGCCGGCCGGTGAGGCGGTCCGGTGACGGACCGGAAAGCGCCGCGAAGACATTCGCGGCGCTTTTTCTTTGGCGGGCCGGTGCGGTGCGCGCGAGGCGCCCGTCACCGCGGCGTTTGACTTCGTCCAGCGCGGAGAAGTCCGGGCGTCGGTATCATATGAGGCATCCTCTTTCCCCGAAGAATCCGCGCAGGAGAACCCGTCGTGCATGTCGGTGAGCGTTTCAACAGCATTTCCCATCTCGTCGGCGCGGTGCTGTCGGTGGCAGGGCTGGTCGCGCTGGTGACGATGGGCGCGCTCGACCGCGATCCCTACAAGATCGTGAGCTTCAGCGTGTACGGTGCGATGCTGATCCTGCTCTACGGAATCTCGACGGCGTATCACAGCGTGCGCAACCCGCGCCTGAAGGCGATCCTGCAGAAGTGCGACCATTCAGCCATCTATCTGCTGATCGCGGGCAGCTACACGCCGTTTACGCTCGTCACGCTGCGCGGCCCGTGGGGCTGGTCGCTGTTCGGCGTGAGCTGGGGGCTCGCCGCGTTCGGGATCGCGCAGGAACTCACGCTCGGTCGGCGCACGCGCATCGTGTCGATGGTGCTGTACGTGCTGATGGGCTGGCTCGCCCTCGTTGCAATCCGCCCGCTGATTCATGCGCTGCCGCCGGTGGGTGCCGTATGGCTCGTGGCCGGCGGCGTCATCTACAGCGCGGGGATCTACTTCTTCATCAACGACGAGCGCATCCGCCACGGGCACGGTATCTGGCATCTTTTCGTGCTGGCCGGCAGCCTGTGCCAGTTCGTCAGCGTCGCGATGTATGTCGCGTGAGCGTGCATGCGGGCGGCATGGCGCGCGTCATGCGTGCCCGGCCGCCCGTGCCGCGCCGCGCAGCGCCATGAACCCGACCCACCCCCAGTAGACGCGATGATGCGCGATCAGCCCGTCGCGCAGATCCATCATCTCGACGAGATCGACCTGATCGCCTTCCGGCGTTTCGCGCGGATATTCCCACGTGAGTTGCCGGCCGTTCGAGAAGAACAGCCCGGTTCGATACCAGCGTCCGAGCTTGTTTCCCGGATTGCGCAGGCCCGTCGCGAAAAACGCGCCGATCGCGGCCTTGCCGTGCAGCACGCCCGAGCCGTGATCGGGCAGCGCGACGACGATCAGCGGCGTTTCGAGTATCGCGTCGTCCGCGTACAGCGACATCAGCGCGTCGAGGTCGCGCGCGACGACGGCGGCGTGCCAGTCTTGATGGATGCGTTGTGCATCGGTGTCGGCTTGTGTCATGGCGGGTTCCGGCAAACGTGGGTAACGGAACCACTGTATCGACGCCGCGCCGCCGGACGTTTCAGCTCGGGCCGAAACGTGGATACCGCGTATGTCGAATGCGACCGCGTGCGGCTCGTCAGCCCGCGAGCGCGCCGAGATTCAGGTCATGCGACTTGCCGATCCACACCGCGCTGTCGCGATGGTCGCGCAGATCGTCGCCGGTATTCGGATGCAGGAAGATGTCGAGCGCGCCGTGATTCAGGATGAGCCACGGCACGATGGTGTCGAAGCGCGCGGCGTCGAACGCGATCTGGTACGACCAGGCCGGATGCGGGCCGACGAGGCGCTCGTGAAAGCGGCCGAGCTCGATGATCGCGCCGAATCGTTCTTCGACGACGAGGCGGAACGCCCAGGCTGCGTCGCGGCTCGCGGCGTCGAAGTAGACGTGTGCGTGCCAATTGTCGATGGCGGAGGTGTCGATGGCAGCCATGGCGGAACTCGGGAAAAGAATAGGGAACGGATAAGCGCCGTGACTGACGGCGCGATGCGCAATTATCGCGCGTCCGTGTCGCACACGTCTTCTCGCGGAGCGGTAAATCGGCGCGGAGGTTTTGTCGTATGTCAGGAAAACGAGCGCATTTGTCGAATCGTTTCCCGCCTGTGCCGGCGTGTGCGACATCGCGCCGAAAGCCGCGCCGGGCAGGGCTTTGGCCGAAATCGCATCGGCAATACGTCATTTCAAAAACCGCAAAAGCGATTCACACGACACGTCGATTCGTCTGCAAAAACGCGATCAGGTAGTTGAATGAAATAAAGAAATTCCACTCGGGCAGCATTGGCGAATCGCACGGATCGCACCCCGTCCGTCGGTGCCGAAAATATCAATTGCGGAATCGGCTATTCAAGCGCGTGATCACGCGACATACGATGATTGCACCGCATCGACGACGACGATCGATGCGGAAACAACCATCTGGAGGCCATGATGCGATCCGTTGTTTCCCTTGCTGTCCTGTCCGGCGCGCTTGCCGTGCTGCCCGCCGCGAGCTTCGCGCAGTCCGTCGATACCGAGAGGCAGTCGAACGTTGCGCCGTTGACCTGGTCGGCGGCGCGTGCCGAAACCGATGTGCAATTGCGGCAGATGACGCGCGCCGGCTATCGTGCGACGACAGCCGGCAACCAGAACTATCCGCTCGCGATGCAGCGTGCGCTCGAACGCGTGAGGTACCCGGTGCCCGACCGCTCGCGCGAGGAGAAGGCCGCGATGGAAGCGCGCGCGGCCAGCGCGGCGCAGAGCGGTCATCCGGTGAAGGCGTTCTTCGTGAAGACCGCGTACTACCTGAAGGGCGAGAACACGTTCTGATGCGGGAGCAGAGCATGGCGTGCCTTGACCGACTCCCCGACGTGTTGCGCGCATCCGCGATCCGCCGGCTGCCCCAGGCGTGTGCGACGCGGCGACGGGACGACGTGTACGGCGGCGCGCGGCGCCGCGCGAACGGCGGTCGCGATGCACGGCGCGGCGCCCGCGCGTGCCGCACCGCGTGGCCGGCATTCGACGTGGACGACGTCGCGGCAGGCGAGGGCGGATCATGAAGGCCGCCCGAAAAGGCCGTCGCCACCCGCCGTTGACGCGCGAGTGGCTGCTGCCGTTGCCGCCGGCGCATGTGCGCGACATCTCGCTGAAATGCCACATGGCGCTCGTCGCGCTGCGCGGCGAGCACGGCAGCGAAACGTTGCTGATGCGGCTGCGCACGAGCGTCTATCTGGTGTTCCTCTCGCTCGACGACGCAGTATCCCCGGATGCGAGCGTCGACCTGTGCGTCGACGCGGAGCGCGTGCTCGACGCGAGCATGGCGCGCGCCGCGCAAAGCGGCGCATGGACGCTGCACGACGACGAGTGCGCGGCGCTCGAACGTGTGCTCGCGGCGAACGACGCGTGCGTCGCGACGCTCACGCGGCACCGGCTCGCCGAGCTGTGGCGCCACGTGTGCGCGTTCGCATCGAGCGAGCAGCCGGGGCTGGTCGCGCAGCCGGCGGCCCGGATGCGGGAAGCGGCCGTTCTGCATTGAGCGGTGGCAACGCGACCGAGCCCTGGCTGCGTTTCATGCGCGTTCCGTTCTCCGGGGCTGACGCTCGCCGCCAACGGGTTCGGTCGATGACCATCCATCCTCGCGTTCGCGGCGATCGTGCGTGTCGCCGCGAATGCATTCGTTTCAGTCAGGAGGCGCGATGGCGCTATACAGGATCGGTGGCTACTTCACGTGCGGAAGCGGCCGCGCATTCAACGAGAATCTGCCGCCGGGCAGCGAGACGCCGGTTGCGGGCATCTATCGATGCACCGTATGCGGCGACGAGATCGGCATCGCGAAGTCGCAGGCGCTGCCGTCCGACGACGCGCATCGTCACGATTTCGATCCGCCGTCCGACCCGCTGGTCGATCGCGGACCGACCGCATGGCAGCTGATCGCGGCGGCCGAGTCGAGACACTAGCGTGCGGGCATTCGCATGCTCATGCGTGCGCGAATGCACGCGGCCTTGCGACGACGCCCATCAAAACAAAAGCGCCACGGAGCGAACTCCGTGGCGCTTCTTCGATGCGGGCCGACGCGGAGGCGCGAACCTCCGCGTGGCGATACGCGCTTAAGCCGCCGTTGCCGGCTTCGCCGGCTTCTGCAGCTTGCCCTTGCCGGCGCGCTGGATTTCCTCGAGCTTGATCTCGACGTGGCGCGAGAACACATACTCGGCCGGGCGCTGCTTCGCGATCGAGATGTCCGGCGCGAATGCGCCTTCCGTCTTGATACCCTTCCGGCTCACGGCAAACGCCTTCAGCGGATGCGCGATCGTGTCCATCACGGCGGTGGCTTCGAAGCCGCAGTGGACCATGCAGTCCGCGCACTTCTCGTAGTTGCCGACGCCGTAGTTGTCCCAGTTCGTGTCTTCCATCAGTTCCTTGAAGGTCTTCACGTAACCTTCTCCGACCAGATAGCACGGCTTCTGCCAGCCGAACACGGTACGCGCCGGGTTGCCCCACGGCGTGCACTTGTACGTCTGGTTGCCGGCCAGGAAGTCGAGGAACAGCGACGACTGGCTGAACGACCAGCGCTTGCCGCCTTCGCCGCGCTTCAGGATCTCGCGGAACAGGTTCTTCGTCTTGTCGCGGTTCAGGAAGTGCTGCTGATCCGGCGCGCGCTCGTACGCATAGCCCGGCGACACGGTGATGCCGTCGACGCCGATCGGCCCCAGCGTGTCGAAGAACTTCGCGACGCGCTCGGGGATCGCATCGTTGAACAGCGTGCAGTTGATGTTCACGCGGAAGCCGCGGCGCTTCGCTTCCTTGATGGCCGCGACCGCCTTGTCGTACACGCCTTCCTGCGACACGGAATGGTCGTGCATGTCCTTGTCGCCGTCGAGGTGGACCGACCAGACGAAGTACGGATTCGGCTGGTAGTCGTCCATCTTCTTTTCCATCAGGAGCGCGTTCGTGCACAGGTACACGAATTTCTTGCGCTTCATGATGCCCTTGACGATCTCCGGCATCTCCTTGTGGAGCAGCGGCTCGCCGCCGGCGATCGACACGATGGGCGCGCCGCACTCGTCGACGGCTTCCAGGCATTCCTCGACGGACAGGCGCTGGTTCAGGATCGGGTCCGGATAGTCGATCTTGCCGCAGCCGTTACAGGCGAGGTTGCAGCGGAACAGCGGCTCGAGCATCAGCGCGAGCGGATAGCGTTTGTTGCCGGACAGGTGTTGGCGCATGATGTATGCGCCGACGCGGACTTGCTGGAGCAGCGGAATAGACAAGAGTTGTCCTCCTTAAACTTCGCGGGCGACAGCTTGCGTAAGCTTCGCCGGCAACTTGAATTCGACTTTTTCCTCGCGGCCCGCCATCGTCGTGACATCGACGGGCCCCAGCGCGCGCAGCGCGCCGATTACATCCTCAACCATTTCCTCGGGTGCCGACGCGCCGGCGGTCAGGCCGACCGTCTGCACGCCCGCGAACCATTCGGGCTTCACTTCCGAGCCGTCGGCGACGAGATAGCTCGGCACGCCGCTTTCGGTGCCGATCTCGCGCAGGCGGTTCGAGTTCGAGCTGTTCGTCGCACCGACGACCAGCAGCACGTCGACCTGGCCGCTCAGCTCGCGCACGGCGGCCTGGCGGTTCTGCGTCGCGTAGCAGATGTCGCGCGTGTCCGGGCCGACGATGTCGGTGAACCGGCGCTGCAGCGCTTCGATGATGCCGCGCGTGTCGTCGACCGACAGCGTCGTCTGCGTGACGTACGCGACCGGCGTGTCGACCGGCAGCGTCAGCGTATCGACTTCTGCCTCGCTCTGCACGAGGATCACCTCGGCCGGAATCTGGCCGATCGTGCCCTCGACTTCCGGATGGCCCGCATGGCCGATCAGGATCAGCCGGCGGCCCGCCGCGACGTATTGGCGGCCCTGCACGTGCACTTTCGTGACGAGCGGGCAGGTTGCGTCCAGCACGTCGAGCCCGCGCGTTTCGGCGTCGCGTTCGACCGTCTGGGCGACACCGTGCGCGCTGAAGATCGCCACGGCGCCATGCGGCACCTCGTCGAGCTCCTCAACGAATCGTGCCCCTTTATTACGCAGATTTTCGACGACATGCCGGTTATGCACGATCTCATGACGCACATAGACCGGCGCGCCGTGCTGTTGCAGCGCGCGATCGACGATCTCGATCGCACGGACAACCCCCGCACAGAAGCCGCGGGGCTGGGCAAGGATGACTCGCATAAGTGAGCGAACTCCGACGACAGACGCCGGGGTTCGAGGAGCTGGCACTGCTCGCTCGCCCCGGCTTGATGTTATGAAGGCAGGAAACGAACCGGCCAGGCCAGGCCCCGGAACCCCGAATTAATCGCGCATTTTAACCCTATCGCGCCGTCCTTGCTCTGGTGCCGTATCGGCCGTGTTGCATCCGCCGCAGAGCCGCGTCGGCGCTCGCGCGCGCGGAACCCGGTAAACTGCGCGGTTTCGCGGGCAACCTGTCCGGCTGCCCGGCGTCGCGCTCATTTCAAGGCCATTCGATGACCGTCGATTCTTACGCGTATTGCCCTGCCGCCGATGCGGTCATGGGTGTTTTCACTCCGACCCCGATTATGACCGGACGATCCGGCGCCGCTCACGCCGGTATCCGGCAGGAGGCGTGCCGATGATGCTGGCGATTACCTTCCTGGTATCCGGCCTGTCGCTGCTGATCTGGATCGTGCTGCTCGTCGCGCGCGGCGGCTTCTGGCGCGCGCGCCCCGCGCGGGCGCTGCCGCCCGAGGCGCGCGGCGCCGCGGCCGAGGCCGGCTGGCCGGCCGTGGTCGCGGTCGTGCCGGCGCGCAACGAGGTCGACGTGATCGCCCGGGCGGCGACGTCGCTGCTCGAGCAGGATTATCCGGGCGACTTTCATCTGATCATCGTCGACGACCACAGCGACGACGGCACCGCCGATGCGGCCCGCGCCGCCGCGCTCGCGATCAACCGCGCCGACCGCCTGACGGTGCTGGCCGCGAAGCCGCTGCCGGCGGGGTGGTCGGGCAAGGTGTGGGCGCAGTCGCAGGGCATCGCCGCGGTGCGCACGCTCGGGCTGCCGGCCGACTATCTGCTGCTGACCGATGCCGACATCGGCCATCCGCCGAACGCCGTCGCCCAACTCGTCACGCGCGCGCAGGCCGAACAGCGCGACCTGGTGTCGCTGATGGTGCGGCTGCGTTGCGATTCGTTCTGGGAAAAGGCGCTGATCCCGGCGTTCGTATTTTTCTTCGCGAAGCTCTATCCGTTCTCGTGGATCAACAATCCGCGCAACAGGACGGCCGGCGCCGCGGGCGGCTGCATGCTGGTCAAGCGCAGCGCGCTCGAGGAGGCGGGCGGCATCGAGTCGATCCGCGGCGCGCTGATCGACGACTGCAGTCTCGCCGCGCAGATCAAGCATCGCGGCAGCGGCCGGCATCCGATCCGGCTCGATCTGGCCGACCGCAGCGTGTCGCTGCGGCCGTACGACAGCTGGCGCGACATCTGGAACATGATCGCGCGCACCGCGTTCACGCAGCTCCACTATTCGCCGCTGCTGCTCGCCGGCACGCTGCTCGGAATGACGATCATCTACCTCGTGCCGCCCGTGGCCGCGCTCGCATACGGCGCGCGCGCCTGGCCGGCGTGGCTCGCATGGGCGTCGATGTGCACCGCATATGCGCCGATGCTGCGCTACTACCGCCGCTCGCCGCTGTGGGCGCCGGCGCTGCCGCTCGTCGCGCTGTTCTACGTCGGCGCGACGTTCGCGTCCGCGTGGCGCTACTGGCGCGGCAAGGGCGGCCAGTGGAAGGCGCGCGTGCAGGCGCCGGTGGAGCGCTGACGCACGCCGGCGGATGCCGGTCGTTCCTCCGGATTTCGGAAAGCAAAAAGCCCGATCGATTGTGAATCGATCGGGCTTTGTCATATGCGGCGGCGCCGCCGCACGTGCTTACCGTTGCGTCAGCATCATGTACATCTGGATCACGACGTCCGGCGAGAACGTGAACGGCACCCAGCCGTAGCCGGTGTGGCGCGCGACCAGCAGGCGGTCGCCGTTGGACTGCTTCTGCACGGCCATCATCGGGTTCTTCGTCGTCACGAAGCGCCAGCCGGCCGGGATGCCCGGCGGCGGTTCCGGCTGCATCGACGCGCGCGCATGCGCGAGTTCCTCGATCAGCTGACCGAGCTGCTCCGGGTGCAGCGTGATCGACTGGCCGTTGACGGTCAGCGTCAGTTCGTTCTGCGACGGGCGGGCGACGTGCAGCGTCGGCTTGTCGGCGACGGCGTCCGCTGTTTCGGCTGCGGGGGCGACTTCGATTGCGGTGTCGGCGGCCGGCGCGACGACGGCGGTGCCGGCATCGGCGGGCGCTGCCGCGGCTTCGTCGGCGGTCACCGCCACGGCTGCGTGTGCCACCGGCTCGACAACCGGTTCGACGACTTCGGCCGCGACGGCCGGCGCGGCTGCCACCGCCGCCGCGTTCGTCGCGGCGTCCTTCACGACGGCTTCGACCAGCGCTTCCGCGTCGGCGATCGCCTTCGCGTGACGCTCGGCGGCCGCTTCGGCCTGCGCGATCGCTTCGGTGTGGCGCTGCGCGACGGCCTCGGCCTCGGCAGTCGCCGCCGCGTGGCGTTGCGCGGCCGCGTCGGCCTGCGCGATCGCTTCGGTGTGACGTTGCGTGACGGCTTGGGCTTCGGCGGTTGCCTCGACATGGCGCTGCGCGGCGGCTTCCGCTTCGGCGATCGCCTGCGTGTGACGCTGCGCGAGTGCCTCCGCCTCGGCGATCGCGGCCGCGTGACGCTGCGTCGCGGCCTCGGCCTCGGCGGTTGCTTCGGCATGGCGCTTCGCGGCGGCTTCGGCTTCCGTGGCGGCCGCCGCATGACGCTGCGCGGCTGCATCCGCTTCGGTCGCGGCGGCGTGATGACGCTGCGCGGCGGCCTCGGCTTCGGCGATCGCGGCCGCATGACGCTGCGACGCGGCTTCGGCATCCGCGTGACGCTGGGCGAGCGCTTCGGTCAGCGCGGTCGCCTCGGCGTGCCGCTGGACGGCGGCCTCGGCCTGTGCGGTGGCTTCGATGTGGCGTTGGGCGGCGGCTTCGGCCGCGGCGGTGGCGTCCGCGTGGCGCTGCTGCGCGGCTTCGGCGTCGGCGGCTGCGGCCGTGTGGCGCTGCGCGGCGGCCTGGGCTTCGGTCTCGGCGGCGGCGTGACGGGCGGCGGCGGCCTGGGCTTCAGCCGCGGCGGCGCGCGCGAACGCTTCCGCGCTGCGTGCCGCCTGCTGCGCGGCGTGGTGATCGTGGAGGAGCCGATCGACGCCCGCGTTGAGCGAATCGATCTGTTCGTTCAGGTTCATGCGTGTCTTCTCTGCGTAAGACCCGCGATTTTAACCGCTGCGCCGGTGCCGGTCCGTCAGCGACGTGTAACAAAGTGCGCAAAGCGGCGTGACGCACGCCGCTTTGTGTTACTTCAGATAGCCCGCCGAGCCGAACCAGTCCAGTGCGTCGCGCAGTCCTTCCCGGTACGGACGCGCGCGGTAGCCGAGCTCGCGCTCGGCCTTCGCGGACGTGAAATACATCTTGTTCTTCGACATCCGCAAGCCGTCGACGGTCACGAACGGCTCCTTCTTCGTGAACTTCGCGACGGCCTCCGCACCGACCGCGAGCGGGTAGAGCGGCCAGCGCGGCAGCGCGATCGTCGGCGCCTTGCGGTTCGTCATCTGCGCGATGTCGGCCAGCATCTGCTGCAGCGGCAGGTTCTCGCCGCCGAGGATGTAGCGCTCGCCGATGCGGCCGCGCTCGAGCGCGAGGAAGTGGCCGTGCGCGACGTCGTCGACGTGCACGAGGTTCAGGCCGGTATCGACGAACGCGGGAATCTTGCCGAGCGCGGCCTCGACGATGATGCGGCCGGTCGGCGTCGGCTTCACGTCGCGCGGGCCGATCGGCGTCGACGGGTTGACGATCACGGCCGGCAGCCCTTCGTCGGCGATCATCCGCTCGACCGCGCGCTCGGCCAGCACCTTGCTGCGCTTGTACACGCCGATCGCCTGTTCGGCGGTCAGCGGCCGGTTCTCGTCGGACGGATCGCCGGCGCTCGTGACCTTCAGCGTCGCGACGCTGCTCGTGTAGACGATCCGCTCGACGCCCTCGGCACGCGCGGCGCGCATCGTCGCGACCGCGCCTTCGAGGTTCGCGCGCTCGATCTCGTCCGGATCCGGCGCCCACAGCCGGTAGTCGGCCGCCACGTGCAGCAGATAGCGCACGCCGCGCAGCGCGGCGCGCATCGACGTCTCGTCGCGCATGTCGCCGGTGACGATTTCGGCGTCGAGATCCGCGACGTTCGTGCGCGGGCTGGTCGGGCGCACCAGCACGCGCACCGCATAGCCTTTCTGCTGCGCGATGCGTGCGACGGCCGAGCCGACGAAACCGGACGCGCCGGTGACGAGAACGAGATCGCGGGAGGTATCAGTCATGCGTTTCCTTCAGGGCCGCGCGCGGGCGGCGCGGCGGTTGTGCGTCGGCGAGATTGTACGTGGTCGGCGCGCCCGGCGACGCGAGCGCCGCGCGGCGGCCGCGGCGGGCGTCGGCGGCCGCGTGCGGCCCGCTTGCCGGGCGCGTGTGCGAAGCCGCCGACGCGACTACAATGCCGGGCTTGAATGCTACGGGAGGGCGACGCGATGAGCCGCAATGAACTGGACGAACGGATCGAGACCTACTACGTGCGGGTGCGCGGCGTCGTGCAGGGCGTCGGCTTTCGTCACGCAACGGTGCGCGAGGCGCACGCGCTGAAGCTGCGCGGCTGGGTCGCGAATCTCGAGGACGGCAGTGTCGAGGCGATGATCCAGGGCCCCGGCGCGCAGATCGACCGGATGCTCGCCTGGCTGCGGCACGGGCCGCCGTCCGCGCACGTGACCGAGGTGACGTTCGAGGAGCGTCAGGTCGAAAAGCGCTTCGAGCGCTTCCAGCAGCAGTAAGGCGAAAACAACATGACGGGGTATCCGGAGGCCGGTCGCGGCATCGCGCTGTCGGTGATGGCGTCGACGCTGTTCGCGCTGATGTCCGCCTACGCGAAACTGCTCGCGCCGCTCACCGGGCTCGACATCTTCGCGTGGCGCATCCTGTGGACCGCGCCGGGCGCACTCGCGCTGATCGCGCTGCGCGGCCGCTGGCCGGCGCTCGTCGACCTCGTGCGGCGCGGCGTGCGCGACTGGCGCCTGCTGATCGCGCTGCCGGCGAGCGCGGCGCTGCTCGGCCTGCAGCTGTGGCTGTTCCTGTGGGCGCCGCTGCACGGGCGCATGCTCGAAGTGTCGCTCGGCTATTTCCTGCTGCCGCTGACGATGGTGCTCGTCGGCCGCTTCTACTATCACGAACGCCTCGATCCGCTGCAATGGGCGGCGGTCGCCTGCGCGGCGCTCGGTGTCGCGCACGAGGTGTGGGCGACGCGCGCGTTCGCGTGGCCGACGCTCGTCGTCGCGCTCGGCTATCCGCCGTATTTCGTGCTGCGTCGCCGGATCAACGCCGATTCGCTCGCCGCGTTCGCGCTCGAGATCGCGCTGCTGTGCCCGGTCGCGCTCGCGATGGTGTCGGCAAGCGCGACGCCGGTCGCCAGCCATCCGCTGCTGTGGGCCGTGCTGCTGCCGGGGCTCGGCGTGCTCAGCACGCTCGCGCTCGCGAGCTACCTGAAGGCGAGCCGGATGCTGCCGATGGCGCTGTTCGGGATCCTCGGCTACGTCGAGCCGGTGCTGCTCGTCGCGGTGTCGCTGCTGCTGCTCGGCGAGACGCTGAGCGTCGCGCAGCTCGCGACGTACGGGCCGATCTGGGCCGCCGTCGCGCTGACCGCGTGGCACAGCGCGATGCTGATGCGGCGCTTGCCGATGCGCGGCTGAGCGTCTTCGCGCGGCGGGGCGACGGCGGCAGCGAACGCGCCGCGCATCGCGCGCGCGTTGCGTCGAATCTCGCGATGCCGGCGTCGAACCGGCATCGTGCTGACGCCCGGCTGGCGGCCTTGCCAGCTTCGTATCGTCGACGTCACGCCTGTAATCGAATAGAAGATTCCGTTGCACTTTGTTACTTAGGGTATCCCCCGACCGGCCGCTAGACTGACCTGACCGTCTTTTCTTCGTATGCGGCTTTTCCATGAACGGTCATTTCCGTGCCGGGCCGGCCGGATTGGCGCGATGCGAGCATACGCGCATCGCCGCCGATCGCGTTCGCCTTCTCCTTTCCGAATCTTCCACCGGTGCGTGCCGCGCCGTCGTCGCGCAGGTGCGGCCATGTCGTTGAGCATGCCGCCCGCCGTCCCGATGCCGCCGGCGCGCGGCGGCCGCCTGATCGAAGTCGACTTCTTCCGCGGCATCGTGCTGCTGATGATCGTCGTCGATCACATCGGCGCGAGCATGCTGTCGCGCGTGACGCTCCACGCATTCGCGCTGTGCGACGCGGCCGAGGTGTTCGTGTTCCTCGGCGGCTTCGCGACCGCGAGCGCGTACGGCGCGATCGCCGACCGGCACGGCGCGCGCGCCGCGCAGCGGCGGTTCGTGCACCGCGCGATGCAGATCTATCGCGCGTTTCTCGCGACGTCGACGCTGATGCTCGTCGTGTCCGCCGTGCTCGACCATTTCGGGATCGACGCGCCGAACCTCGCGCTCGACGACGTCAGCGTGATGCTCGCGTCGCCGCTCACGGGCGCGGCCGAGTTGCTCACGTTCCAGCGCCAGCCGTATCTCGCGTCGGTGCTGCCGATGTACGTGCTGTTCGCGCTCGCGTCGCCGGTGATCGTGCCGTTCGCGCGCCGCCATCCGTGGCTGCTCGTCGCGTCGAGCGCGGCGTCGTGGCTCGCGGCCGGCTGGCTCGGCCCCGAACTGCTGGACACCGACGGGTTTCGCTGGAGCTTCAACCCGTTTGCATGGCAACTGATGTTCGTCGCCGGCGTGCTCGCGCGCTGCCAGCCGTTCTACCGGCACGTCGCGCTCGGGCGCTGGAGCGCCGCGGCGACCGGTGTCGCGTGCGCGATCGTGCTCGGTTGCGCGAGCTACAAGCTGTTCTCGGGGCTGCCGGTGCCGGAAGGCGTGCTCAAGCGCGATCTCGCGCTGCCGCGCATCGTGAGCTTCGCGGCGATCGCGTGGCTGATGGCCGATTGCGTGCGCCGCGGCTGGATCGCGCGCATCGCGCAGGCCGTTCAGCCCGTCGTCGCGGTCGGCCGGCGCGGCCTGATCTGCTTCGTCGCGGGCGCGGCGATCTCGCTCGTCATCGATTCGCTGCTGCATCCGGTCGCGAACGGCGCCGAGCTGCGGCACATCGGCGTGGGCTTCGCGGCCGACGCATGCGCGGTCGGGCTGATGATGGCCGTGGCGGGTTCGGGAACGTGGTTCGCGCGCTGGCGCGGCGCGACCGCATGAGCGGCACGGAAGCATCGGCAACGCGGAAGCACGGAGGCGGCACGCAGGGTGCCGCGCGGCGCAGGTGCGCTCAGTGAGGTGAGCCGATGCGGGAGCGGGGGACGGCGGTCGCGTCGTCGGATTCGGCGTCGTCGCGTTCGTCGGACTTCGGATCGTCCTGCTCCGCGAGCACCGCGTCGGCTTCGGCCGCGGCCCGGGCGGCGCGCAACGCGGTGCAGCGCTGCGCGTGCCGGATATCCGACAGTATCCTCAAGAGCCGAGTCGTTTTGCTTTTCATGATCTTCTCCCGCCAGTGCGCATCGCGACGGAGCGGATGCGCCGTTGCAACCAGTGTAGGACGTGCTGGCCGCGCTGGCGGGAGAATGTGGCGTGCAGGCCGCACGCCGAGGGATAGTACTTACTGCGCCGAGGCCATCGCCTGCGCCTGAACGGCTTCTTCCTCGCGGCGCTCTTCCGCGCAGCGCTGATGCTGACGCGACAGGCGGTTCATCATCGGCAGCAGCAGCAGTGCGAGCAGCATGCCGATCGCGGCGAGCCAGCCGAGCTTCTCGAACAGCGACAGGTAGAGCGGCAGCGATTCGGTGGCCGGCAGGTCGTGCGACGGCATCTGCGCGAAGTTCGCGACGACGCTGCCCAGATACTGCGACACACCCGTCGCGACGAAATACGCACCCATCATGAAGCCGCTCATGCGCGCCGGCACGTAGCGGGCGATCATTGCGAGGCCGAGACCGCTCACCAGCAGTTCGCCGAGCGAGTAGAGGCCGTAGCCCCACACCATGAACCACGACGACACGCGACCGTCCACCGCGTAGCGGCCGCTGATCGTGAACACCAGGTAGCCGGCCGCCACTGCTCCGAAGCCGAGTGCATACTTCGCCGCGACCGGCAGGTCACGGCCGCTCTTCGCGACCGCGTTGTAGACCCACACGAGCACCGGGCTCAGCATCATGATCCAGATCGGGTTCAGCGCCTGGAACTGCGCGGCGCTCCACGTGAACAGCGTCGTGCCGAACAGCATGAAGCGCGGATCGACGTTGCGCAGCGCGAACAGCGTCAGCGACGTCGACATCTGCACGTAGAAGATGAAGAACAGGATCACCTGGCCGATCAGCACGAGCGCCGCGATCAGGCCCGCGCGCTCCGAGCGTTCCGACTTCGCGATCATGTACGCGAAGATCGCGAGGATCGCGAATGCGGCCGTCCACACGCTCGCGACCGCGAGCTGCTTGTGCTGCAGCACGTAGAGCGTGATCAGCGCGAGCGCGACGCCGCCTGCCGCCACGCCGCCGAGGCGCTTCCAGCGGATCGGTTCGTCGTCGGGCTGCGAGCCGATGTGCGCGAGCGTGCGGTGCATCAGCATGAAGTTCAGGATCGCGAGCAGCATGCCGGCGCAGCAGACCGCGAACGCAGTGTGCCAGCCCCAGTGATCCTTGATCCACGGCGTCGCGAGCATCGACACCGTCGAGCCGATGTTGACCGCCATGTAGTAGATCGTGAACGCGCTGTCGATGCGCGCATCGTCGCCTTCGTAGATGCGGCGCACGAGGTTCGCCGCGTTGGCCTTGAACAGGCCGTTGCCGACGACGATCACGCCGAGCGACGCATACATGTATGCCAGCGCGTCGTTCGGCACCGCCAGCATCAGGTAGCCGGCGCACAGCACGGCCGCGCCGATGATCATCGTGCGACGGGCGCCGAGCACCTTGTCGCCGATCCAGCCGCCGATCGACGGCGACGCGTAGACGAGCGCGGTGAACGCGCCCCAGGTCAGGTTCGCATGGCTGTCGGTGAAACCGAGCCGGTCGACCATGAAGAGGACCAGGAGCGCGGCCATGCCGTAATAGCCGAAGCGCTCCCACATTTCGATAAGGAAGACCGTCGTAAACGATCGGGTCTGTGAAACAGGTGCGTGCATCATCAATCTCGTTTGAAACGGACGGCGCGGATCGCGCGTCGCCTTGGGGGTCGAACTGGCGCCGGAGCACTGTGGCCGGGTAGGCTTTGCGTCGGCGATGGAGCAGTCGGGCGGTTAGCCCGGGCCGGGGTCGGACGCCGCCAGGCAAGGCGGTGCAAGGCCCCGACCGGCGCGCGAATGGTAACGTTTGCCGGTCCGGTGCGTCAGGTCCGCGCCACTCAGGGAAACTCCCGATATGGCAGCAGCTTTCAGGAACATTTGTCTCATCATCTATTTGTAAGCTTCGCGCCCGTTCTCCGCAAATTCCCGGAGAGCCGCTTGCAGCTTGCCTGTGAAGCGGGCGAGTCTGGCAAGATAGCGCGTCGTTTCGCTCGCTTCGTGCCCTGTTTAGTGCACCGGGCTCAACACCGAAGACGTGTGCGAAACCGAAGACTAAGCCAAATCGATCTAACTTAGTTACTTTCCATCAAACATTTTTTGACGACCACTTTTCGGCCTGCTATGGTTCCCCCCACTGAAAACTCGCAGTCGGCAGACGCTGCCGCAGCACTGGGCAGCAAGATCCGCGCGTTGCGCCAACGACTCAAGCGCACGCTCGACGACACCGCTACCGCCGCGGGGATTTCGAAGCCGTTTCTGTCTCAAGTCGAACGCGGGCTCGCGTCGCCGTCGCTGACGTCGCTGGCCGGTATCGCACAGGCGCTCGGCGTGACGGTGCAGTACTTCGTGGATACGCCGAGCGAGGAACGCTCGGTCTGCAGAGGCGATCAGTTGCGCTTCTTCGGATTCGCCGATTCGGCGAACCTGTTCGCGAGGCTGACCAACGTGACCGAAGGGCGTCAGCTCGAGGCGATCCTCGTGCGGATGCCGCCGGGGCAGAAGCGGTCTGAAGTGACGACACATGCAGGAGAGGAGTTCCTGTATGTGATTGAAGGGGAAGTGTCGCTGACGCTGGAAGGCAAGACGTTCGTCCTGCAGGCCGGCGACAGTTCGCACTATCAGTCGACGGTCCCGCACAGCTGGGTCAACACCGCGAAGATCGAGTCGGTGGTGGTCTGGGTCGGTACACCGCGGCTGTTCTAACGCACAGGTATTCCTTCGTTTCCGAGACGGAATGCCTGTCGAAAGAAACGTAAGGAATACTAAGATGCAATACGAGAATCACGGGCCTCCTCAATCGCTGAACCCGTCAGCGTCTCACGCGTAACCGCGGCATTCGCCGCGCATCGCTCACCGAACAACCTTCTCAAGACCGCCACGATGAAATCCTTGCATGCCATGTCGGCCGTGCTGGCCGCGCTCGCCCTGACGACGCCCGCCGCTCACGCCGTGACCGTTCCGTCGAACGTCGCGCTCGCTCCTCAACAGGACCTGACGCGCCAGGTGCCCGCCGAAGTCGAGTCGCTCGACCCGGCGCACATCGAGTCGTGGACCGGCAACACGATCGGCCTCGATCTGTTCGAAGGGCTCGCCCGCATCGATGCAGCCGGCCAGGTCGTGCCGGGCGTCGCGCAGTCGTGGGAGCGCAAGACACCGCAAACGTGGGTCTTCAAGCTGCGCCACGATGCGAAGTGGAGCAACGGCCAGCCGGTGACGGCCGCCGATTTCGTCTATGCGTGGCAGCGCCTCGTCGATCCGAAGACGGGCTCGAAGTACACGATCCTCGTCGAGTTCGTGAAGAACTCGAAGGACATCATCGCCGGCAAGGCCGCGCCGACGACGCTCGGCGTGCGCGCGGTCGACCCGTACACGCTGGAAGTGACGACCGACGTGCCCGTCGCGTTCTTCCCCGAACTGACCGCGATGGTGCCGCTCGCGCCGGTGAACAAGGACACCGTCGCGAAGTTCGGCGACGCATGGACGCGACCGGGCAACATCGTCAGCAACGGTGCGTATCAGCTCGTCGACTGGCAGCCGAACAACCGCATCGTGATCTCGAAGGACGCGAAGTACTGGAACGCGCCGAAGGTCGTGATCAACAAGGTCACGTACCTGCCGATCGAAAGCGACGAAACGGCGATGCGCATGTACCAGGCCGGCCAGATCGACTACAGCTACTCGATCCCGTCGGGCATCTTCCAGCAGGTCAGCAAGCAGTTCGGCGGCGAACTGCGCCCGGGCCTGCAGCTCGCGACCTATTACTACTACCTGAACAACAGCGACGCGGCGCTCAAGGACAAGCGCGTGCGCCAGGCGCTGTCGATGGTGATCGATCGCGACGTGCTGACGTCGAAGCTCACGCAGGCCGGCGAGAAGCCGATGTACGGCCTGATGCCGAACGGCACGAAGGGCGTGCAGCCGTTCACGCCGGAATGGGCGTCGTGGCCGATGGCCAAGCGTATCTCGACCGCGAAGGACCTGCTGAAGCAGGCCGGCTACTCGGACGCGAAGCCGCTGTCGTTCACGCTCACGTACAACACCAACGACCTGCACAAGAAGGTCGCGCTGTTCACCGCATCGGAATGGCGCACGAAGCTCGGCATCAACACGAAGCTCGAGAACGTCGAGTTCAAGGTGCTGATGAAGGAACGGCATGACGGCAAGGTGCAGATCGCGCGCGACGGCTGGTTCGCCGACTACAACGACGCGATGACCTTCTTCGACCTGATCCGCTGCGGCAGCTCGCAGAACACCGTCGGCTACTGCAACAAGCAGGTCGACACGTTCGTCGACGACGGCAACCAGAAGCTCGACGACAAGGCGCGCGCCGCGCTGCTCACGCAGGCGCACGACACGGCGATGAACGACACGCCGATGGTGCCGCTGTTCCAGTACTCGGCGGACCGTCTCGTGAAGCCCTACGTGGGCGGCTACTCGCTGAAGAACGTGATCGACATGCGTGCTTCGCAGGACATGTACCTGATCAAGCACTGAGCGGAGCGATCATGCTGGCCTACGCATTGAGACGCACGTTGTGGGCGGTGCCGACGATTCTCGCCGTCATCACCGTCTGCTACCTGCTGCTGCACTTCACGCCCGGCGGTCCGTTCGATACGGAGAAGCAGCTGTCCGCGGCGACGCTCGCGAACCTGAACGCGAAGTACCACCTCGACGAGCCGCTGTGGAAGCAGTACCTGCTGTATCTCGGTTCGCTGCTGCAAGGCGATCTCGGCCCGTCGTTCCGTTACGTCGACTGGTCGGTGAACGATCTCGTGAAGAAGGCGCTGCCCGTGAGTCTCGGCGTGGGCGGTGTGTCGATCCCGATCTCGATCGTGTTCGGCGTGCTGCTGGGTACCGTCGCGGCCGTGCGCCGCGACAGCCTGATCGATCGCTTCGTGATGCTGATCGGCAACTTCGGCAACGTCGTGCCGCCGTTCGTGCTCGGCCCGGTGCTGGTGTGGATCTTCGCGATCCTGCTCAAGACGTCGGCCGGCAACGGCTGGCTGCCGGCCGGCGGCTGGGGCGACGGCGGCTGGCAGTACCGGCTGCTGCCGATCGTGCTGCTGACCTTCATCAACGTGTCGCTCCTCGCACGCGTGATGCGCGGCTCGATGATCGAGACGCTGTCGAGCAACTACATCCGCACCGCGCGCGCGAAGGGCCTGCCGGGCTCGACGATCGTGCTGCGCCACGCGCTCAAGCCCGCGCTGATGCCGGTCGTGTCGCTGTTCGGCACGGTCTGCATCACGTCGATCACGGCGGCCGTCGTCACCGAATCGGTGTTCGCGCTGCCGGGGCTCGGGCAGTTGGTCGTGAACGGCGCGATCAACCGCGACTACACGCTGGTGCTCGGCCTCGTCGTGCTGACGACCGTCTGTGCGGTGCTGTTCAACCTGCTGGTCGACCTCGCGTACGCGTGGCTCGATCCGCGCATCCGTTATTGAGCGAGGCACTGCGATGACTCCGACCACTCCCGTCGTCAGTCTGCCCGTGCAGACCGACTCGCCGCCGCGTTCGCGCTCGCCGCTCGCGCTCGCGTTCGCGCGCTTTCTTCACAACCGCGCGGCCGTGTTCAGCCTCGTGCTGCTCGCGCTCATCACGCTCGCGTGTTTCGTCGGCCCGTGGCTGCTCGCGGCCGATCCCGCCGCGAGCGACTGGGGCGCGATCAGCCTGCCGCCGACGCTCGCGAACCAGCACTGGTTCGGCACCGACGAACTCGGCCGCGACCTGCTCGTGCGCACGCTGATCGGCGGCCGCGTGTCGATCGAGGTCGGCCTGCTCGGCACGCTGGTGTCCGGCCTGTTCGGCGTCGCGTGGGGCGCGACCGCCGGCTTCGCGGGCGGCCGTGTCGACTCCGCGATGATGCGCGTCGTCGACATGATGTACGCGATCCCGTATCTGCTGATCGCGATCCTGATGATGACCCTGTTCGGCCGCTCGTTCATGCTGGTCGTGCTGACCATCAGCGCGTTCTCGTGGATCGACATGGCGCGCGTCGTGCGCGGCCAGACGCTGTCGCTGCGCAATCGCGAGTTCGTCGACGCGGCGCGCGCGATCGGCGTGTCGCCGGCGTCGATCGTGGTGCGCCACGTCGTGCCGAACCTGCTCGGCGTGGTCGTCGTGTACGCGACGGTGTCGGTGCCGAACATCGTGCTGACCGAATCGGTGCTGTCGTTCCTCGGCCTCGGCGTGCAGGAGCCGATGACGAGCTGGGGCGTGCTGATCCAGGACGGCGCGCAGAAACTGGAATCGATGCCGTGGCTGCTGCTGGCGCCGGCCGTCATGCTGTGCGTGACGCTCTATTGCGTGAACTTCGTTGGCGACGGCCTGCGTGACGCGCTCGACCCGAAGGATCGCTGAAATGGCTGCACTGCTGGAAGTTGAAAACCTCGGCGTGCGCTTCTCGCGCAAGGACGCGCCGCCGATCGACGCCGTGAGCGGCGTGTCGTTCTCGCTCGAAGCCGGCAAGACGCTCGGCATCGTCGGCGAGTCGGGCTCGGGCAAGAGTCAGACCGTGATGGCGCTGCTCGGCCTGCTGGCCGGCAACGGCACGACGACAGGCGCCGCGCGCTATCGCGGCGACAACCTGCTCGAGATGGATACGCGCGCGCTGAACGCGGTGCGCGGCGACCGGATCGCGATGATCTTCCAGGATCCGATGACGTCGCTCAATCCGTTCCTGACGATCGAGCGGCAGATGACCGAGACGCTGCAACTGCATCGCAAGCTGTCGCGCAAGGAAGCGACCAGGCGCGCGATCGAGGCGCTCGAGTCGGTGCGCATTCCCGACGCGGCGCGCCGCATCCGCATGTATCCGCATGAATTCTCCGGCGGCATGCGCCAGCGCGTGATGATCGCGATGGCGCTTCTGTCCGAGCCGGAAATCCTGATCGCCGACGAGCCGACCACCGCGCTCGACGTGACCGTGCAGGCGCAGATCATCGATCTGCTGCGCGAGCTGAACCGCGAGCGCGGCACCGCGATCGTGCTGATCACGCACGACATGGGCGTGGTGGCAGGCCTCGCGGACGACGTGATGGTCATGTATGCGGGCCGCACCGTCGAATACGCGCCGGCCGAATCGATCTTCGCGGCGCCGTCGCATCCGTACACGATCGGCTTGCTCAACGCGCTGCCGCGCCTGACCGACGCCGACGATGCGCCGCTCGTCGCGATTCCCGGCAATCCGCCGATGCCCGGCACCGCGCCGGCCGGCTGCGCGTTCGCGAAACGCTGCACGTATGCGCAGGAGCGCTGCGGCGCCGCGCGCCCCGCGCTCGAAACCTATGGCGCCACCGGCGCGGTGCGCGCGTGCCACCGGCCGCTGGCCGAACTGACGGGAGGTCTGCGATGAGCGTCGATGAACGCCGCAATGCCGGCGCGACGGGCGACACGCTGCTGTCCGTCGAGGATCTGAAGGTGCATTTCCGCGTGCCGCTCGGCGGCTATCCGTGGTCGCCGAAGGGCACGCTGCGCGCGGTCGACGGCGTGTCGTTCGACGTGAAGCGCGGCGAGACGGTCGGGCTCGTCGGCGAGTCGGGCTGCGGGAAGTCGACGCTCGCGCGTGCGCTGATCGGCCTCGTGCCGATGACGGCAGGCACGGTGCGCTGGCGCGGCGAAGCCGTCGCGCCCGACCACCTGCGCGGCACCGCGATGCGCCGCGAAGTGCAGATGATCTTCCAGGATCCGCTCGCGTCGCTCGATCCGCGCATGACGATCGAACAGATCGTCGCGGAGCCGCTCGTCACGCACCACGCCGGCCTCGGCCGCGCCGAAGTGCGGCGCCGCGTGGTCACGATGCTCGAGCGGGTCGGCCTGAACGCGCATCACCTGCTGCGCTACCCGCACGAATTTTCGGGCGGACAGTGTCAGCGTGTCGGCATCGCGCGTGCGCTGATCGGCGAGCCGAAGCTCGTGATCTGCGACGAGCCCGTCTCGGCACTCGACGTGTCGATCCAGGCACAGATCGTGAACCTGCTGCGCGATCTGCAACGCGAACTGTCGTTGTCCTATCTGTTCGTCGCGCACGACCTGGCGGTGGTGAAGGCCATCAGCCAGCGCGTGCTCGTGATGTATCTCGGCCGCGTGATGGAGTTCGGCACGCGGCATGACGTGTACGGCGTGCCGCAGCACCCGTACACGAAGGCGCTGCTCGATGCGGCGCCGACGCCGGAGCCGGCGCGCGAGCGTGCTCGCCGTCCGATGCTGCTGGCGGGCGAGATGCCGTCGCCGCTCAACCCGCCGTCCGGCTGCGCGTTTCGCACGCGCTGCCCGGTCGCGATCGACGCGTGCGCGCAGGACGTGCCGCTGCCGGAAGTGCGGCACGGCTCGGCGGCGCGTGTCGCGTGCATCCGGGCGGGCGTGGCGGCATGAAGTGACGCAGCAAACATAACCAGGCAGGTCAACAGGGGTAGGTGCGGCGCGAACGATCTTCGCGCCGCGGGTAAAGGCGCGTCCTTAACCGGGCTCGCCGGGGGGCTGGAAGCGGATCGCAACCGGCGTGGACGACATCAACACAAGACGAGAATGACGATGAAAAAGCAAAAGACGATCGGGACGGCATCGAAGATGCTGCTTGCATGGGGCTTGCCTGCGCTTGCCGGCGTATCGCTGAGCGGCGTCGCGCACGCCGACGACGCGGCCCCCGCACCGCTGACGGTCGCGCAGGCCGCGCCGTCCGCCGGCGCGACGGTTGCGCAGGCAACGACCCCGAACGCCATTATCAACGCCGAGGCGAACCAGGCCGTTACGCCGCCCGATGAGCCTTCGGCGCAGTCGAAGTCGAACGGCTTCATCGCCGACAGCCACCTGAACTTCCTGTTCCGCAACTATGCGGACACGCTCGACAACAAGGGCGGACCGCATCGTCACGCGTGGGTCCAGGGTGCGATGGCGAACTTCGAATCCGGCTACACGACCGGCCTGATCGGCATCGGCTTCGACGCGTCGCTGTATGCGGCGTTGAAGCTCGACGGCGGCGCCGGCGCCGGCAGCATGGTGCACATCGCGAAGGGCGGCGGCGGTTCGAACCAGCTTGCATGGGCCTATCCGGGCATCTACGACGTGAAGGCGCGCATCTCGAACACGGTGGTCAAGTATGGTCTGCAGGCCGTCGACAACCCGTTCATGGAGCAGCACGACAACCGCGCGCTGCCGCCGACGTTCCTCGGCGCGACGATCGTCAGCAACGAGTTCAAGAACGTGATGCTCGAGGCCGGCAGCTTCACGAAGACCGACGCGCGCGGCCACACGACGCTCACCAACCTCACGACCCAGTACGGCGGCACGCGCATCAATCGCCTGACCTACGTCGGCGGCACGTGGGACTACTCGCCGGACGGCGAAGTCGCGCTGTACGCAAACCAGGCCGATGACGTGTGGCACCAGTACTACGCGTCGGTGAAGCACAGCATCGGCGATACGAAGTCGATCAAGTGGACCGGCTTCGGTAACGTTTACTCGACGCACGACACGGGCGACGCGCTGCAGGGCAAGATCAACAACAACGCGTACAGCCTGTCGCTGGCCGCGCAACACGGCCCGCACGAACTGCTGCTCGGTTATCAGCAGGTGCTCGGCGACCAGTTCTTCGACTACCTGAACGAAACAAACGGCATCTTCCTGACCAACTCGATGGACGTCGACTACAACGCGCCGCACGAAAAGTCGCTGCAGCTGCGTTACACGTTCTACGGCAAGGAAGCGGGCCTGCCGGGCTTCAAGGCGATGGTGTGGGGCGTGACGGGCTGGGGCGCGGATGCGAGCGCGGGCGCGGCGGCGGATCCGAGCAAGTCGAGCATCTACTGGAGCAACGGTGCACCGGTGCAGGGCCGTCACCACGAGTTCGGCTTCATCCCGTCGTACACGTTCCAGAGCGGCAAGCTGAAGGACACGAAGGTCACGTTCATCGCGATGTGGCACAACGGTTCCGCGCACTACTCGGACGCGACCAACAAGGAATACCGCCTGGTCGTGAACGTGCCGCTGCACGCGTTCTGATCGAAGGGGGGCGCAACGCCCCCTTCGGCATTTCTCGTCTCGCGCGGCCGGCCTGCGGTCAGTTCGATCAGGCCGGCTTGTGCAACCCCGCCACCGGATCGTTCGCGGCGGGGATGTCTTCCACCAGCGACGTGAGCTGGCGGCCCGTGTCGCGCCAGGCGTCGAGGCCGCCGCGCAGCGGCAGCGCATCGGTGAAGCCAGCGTCGAGCAGACGCTTGGCCATCAGCGCGGCCGTCACTTCGTTCGGGCACGAGCAATACACGACGAACTTCTGCGAGAACGGGTAGCGCGCGACGATGTCCTCGATGTGCCGCTCGTCCGCGAACTGCGCGCCCGGAATCGTGAACGGGTCGAGCTTGCGGTGCTCGGGCGAACGTACGTCGAGCACCACCGGCGCGGCCGCGTCGCGCAGCAGCAGATCGAGTTCGTCGACGCCGATCCGCGCGCTCGCGAGCTGGCGGATCAGCGCACGGCGGCGCATCCAGCGCACGGCCGCATAGACGGCCAGCAGCGCGACGATCACCAGCAGCACCGCGCGGCCGAGCCGGCTCGCGCCGGCGAACAGCCAGTCGATCTGCCGGTAGAACACGAGCCCCGCGACGAGCCCGACGGTCGTCCACAGCGCGGCGCCGAGCGCATCGTAGCCGGCGAACGTGCGATAGCGCGTGCCGAGCGCGCCGGCCATCGGCACCGACACGAGCGACAGCCCCGGAATGAAGCGGGCGACCGCGAGCACGCGCACGCCGTAGCGGCCGAAGAAGCGTTCGGTTTTCCTCACGCAGGTATCGCGCGACAACGACAGCCGGCAGATCGTCTTCAGCGTCGTGCCGCCGTAGCGCCGCCCGGCGACGTACCACACGGTGTCGCCGATCAGCGCGCCGAGGACCGACAGCGCCAGCACCGTCAGGAGCTGCGAGCCGATCATCGCCGGATGCATCGCGGCCATCGCGCCGAACAGCACGAGCGTCGGCATCGCCGGCACGGGCAGGCCGATGGCCGCCGCCAGGACGTTGGCGAAGACGAGAAGCGGCCCGTATTGGGCGACGAGGTCACGGAGCATGACGGCTGGCCGAAAAGGGAGCGCGTGAGGAAGGTACGCGAATGGGCCGATTATCGGCCATTTTCAAGCGGGCGGAGGGGAATGACGGAAAGCGCCTGACGGCGGCAGGGAAATGCGGACAGAACGGTGAGCCAGTGCATTGCACGCGGCTCACCGTTTGACATCAGGAAGGGGTGCGGGCGAGCGAGGCGGCGCCGTGGTTTTCGCCGGGCAGCTCGGCGCCGTGCGAGCGGATCGCCGCGATCAGTTCGGCCGGCGTGATCTCGTAGCGGACCTCGCGGTGAATGCCGGGCTTGCGTTCGTCGATCTCGATCAGCAGCACGCTCTTGCCGTCGCCGGTCGATTCGAGCCTGAGCGAGCGCAGTTCGCGGCCATCGGCCGGGTCGTGTTCGGTGAGCAGGGTCATTGCCCCGGATGAGCCGGTTGTGCGCATCGAACCTATCCTCGTGTCGTGTGTGCCAGATTGGCGAAGATGTCGTTGTTGAATGCAGCTTGACGAAGTTTAACGCGAACGGGCCGCAAGACGGAGCATTTTCGTGGACCCGAAATGAGGGCTGCACCACCGATCCCTCTGATGTATGAGCCACGCCGGGCGGGCGTTTCAGCCGGATCGGACCTCGCCGCGCTCGGCGCCCGGCCGGTGCTCGGGTCGGGCGGGCGCAGTGCCGTCAGAAGCGGCCGGTGAGCCCCATCCATCGCCGGGTCGCTGACCGAGTGGCGACCCGTTTCGACGCGGCCGGTCACGCGGGGCGAGAAGATGGCGTCGCTGTCGGCGGTGACGACGAAGTCGTACCAGTGGGCGAGGTCGCCGGTGAAGCGGCGGCGATAGCCGTGCGGGCCAAGCACCCACAGGTCATATTTGCCGCCGTCGTCGGCGAGCGCCGCCCAGTCGCCGCGCAGCGCCTTGCCCGGTTCGACGACGTAGCGGCGTGGCGCGCGGTCGAGGTGCGGAAATGACATGGTGTGTCGCGTTCGTGACGTTGCGTGCGCAACGAACAAGCGACGCGCGGTGCGGATGTTGGAATGGTCGGAAATTACCGATTTGTGCGAGTGATTTCGGTAAGAAATTGCCGGTTTCGCGAGGGCGACGTGACGCCATGTCGTTGCGTGTGCAACGTTATAGACTTGTGCGTCGACCATGTTTCATTCGCATTAAATCGGATAAGCTCGATGTGTTGTTGCGCTCGCGCGGCGACATGCCCCGGCCCGATACCTTCGACTCCACCCAGTCATGACCGATATCACGATCCGGCACGGCGAGACGCACGACGTCGACGCGATCCGGCAGATCATCGTCGCACCCCGCGGTGTACATGAACACGCTCCAGCATCCGTTTACGTCGCGCGAGAAATGACGGCAGCGGCTCGAACGCCTGCGCGAACAGGGCATTCGTTCATGGGATCGGGCGGCATGACGGGACGATGTCGACGAAGCGCACGTCATATCCATTCGAGAATTCGTTCGTTTTCAACCGGCCGCGCGAATCGTATCGTCGAGCGATTTGCCGATCGTCGCGATTGTCGCGGTCGACACGGCTGCGCGATGTGACCATGCAGCGGCCGGTCGTGGCTTTCCTTGTCGATGCCCTTCGTCGTTTCGTCGCTTCATCGTGTTTTCGTTTCGCCGCTTCCCGTAACCGTCTCTTTCAACGGAACCCGTCTCGATGAAAACCGTTCTCCGTAACGTGACTGCAGCCTGCCTGTTCGCCGCCGCGGGTGCGGCGTTCGCCACCACCGCGCCGCAGGGCGCCGCCGTATCGAGCCCGTCGGGCGACGGCGCGCATCTGCCGCCCGGCATCGCGTGGCAACAGGGCGACGTCGATGCCGCGTTCGCGCTCGCGAAGCGCACCGGCAAGCCGCTGCTGCTGTACTGGGGCGCCGTGTGGTGCCCGTCGTGCAACCAGGTGAAGTCGACGATCTTCAGCCAGCAGGCATTCAAGACCCGTTCGTCGTTCTTCGTGCCCGTGTATCTCGACGGCGATACCGAAAGCGCGCAGAAACTCGGCGAGCGCTTCAAGGTGCACGGCTATCCGACGATGATCCTGTTCCGCCCGGACGGCACCGAGGTGACGCGGCTGCCGGGCGAGGCCGATCTCGACCGCTACATGCAGGCGCTGTCGCTCGGGATGACGGCCGCGCATCCGGTGCGGCAGACGCTCGCGACCGCTCTGAACGACGGCGCGGCACTGACGCCGGCCGAATGGCATCTGCTGGCCGACTATTCCTGGGACACCGACGGCGCGCTGCCGGTGCCGGCCGACCGTGTCGCGGTGACGCTGCAGACGCTGTCGCAACGTGCGCGTGCGGCCGGCGCGAAGGCGGACGCCGCGCGGTTCGCGCTGAAGTCGGCGGTGGTGGCGGCATCGGACGATCCCGCACAGGCCGGCACGCTCGACAAGGCGGCGCTCGCCGACGCGCTGCGCGCGGTGCTGCGCGAGCCGGCGCTGGCGCGTGCCGATTCGGACGTGCTCGTCGCGGCGCCCGCGCGCGTGGTCGCATACCTCGGCGGCGACGCCGCCCAGCGCACGAAGTTGCGCGGCGCGTACGACACGGCACTCGCGCGCCTGTCGACCGACACGACGCTGTCGTCCATCGACCGTCTGATGGCGCTGCACGGCCGCGTGCTGCTCGCGCGCGACGATGCGCACGCCGGCGCGCCGCTCGCCGCGCCGGCGCTGATCGATACCGCACGCAAGCAGATCGCGGCATCGGTGCGGGGCGCCGCGAACGCGTACGAGCGGCAGGCGCTCGTCAGCGAAGCGGCGGACACGCTGACCGACGCGGGGCTGTACGACGAATCCGACGTCTTGCTGAAGGCCGAATTGCCGCGTTCGTCGACGCCGTACTACTTCATGTCGGGACTGGCGGCGAATGCGAAGGCGCGCGGCGACAAGGTCGCGGCGCTCGACTGGTACCGGAAGGCGTACGACTCGGCGAGCGGCCCGGCGACGAAACTGCGCTGGGGCGCGACCTATTTCGCGAACGCGGTCGCGCTGGCGCCGGACGATTCGGCGCGGATCGAGGCGATCGCCGCGAGCGTGCTCGCGCAGGCCGGCAAGACCAAGGATGCGTTTTATGGGGCGAACCTGCGCGCGTTGACCAAGGTCGTCACGCAACTGAATCGCTGGCGCGGCGGCGGCGCGCACGACGCGTCGGTCAGGTCGGTCGTGAAGCAGTTCGACGGGGTGTGCGCGAAGTTGCCTGCGGGCGATCCGCAGGCGGCGGCATGCGCGAAACTGATCGAACCGGTGAAGGCGTGAATGCCTGCGAGAAAGCGGCCGGATGGAACGGCCGCGTCGTGACGTCGATTAGTGGCTCGACTCCGACGATGCACCTTGATCGCTGCCATACCCGGCACTCTGCTGACGGGCGATCTTCGCTTCGGCGGAAACGATGCTGGCCGGGTAGAACCAGTCGCTCGGCTGGAAGCCGGCCTGCTTGAGCGCCTTCACTTCGGCGTGAACCTGCGCGCGCGTGAGCGGCGGGTTCGACTGCGCTTGCGCGGCGAGCGGCGCGGATACGGCCAGGGCAACGGCAACTGCGTGAATCAGGCGCTTCATGATCGTGACCTCCATGTTTCCAACTGGGCGTCCGGCCTTCGTTCGACGAAGCGGCGGCGGTTGAAAGCAGTGTAGGCCCGGCCGCGCGCGCGAAAAATGCGATCGCGCCCAACGCAGTGTTCTGCTGCCGGTAACAATGGATGGCGGGAACGGACCGTGCCGGATGGCGGTGCGTGACGGGCGTCGGGCCGTGCGGGCCGCGCGGCGGTGTGGCACCGTGCGGCTCCGATCGGGCGGGGGATGAGCCGGCGGATGAGAACCCCGGCGATTCGCCCCGGCTTGCATGCGGAGGTATCGGGAAGATGCGTCGCGTCGCGACCGGCGTTGCGCCGCTTGCTTCGACAATGCAGGGCTGGTTGCCCAACCTTGGCGTGCAGAGGAAGGAAGGTGCGCCGGCCGCGGCGATGCGGCCTGACGCGGCGCGGCGGCGTTCGGAACGCCGCCGCATGCGGAGACTTACACGAGACCCGTCGTGTAGTACACGGCGATCACGAAGAACACCGCCAGCGTCTTGATCACGGTCACCGCGAAGATGTCGCGATACGACTCGCGGTGCGTGAGGCCCGTGACCGCGAGCAGCGTGATGACCGCGCCGTTGTGCGGCAGCGTGTCCATGCCGCCGCTGGCCATCGCGACGACCCGGTGCAGCACGTCCATCGGGATGTTGGCCGCCTGCGCGCCCTTGATGAACAGGTCCGACATCGCGGCGAGCGCGATGCTCATGCCGCCCGACGCCGAACCGGTGATGCCGGCGAGCGAGCTGACCGATACGGCCGCGTTCACGAGCGGGTTCGGAATGCTCTTCAGTGCGTCGCTGACGACGAGGAAGCCCGGCAGCGCGGCGATCACGCCGCCGAAACCATATTCCGACGCCGTGTTCATCGCGGCGAGCAGCGCGCCGCCGACGGCGGCCTTCGAACCGGCCGCGAAGCGGTCGCTGACGCGCTTGAACGCGGTCAGGACGACCAGCACGATGCCGAGCAGCAGCGCGGCCTCGACCGACCAGATCGCGACGACGGTCTTGATCGACGTCGTGACCGGCGTATGCACGCCCGGCAGCACGTCCGGCGCGACCGTGTACGACGCGGCGCCGTACCACTGCGGGATCAGTTTCGTGAACGTGAAGTTCGATGCGCCGACGAGGATCAGCGGCAGGATCGCCAGCGCCGGGTTCGGCAATGCCGTCGCTTCGACGCGCTCCGGCTCGTTGACGAGCGACGTGCCGTAGCCTTCGCCCTTTGCCATCGCCGAACGGCGGCGCCATTCCAGATACGAGAGGCCGACGACGATGATGAACAGCGAGCCGATCGTGCCGAGCACGGGTGCGGCCCAGGCGGTCGTCTTGAAGAACGTGGTCGGGATGATGTTCTGGATCTGCGGCGTGCCGGGCAGCGAATCCATCGTGAACGAGAACGCGCCGAGCGCGATCGCGCCGGGCATCAGCCGCTTCGGAATATTGCTCTGGCGATAGAGTTCGGCCGCGAACGGATACACGGCGAACACCACGACGAACAGCGACACGCCGCCATAGGTGAGCAGCGCGCACACCGCGACGATCACCGCATTCGCACGCGAGCGGCCGATGTAGCGGATCGCGGCATGGACGATCGACTCGGAGAACCCGGACAGCTCGATCACCTTGCCGAACACGGCACCGAGCATGAAGACCGGGAAATACAGTTTGACGAAGCCGACCATTTTCTCCATGAAGATGCCGGAGAAGACCGGTGCGACGGCGGCGGGTTCGATCAGCAGGACCGCGCCGAGCGCGGCGATCGGCGCGAACAGGATCACGCTGTAGCCGCGATACGCGGCGAACATCAGGAACGCCAGCGCGGCGAGGACGATCACGAAAGACAAGGGGAGTCTCCTAATAGCTTGGAATGGCTTTGGTTGTTGTTCGATCGCGGGACGCGCCGCGAACCGGCTCAGGTTCGTGCAGGTTTCGTGCCATCGGCCGGATTGCGCCGCCGGACGTGGATCCGGCGCAGGCCGGCGGGCCCGCGCCGGCCAATGTCTGAAGATTCTACATAAATCGTCTCCATCGGGAGACGATTCGGCCGCCAGGACCACCCGCTGAATCGGGCAGGGCTTTCCCGGACAAGGCATTCCGGGGCGTCTCCAAAATGAGATACTGCGTCTCGTTCCGGAGACGTCCGGCCAAGCATACGCGGAGACAACGACACGATGATGAACGACTGGGCCCGCCTGCCCGTCAATTACGGCGACGTGCTGCGGCGCGCCGCCGAGTCGCTGTTTCAGACTTTCGAGGATTCGAGCGCGGGCACGGTGGTCGTCGATCGCGACGCGCGCGTCGTGTGGATGAACGAGCGTTATGCGGCGCGCTTCGGGTTCGCCGATCCGCAGCAGGCGGTCGGCCTCGACTGCGAGGCGGTGATTCCGAACAGCCTGATGCGCGAGGTCGTGTCGACCGGACAGCCGATCCTGCTCGACATCATGGAGACGGGCCGCGAGCCGCTCGTCGTCACGCGCCTGCCGTTGAAGAACGAGACGGGCGAGACGGTCGGCGCGATCGGCTTCGCACTGTTCGACCAGCTGAAGACGCTCACGCCGATCTTTTCCCGTTACGTGCAGCTTCAGCAGCAGTTGATCGCCACGCAGCGTTCGCTCGCGCAGGCACGCCGTGCGAAATACACGTTCGCGAGTTTCGTCGGCACGAGCGCCGCAAGCCTCGAAACCAAGCGGCAGGCGCGGCGCGCCGCACAGGTCGATTCGCCGGTGCTGCTGCTCGGCGAGACGGGCACCGGCAAGGAACTGCTCGCGCATGCGATTCACGCGGCGTCGGCGCGCGCGCTTCAGCCGCTCGTGACCGTCAACGTGGCCGCGATTCCCGACACGCTGCTCGAAACCGAATTCTTCGGCGCGGCGCCGGGCGCATATACCGGCGCCGATCGCAAGGGACGCGTCGGCAAGTTCGAGCTGGCCGATCGCGGCACGCTGTTTCTCGACGAAATAGGCGACATGCCGCTGCCGCTGCAGGGCAAGCTGCTGCGCGTATTGCAGGACAAGGAGTTCGAACCGGTTGGCTCGAACCGGATCGTGCGCGCCGACGTGCGGATCATCGCCGCGACGTCGGCCGACCTGCCCGCGCTGGTCGAGGCCGGCCGCTTTCGCGCGGATCTCTATTACCGGCTCAATGTGCTGACGATCCACGCGCCGCCGTTGCGCGAGCGGGCGTCCGACATCGCGGCGCTCGTCTACGCGACGCTCGAGGAGCTGGCCGCGCAGCACGGTCGCGCTGCGCACTGCGAACTGACCGAGGATGCGCTGCGGATGCTGTGCGCGTACCCGTGGCCGGGCAACGTACGTGAACTGCGCAACACGCTCGAGCGTGCGCTGATGCTGTCGGACCGCTCGGTGATCGATGCGGGTGCGCTCGCGCCGTTCCTCGGGCCGGTGCGCGTGGTGTCGGATGCGGTGCCGGCAGGCATGCGGGCTGCTCCGTCGCCGGTCGGCCGGGATGCGGACGATGCAGCGGGGGCGCCCGATGCGCCGGTCGTTTCGTATACCGATGCATTGGCCGCGTGGGAGCGCCAGTTCCTGATCGACGCGCTTGCGGCTTGCGACGGGAAGGTGGTCGAAGCGGCCGCGCGCATCGGCATCGGCCGGGCGACGCTGTACAAGAAACTGACGGCGCTCGGGATCGACCGGTAGCAAGCAGCGGTGGATGCGCTGGGACATGACGAACGGCACCGGTGAAGTGCCCGACAGGAGACGACGATGAAGCGAATCGCAATTGCCGGATGGCTCGCCGCACTGGTGGCGACGTCCTCGCTCGCGCAGGCGGGTGACGCGGACGCGCCCGTGGTACGGCGCAACTGGTACAACGATCCCTTCGTCGCGCTGTCGCGAGGCTTCGCCGAATGCCCGTTGCCGCTCGGCCCGTGGATGACGCGCGCCGAGATGGAAGACGACGCGCATTACCGCGTCGAGCGCGGGACCACCTGCTGGCTCGCCCACCGCTGCACGAAACCGAATTCGTATATGTATGACGCGCCGATCGCCGAGGCGGCGAAAGCGCATTTCGCGGGCACCGATCGTCTGCAGGACACGAGCCTGTGGATCACCGTGCAGCGGCGCTTCATTTATGTCGAAGGGTGTGCCGATCCGGCATTCGATCGGCAGGCGCTGGAGCGCGAACTCGGCGCGCTTCCCGACGTCGAGCGGGTATTCGTTCGCATCACCGACGATCCGCACAGGGCCGTGCCGTACAAGACGCGTGGACGGCCGGACCGGACGCCCGATTGAACGCCTGACGGTGGTGCATGGCATACTCGCGGCATTAAAAAATCGGTTGACGGAAAGAACAATGAAACACATGCTTGCGTCGGTCTGTCGGTGGCCTCGAACGCATTGGCGTCGGGCCGGATTGTTGGCCCTGGTTGCGGGGCTCGGCGGGTGCGGCGGCGGGGCGCCTCTGTTCACTTCTGACGGGCGCCCGACTTCGCAGGTGCAGTGCACCGGCAGCGACTGGAGCAATTGCACGGACAATGCCCGAGCCATCTGCAATGGTGAATTCGACGTCCTCCAGCAATCAACCGATGACGCAACGCGAAATCTTCTCTTCGCATGCAAGAAGAAAAGCGGTTATTGATCCCGACATGGCCGGATAAGGAGACCGTAATCGGGAGAAGCGCTTTTCTATTCGCTTGGAGTTGGCTATTTTTCATGAATAACACTCACGGAGTCCCATCCATATGGCGACCTACAGGCAACTGACAGCGCAGCTCGAAAGACTTCAGCAAAAGATCGACAAGGAACGCGAAAAGGCAATTGCCGATGCGATTGCCGCCATTCGGGCGAAAATCGAGGAATTCGACATTACTGCGGAAGAGCTCGGTTTTCGACCGATCGGCGCTGCTGCTGCCGCGAAACCGAAGCGTCCGTTGCCGCCGAAGTACCTGAACCCGAAGACGGGTGAAACGTGGAGTGGCCGCGGGCGGGCGCCGGCATGGCTCGGCAAGAACCGCGCGCGTTTCCTGATCAAGGACTGACTCCCGAATATCCTCACCTTTCGTGCGCTGACTGACGGTGCGAACGGCCATGCGGCCGTCGCACCGTTTTGTTTTCGGGCAGCCGCGGCACGACGCGAAACCGCGAATTGAACACCGATGCCGTGCGATTAACGGATATCGTTTTGCGAATTCGCCGCGATTCGACCGGATATCGCCGCGAATTCCCGTAAACAACGCTGCAATGACGCGGCATGCGCGCATTGGCATTCCCGATCTGCGCGGTGCAGACGTACCGCCGATTGCGATCACCTCTCGCGCATTTACGCTGCGCGCCCTGCAATTCCCGAACTTGCTCACCATGCCTCCTGTAAATCCTCACCTTTGAAGCGGCGACCGGAAGACCGCATCGTGTCGCCCTCGCCCGTTGCGTGTGCGAAGACGTCGGTGACCTGCCCATGTTGCGGGCATTGATGCGCGTCGCACAGTCGGCCGTTCGGCATATAGGCAGCCGCATCGGGTTCGCCTATGCTTGGAGTTCGCGTCGACCGGCGCACGGCCATCCGGCTCGTGCGCCGGTCGGGTCGTCTTTCGTTACCGTATGGAGCCGATGTGACCGTCCGTCATCTCGATGCGTTGTTCCAGCCCAGGTCCGTTGCGATCGTCGGTGCATCGTCGCGCGCGGGCAGTATTGGAGCGATGGTGTGGGCGCGCGTGCTCGATGGCGCGTTCGAGGGGCCCGTGTGGCCCGTCAATCCGAAGTATCGCGAGCTGAACGGGTACGCGGTCGTGGCCGATGTCGGCCGGCTGCCCGCGCCGCCATCGGTCGCCGTGATCTGCACGCCGCCCGCCACATGGGCCGGCATCGTGCGCAAGCTCGGCGAGATCGGCACGCGTGTCGCGGTGATCGTCGGCGAGGCGCGCACCGACGCCGACCGTGCCGCGCTCGATCGCACGCTCAAGGCCGCGAAGCCGTTCGTGCTCCGTATCGTCGGGCCCGGCAGCCTCGGCGTGCTGTCGCCCGCACGGCATGCGCATTTCGGCGCACCGGCCTATACGGCGCGATCGGGCGGCGTCGCCTGGGTGTCGCAATCCAACGCGCTGACGAATGCGGTGCTCGGCTGGGCCGATGCACGAGGCCTCGGCTTTTCACATGTCGTTGCGCTGGGCAGCGAGGCCGACGTCGATGCGGGCGACGTGCTCGACTACCTCGCGAGCGACCCCGGCACGCGCGCGATCCTGCTCGAGCTCGACACGGTGTGTGCCGCGCGCAAGTTCATGTCGGCAGCGCGTGCGGCGGCGCGCAACAAGCCGGTGCTCGCGTTGCGCACCGGGCGCGCCGATCCCGGTGATGCGCTTTACACCGCGGCGTTCCAGCGTGCGGGGATGGTGCGTGTCGATGCGCTCGACGATCTGCTCGACGAGATCGAGACGCTCGGCGTCGGGCGCGTCACCGCGCGCGGCGCGGCGACACTCGTGACGAGCGACGCAGGCGTCGCGAAACTCGCGGTCGATGCGGTCGCGGAGGTGCGCGATGTGCTGGTCGATTGGCCGGCCGAGGCAGCGTCGGCGGTCGCGGCCGCGCTGCCGCATCTCGCCGGGCCCGGCAATCCGCTGACCCTCGGCGACGATGCGCGCCCCGAGCATTTCGGCGCCGCCATCAAGGCGCTCGCGCCGTTCCCGCAAACGGGCACGCTGTTCGTCGTGCATTCGACGTCCCACAGCGCGCCGGCCGATGCGGTCGCGCGCACGCTGATCGAATCGCGGCAGTACGCGTACCGCGGCATCCTCGCGTGTTTCTTCGGTGCGGTCGATGCGGCGACGCGCGACGCACTGCACGCGAACGGCATTCCGGTGCACACCACACCGCAGCGGCTTGCGCGCGCATACGCTCGGCTCGTCGACTACAACCTCGGGCGGCAGTTGCTGATGCAGACGCCCGAGGGCACGCCGCTGCAGCCGGCCGAGTGCGTTGCGTCCGCGCAGGCCGGGGCCCGACGGATGGTCGAGGCCGGCGAGCATGAACTCGCCGGCGAAGCGGCGTTGCGCTGGCTGTCCCACTTCGGCGTGCACGGCGAGCCGGCCGATGCGTCGGCCGGCGCCAGAGTCGTCGATGTCACGGTCGAGATGTACGACGATTCGAACTTCGGCCCGGTGTTTCGTTATGCCGTGCCATCGGCCGACGGCGTATCGGCGCCGTTCGTCGTGTACGGGCTGCCGCCGCTGAATACGGTGCTCGCCCGCGTGGTGATGGAGCGTTCGCCATATGCACGCCGCACGCCCGTCGAACCCACGCTCGACGCGCTGACGGCGCTGTCGCAGGTCGTTTGCGATGTGCGCGAGGTCGTCGCGATGTCGGTCACGCTGCGCGTGCTCTCCGACCGGGCATACGTGGTCGCGCCGCGCGTCACGCTGGCGGCCGGGCGCAGCCGGCTCGCGATCATGCCGTATCCGCGCCATCTCGAGCAGACGCTCGAATGGCGCGGCGAGACCGTGACGATCCGGCCGATCCGTCCGGAAGACGAGGAAGCGCACAACGAGCTGCTTGGCGCAATGACGCCGGACGATCTGCGGATGCGTTTCTTTGGTGCGGTGCGCAGCTTCGATCATTCGCAAGTCGCGCGCATGACGCAGATCGACTACGACCGCGAGATGGCCTTCATCGTGTCGTTCACCGACGTGTCGGGCCGGTCGCACACACTCGCGGTGGCGCGCGCGGTTACCGATCCCGACAACGAGACGGCCGAGTTCGCGATCGCTGTCCGGCCCGATCAGAAGGGCAAGGGGCTGGGGCGGCTGATGATGGCCCGCATCATCGACTACGCGCGATCGCGCGGCACCGCGTGGATGGTGGGCGAGGCGCTGCGCGAGAACACCGCGATGATCTCGCTGGCGAAATCCTGCGGTTTCGAGGTGTCGACGACGGAGGAACCCGGCGTGGTGGGGTTCAGGATGAAGCTGCAACCGTAATCGCGTCGGCGAGCGTGTCCGAAGGTCCGGCGGTATCGTGTGCAGCCGCTGCGGAACGCGCGACGCCGGGATTCATAGTCGCGACGGAGCGAATTGATTGTAGTTCGGGATGCAGATCGTTCAACTCTTTCGCTCCAATATGCGGATCGGCAAAGCGCTGGCTTCGCGACCGGCGGGGAAGGGCCGAGTGCATCGGTCATGGCGTCCGCGGCGGTCGGTTGCGTGCGCCAATGACCTGCGGGTGCCACCGGTCCCGGTGCCATATTTGAGCGCACTGACGCCCGCATTGCGCACCGGCAGCATCGGAAACGGAACAAAGGTGAGAATTTTCAGGAGCCGACGGTGAGTCTTTCCGGGAGTAATTGGGTGAGTCGATACGGGAGCGCCCGGTGAGCCTTCGCGGGAGCTGTCGGTGAGCCCTTGCGGGAAGCCCCGGTGAGCCTTTCCGGGAAAGGGTGGTGAGCGTTTGCGGGATGCGTTGGTGAGGACGTTCGGGAGGGGCCGGGGAGCGTCTCCGAGAACCTCAGGTGAGCTTTTACGGGATGCTCTGGTGAGCGCTTACGGGACGCTTCGGTGAGATTTTTCGGGAGCCTGCGGACGCAGTGCTCCGGCTGGCGTGGCGCGGGCTTCTGCCGGCGTCCACGCCGGTGCGGGCACGCATGAACCGTGCCCGCGATGGCATTTACGCGGCGAGTTTCGACGCTGCGTCGTTCACCTGGTCACGCGAAATCGAGAGTTCTTCGAGGTGCGCGTCGGCATAGACGCCGCCGGTTTCGCGCTCGAGGCGGGCGATCGTCAGGGCGCAACGCGCGGTGTCCTTCGGCATCGCGATGAAGCGCTTGACCGATTCGCCGGACGTGAATGCATCGAACAGCGCGCCGCGCACGTCGTCCGGAAGCGTCTTGGTCCACTGGTACGGCTTGCCGTTGAACGTGATCGACGGCGGCAGCGTGCGCTCCTTCTTGGTGGCCGTGATGAGGCCGTAGGTGCGCGCGGCCTCGCCGATCTGCTCGGGCGAGAAGAGTTCGTCGGGCGTGATGTCGAACTGCTCGATGTAGTTCTCGATCGCGCGCATCGCTTCGGCACGGTCGTCGCGCTTCTTCTGCGCGCGCGCGACGATGTCGCGCAGCTCGTCCGCTTCCTCGGGCGTGATCGTGAAGCTCGCCTGCTTCTGCTGAAGTTCGGAGAAACGCTGGAATTCTTGATCGTTCAGAAGTTTGGCCATGACATCCATCGGATACGACGGCCGCGACAGCCGGCCGTCGTAGTTTTTGAGAGGGCCGCTATTCTAGCGTAGCGCGGCGTCCGCGCATCCGGAAACGGTCTGCGGAATGCCGGGACGAAAGCCCGCGCGGCCGGCACGCGTCGCACACCGCGTGACCGAACGACCACCGCGCCCGAACGGTCGACCGCCTTCACCGCGGTCGACCGTTCTGCAATGTTCAGCAAGTCTCCGCGCGGCACATCGACAACTGGCCTGCCGTATCGCGCAGTCCTGCGACGACCACCTCGACCGACGGCGCCATATGCGCGTCGATCCGGCGCATGTACGGGCAGGTCAGCACCGCGATCGCATGGCCGGCCGGGCCGAGAATCGGCGCGCTCAAGTCGGTCACGCCGTATGCCTGGCGGCTGTCCTGGCGCACGTAGCCGGATTGGCGAATGGACTGGCACGCGTGCGCGAGTTCCTGCTCGTTCATCGCGGCTTCGCCTTTGACCTTGCGATGCTCGGCCAGCATGTGCGCACGCTGCTCGGCACCCTGGAACGACAGCATCACGCGCCCCGACGCCGTATCGGCGAGCCCGACGCGCGAGCCGAGCCGCACCGACACGCCCCAGGGGCCGGGGCCGTCCACCTGCGCGATCACGAGCAGATTGCCGCGATCGTAGACGGTCAGATGGCACGACTGTTCGGCCGCGTCGGCAAAGCGCTGCATCAGCGGCAACGCCTCGGCGATCAGCCGGTTCATCGGCGGATGCCGATGCGCGAGCGCGAACAGTTTCAGGCTGAGCGTGTAACGGTCGCCGCCGCTCGAGCGCATCACGTAGCGGCGTGCGACGAGACGCTCGAGCATCCGGTAGATCTCGCTCGCGTTGCGGCCGAGCTCCTTCGTGATTTCGGTGCGGGTGAGTCCTTCCTTCTGTTCCGACAGGAGTTCGAGAATGTCGAGACCCTTGTCGAGCGCGGGCGCGCGATAGCGGTCGGCTGCGCCCATCGACTCCCGTGCGTCGCTGCCGGGGAGCGGATTATTGGTCGTTTGCATCATGGGGTAGGAAGTCCGGGGATTGCCAATCGGTGGACGACGCACGCTGGCCGGTTTGCACGCGGATTCGCGAAGCCGCATGCGAATGTGACTGCCATCCGCGCGCGCTCAACAACAAACGTCCAGTGTGCAATGCAGCGTCCTTTCACCGATCGTTACCCAGCAAGAACGGATTACATATCGTTCCCGATGACAGGGTCATAAGAAATATTCGCAATTCATCTTTCGGTGTCGACGGATGGTGGTTTTTGGCGTGAAGCCGAATGGTTCGGCGGGCCCGATGCTGCGGTGCAACCTCCGCGGGCGCACCAATAGTCGTTATCCGTCGCGGGCCATTTCACGGCGGGCCGCCGATGGTACAAAGAGCGGCGGGCCAGCGACGGCGCGGCCGCGCGTGAAGCCGGCCGGCACTGCACGGGCCGGCACGTGTCGCGGATGCCGGGCCGTCGTCGCCGATGCGCAGACCGGCGGCCGCCCGTTCGATGCGCGTCGCACTCCGGATGCGGCGCCGACGCGCGTCATCGACGATCGGCATTCAGTCCGGCGCGTGGCCACAGGCGGCTGCGTCGGCCGGTATCCTGTCACATTCGACAATAGAGGTTGAGCACGATGAAACTGCTTCGCTATGGCCCGTCCGGCCAGGAAAAGCCCGGTATTCTCGACGCGGACGGCCGGATTCGCGACCTGTCCGCGCACGTGCCGGATCTTGCCGGCGACGCGCTGTCCGACGCCGCTCTCGCGCGCCTGCGCGCGATCGACCCGGCCACGCTGCCGCTGGTCCCGGGCGAGCCGCGCATTGGCGCGTGCGTCGGGCGCGTCGGCAAGTTCATCGGCATTGGTCTGAACTATGCCGATCACGCGGCCGAAGCCGGCATGCCGGTACCGAAGGAGCCGGTGGTATTCGGCAAATGGACGAGTTCGATCTGCGGCCCGAACGACGGCATCGACATCCCGAAGGGCTCGGTGAAGACGGACTGGGAAGTCGAGCTGGGCGTCGTGATCGGCGCGACGTGCAAGGACGTCGACGAGGCGCGCGCGCTGGATTACGTCGCCGGCTATTGCGTCGTCAACGACGTCTCCGAGCGCGAGTGGCAGATCGAACGCGGCGGCCAGTGGGACAAGGGCAAGGGCTTCGATACGTTCGGCCCGATCGGCCCGTGGCTCGTGACGCGCGACGAGGTGCCCGATCCGCAGCGCCTCGACCTGTGGCTCGAAATCGACGGCCACCGCTACCAGAACGGCAACACGCGCACGATGGTGTTCACCGTCGCGCAACTGATCGCCTACCTGTCGACCTGCATGACGCTGCAACCGGGCGACGTGATCACGACCGGTACGCCGCCGGGCGTCGGGATGGGCATCAAGCCGTCGCCGGTGTTCCTGAAAGCCGGCCAGACCGTGCGCCTCGGCGTCGAGGGGCTGGGCGAGCAACTGCAGCACACGCGCAACGCGCAATAGACCCGGCCGCGCCGTCCGACCGTCCGCTCGGCCACTGGCGCGATTGTTCGCGGTGGCCGCCGCGAACCGGACATCGATGCAGCAAAGACGAGGGCCCGATTCCGCGCGATGCGGAATCGGGCCCTCGTCATTCACCCGTGTCGGTGCGAACCGGATCAGACGACGTTGTCCAGCTCGCAATGGGCTTCGAGCCGATATCCGTCGGGATCGACGACGAACGCCGCGTAGTAGCCGGGACCGTAGTGCTCGCGTTTGCCTGGCCCGCCGTTGTCCTGTCCGCCGTGCTGCAGTGCGGCGCGATAGAACGCGTCAACTTCCACGGGCGACGACGCGCGAAACGACAAGTGCAACCCGGAATCGGGATCGGCGACGACCGGACGCGCCGCGTGCTGCAACCATAGCACCGGTTCGCTGGTGCCGTAGCCGAGTGACCCGTCGTCGCTGTACAGCCGCTTGTAGCCGAGCGCGCCGAGCGTGCTGTCGTAGAACGCGCGGCTGCGGTCGATGTGGGCAACGCCGAACGAAAGGTGATCGATCATCTGTGGCTCCTTGGACTGAAGTGGGACGTCAGTGCGGCAAACCCGTTTACAGCCACCAGGCCAGCCGCTTGTAGCGAAGCGCGCCGAGCGCGCTGTCGTGGAAGGCACGGCTGCGGCCGGTGTGGACAACGTCGCAGGAAAAACGATCGATCATCTGTGGCTCCTTGAACTGAAGAGGGGACGTCAGTGCAGCAAACCTTGTTTAACCACCTTGCTGGTTATGTTAGAAAGCGTCGGGATGCTTGTCAACCGGCATGGTGGTTAGATACGATCGCGTCATGAGCAAAACGCAACCTTCCGTCACGACGGACTGCCTGGTCCCGGCGCCGTCCGAAACGCTGAGCATCGATTTCGCGAACACGCTGTATTGGCGCGGCGCGGACGCGCCGACCGAAACCTTCGGCACGCTGGACGACCTGTTCACATGGTGTCGCGAGCAGGCGGGCGCGCCGGCCGGCCTGGCCGACGTGTGTCGTGCACAGGTGACGGAGAAAGGAGGCGAGCCGGCGATGTTGGCGCGCGCGCTCGCGTTGCGCGAGGCGCTGTATCGGCTCTTTCACGCGCAAGCCGAGCGGCGCGAGCCGCAAGCCGACGATCTCGCGCTGCTGGGCGGTTTTCTGGCGGAAGCGGCGCCGCGCGTGGTGCTCGCGCGGATCGACGGCGGCTACGCGTGGCGGCTCGGGGCAGCGGACGCGACGCTCGCGGGGCTGCTGAGCCCGGTGCTGTGGTCGGCGACGGATCTGCTGGGCGGCACGCGGCTCGCGAAGGTCAAGCGCTGCGCGAACGATGCATGCCAGTGGCTGTTCATCGACGACAGCAAGAACGGCAGCCGCCGCTGGTGCTCGATGTCGTCGTGCGGCAATCGCGCGAAGGCTTACCGCCACTATCACAAGGCCGATTGACGGCGGCGCGCGCGCGGCATGTCATGCTGCCGCGCCCATTCCACCCACACCTATTTCGCCGACAGCTTCCGCCACAGCGTCGTCTTGCTGATGCCGAGCATCGCGCATGCGCGATCGCGGTCGCCGCCGCACGCATCGAGCACCGCGCGGATCTCGTCGGCTTCGGCGCGACGGCGACGCGCGTGGAGCGTCTGTGCGTCGTCGGTGTCGGTCGCGTCGGGCGGCGCCGCGAACAACTCGGGCGCGATCGCCTGCAGCGCATCGGACGTGAGCGCTGCGCACGCGGCGCCCGGATCGTGTTCGTCGACTTCCTCGGCCAGTTCCACCGCGATCCGCTCGACCACGTTCTGCAGTTCCCGCACGTTGCCGGGCCAACGGTAGCGCGCGAGCGTCGCTTGGGTCGCGTCGAGCACGCGCATCGCATCGCCGACCTCGCGCACGCGTTCGGCCAGCCGCGGTTCGCGCCGCGCGGCCTGCACGAGCAGCGTGGCCGCGAGCGCCGGAATGTCGGCGGCGCGCTCGCGCAGCGGCGGCAGGCCAATGTTCAGGATGTTGAGCCGGTAATACAGGTCCGCGCGGAATGTGCCGTCCTCGACGGCCGCGAGCAGCGGGCGGTGCGTCGCGGCGATCACGCGCACGTCGATGCGGATCGGCTCGGTCGAGCCGAGGCGGATCACCTCGCGCTCCTGCAGCACGCGCAGCAGCCGGCTTTGCAGCGATGGCGGCATCTCGCCGATCTCGTCGAGAAACAGCGTGCCGCGGTGCGCGGCCTCGAACAGCCCGGTCTTGCCGCCGCGCCGCGCGCCGGTGAACGCGCCTTCCTCGTAACCGAACAGCTCGCTCTCGAGCAGCGCCTCCGGAAACGCGCCGCAGTTGATCGCGACGAACGGATAGTTGCGCCGCACGGACAGCGCGTGCAGGCTCTGCGCGATCATTTCCTTGCCGGTGCCGCTTTCGCCGAGCACGAGGACGGTCGCGTCGGATTTCGCGTAGCGGCGCACGAGGTCGCGCACGCGCGCCATCGGTGCGGACGCGCCGACTACGTCGTCGAGCGTGAAGCGCGCCGCGAACTGCTGCGTGTTCGGTTGCGAGCGCAGCGCACGGTCGAGCCGTTCGACCGCGCGCGACTCCTGGAACGTCAGCACGCTGCCCGACGTGACGCCGCGATCGACCAGCGGCCCGCGATGCACGACGTAGCGCACGCCGCGCACGGTCGCGAGCGCGTCGCCGTCCTCGCCGCGCAGCGTGCGCAGCTCCGGACGCAGGTCGACGAGCGCGCGGCCGACGGCCGCCGCGGGTTCGACCCCGAGCGCCGACGCGAGCCGCTCGTTGATGGCTTCGACGCGACCGCGCGCATCGAGTGCGACCACGCCGTCGCGCAGGTGCTGCAACAGGTTGTCGAGCCGCTGGCGGCGAAACGCCTCGGCGTGCGTGGCGTACGCGACTTCGAGCGCCGTCTCGACCGCCTTGCGCACCGACGCGTGCGAATACAGAAACACCGCGCCCATGCCGGCGCTCGCCGCGAGATCGGTGACGAGGCCGGGGCCGACGATCGTTTCGATGCCGCGGTCGTGCAGGTCGTGCACACAGGCTTCCGCTTCCTGCGCGGACTGATATGACGCAAACTGCACGTCGAGGCCATAGGCGGCGACGAAGCGGCGCACTTCGGGCGGCGTCTCGCCGGCGCTGACGAGCGCGATCCGCGATGCGTCGCGCCGGGCGCGCGCGAGCGCCTGCATCACGTCGAAGCCGGTCGGCGACACCACCACGACCGGCACCTGCGCACGCGTTTTCAGGAAGCCGCCGTTCGAGCCGGCCGCGACGATCACGTCGGGCCGCGCGGTGCCGGCCTCCGCGATCGCGCTCAGCGCATCTTCGTACGCGCGCGTGACGATGCGCACGTCGGCACGTTCGTCGAATTCGCCGGCGATTTCGCGAAACAGGTCGCGCAGGCGGCTGATGCCCATCGCCCAGATGCGCGGGCGAACGGTGCGGTCGGCCGGGCCGACGGGCTTGGTCGAGGAGAGGTCCATGGCGATCGATTATGCGCGCGCGATTTCATTTTTGAAACATGGAATTGCCGAATTGAAATCACCGGACGATTCAATGCACCTGCCGGTTGCTTAAGAATCAGTGGGTTAGCGGCGTTTCGCGAGCTGGCCCGGTCCTTGCTGTTGATGGGCATTCCTTCAGGAGGCCGTTCATGAGCAACACGCATCTTCAGAGCGCCGGCGCGAAATTCCGCGCGGCAGTCGCGGCCGAGCAGCCGCTGCAGGTGGTCGGCGCGATCACCGCGTACGCAGCCAAGATGGCGCAGGCCGTCGGCTTCAAGGCCGTCTACCTGTCGGGCGGCGGCGTCGCCGCGAATTCGCTCGGGATCCCCGATCTCGGCATCAGCACGATGGAAGACGTGCTGATCGACGCGAACCGGATCACCAACGCGACCGACCTGCCGCTGCTGGTCGACATCGACACGGGCTGGGGCGGCGCGTTCAACATCGCGCGCACGGTGCGCTCGTTCATCAAGGCCGGCGTCGCGGCCGTCCACCTCGAGGACCAGGTCGGCCAGAAGCGTTGCGGCCACCGTCCGGGCAAGGAAGTCGTGCCGACCGACGAAATGGTCGATCGCGTGAAGGCCGCGGTCGATGCGCGCACGGACGACCAGTTCGTGATCATGGCCCGCACCGACGCGGCCGCCGCCGAAGGGATCGACGCCGCGATCGAGCGCGCGATCGCATACGTGGAAGCCGGCGCCGACATGATCTTCCCGGAAGCGATGAAGACGCTCGACGACTACCGCCGCTTCAAGGCCGCCGTGAAGGTGCCGATCCTCGCGAACCTGACCGAGTTCGGCTCGACGCCGCTGTTCACGCTCGACGAACTGCGCGAGGCGAACGTCGACATCGCGCTGTACTGCTGCGGCGCGTATCGCGCGATGAACAAGGCCGCGCTGAATTTCTACGAGACGCTGCGCCGCGACGGCACGCAGAAGGCTGCCGTGCCGACCATGCAGACCCGCGCCGAGCTGTACGACTTCCTCGGCTATCACGCCTACGAGCAGAAGCTCGACGAACTGTTCGCGCAGGGCAAGAAGTAACGCGGCCCGCGCGCCGGGACACGGTTCCCGGAATGCTTTGCATGAAGCCGGAGCGCGCGCACCCGCGCCGCGCCCGGCCGACATGACACCCCGATACCCATTGGAGAACGGAAACATGAGCGAGACGAAAGACGCAGCAGCACCGGCCGCCGCAGGCGCATTCAAGCCGAAGAAGTCGGTGGCGCTGTCGGGCGTGACGGCCGGCAACACGGCGCTGTGCACGGTCGGCAAGACCGGCAACGACCTGCACTACCGCGGCTACGACATTCTCGACGTCGCCGAATCGTGCGAGTTCGAGGAAATCGCGCACCTGCTCGTGCACGGCACGCTGCCGAACCTGACCGAACTGGCCGCGTACAAGACCAAGCTGCGCGCGCTGCGCGGTCTGCCGAACGCGCTGAAGGCCGCGCTCGAGCAGATCCCGGCCTCCGCCCACCCGATGGACGTGATGCGCACCGGCGTGTCGGTGCTCGGCACCGTGCTGCCGGAGAAGGACGATCACAACCTGCCGGGCGCGCGCGACATCGCCGACCGCCTGATGGCGTCGCTCGGCTCGATGCTGCTGTACTGGTATCACTTCTCGCACAACGGCAAGCGCATCGAGACGGAAACCGACGACGACTCGATCGGCGGCCACTTCCTGCACCTGCTGCACGGCAAGACGCCGTCGAAGTCGTGGGTCGACGCGATGCACACGTCGCTGATCCTGTACGCGGAGCACGAGTTCAACGCATCGACGTTCACCGGCCGCGTGATCGCGGGCACGGGCTCGGACATCTACTCGGCGATCACCGGTGCGATCGGCGCGCTGCGCGGGCCGAAGCACGGCGGCGCGAACGAAGTCGCGTATGAAATCCAGAGCCGCTACAGCTCGCCGGACGACGCCGAAGCCGATATCCGCCGCCGCGTCGAGAACAAGGAAGTCGTGATCGGCTTCGGCCATCCGGTCTACACGATCTCCGATCCGCGCAACAAGGTGATCAAGGGCGTCGCGCACAAGCTGTCGAAGGAAGCGGGCGACCTGAAGCTGTACAGCATCGCCGAGCGCCTCGAATCGGTGATGTGGGACGCGAAGAAGATGTTCCCGAACCTCGACTGGTTCAGCGCCGTGTCGTATCACATGATGGGCGTGCCGACCGCGATGTTCACGCCGCTGTTCGTGATCTCGCGCACGTCCGGCTGGAGCGCGCACATCATCGAGCAGCGCGTCGACAACAAGATCATCCGCCCGAGCGCGAACTACACCGGTCCGGAAGACCTGCAGTTCGTGCCGATCGAGAAGCGCTGACACGCCCGCCGCGCGCACCGGCGCCCATGATGCGGGCTGCCGGCGCGCGCGGAACGTCTTACCCCGATTTCCGCCCCACATCATGAATACCGCCTACCGCAAACCCCTGCCCGGCACGTCGCTGGACTTCTTCGACGCGCGTGCCGCGGTCGAAGCGATCGCCCCCGGCGCGTACGACACGCTGCCGTACACGTCGCGCGTGCTCGCCGAAAACCTCGTGCGCCGCTGCGATCCGGCGATCCTCGCCGATTCGCTGAAGCAGATCGTCGAGCGCAAGCGCGAACGCGACTTCCCGTGGTTCCCGGCGCGCGTGGTGTGCCACGACATCCTCGGCCAGACGGCGCTCGTCGACCTCGCGGGCCTGCGCGACGCGATCGCCGAGCGCGGCGGCGACCCGGCGAAGGTGAACCCGGTCGTGCCCGTGCAGCTGATCGTCGACCACTCGCTCGCCGTCGAGTGCGGCGGCTTCGATCCGGACGCGTTCGCGAAGAACCGCGCGATCGAGGATCGCCGCAACGAGGATCGCTTCCACTTCATCGAATGGACCAAGCAGTCGTTCGAGAACGTCGACGTGATCCCGCCGGGCAACGGCATCATGCACCAGATCAACCTGGAGAAGATGTCGCCGGTGATCCAGGTGCAGGATGGCGTCGCGTATCCGGACACCTGCGTCGGCACCGACAGTCACACGCCGCACGTCGACGCGCTCGGCGTGATCGCGATCGGCGTGGGCGGGCTGGAGGCGGAGAACGTAATGCTCGGCCGCGCATCGTGGATGCGCCTGCCCGACATCGTCGGCGTCGAACTGACCGGCAAGCGCCAGCCCGGCATCACCGCGACCGACATCGTGCTCGCGCTGACCGAATTCCTGCGCAAGGAAAAGGTGGTCGGCGCGTACCTGGAATTCCGCGGTGCGGGCGCGGCGAGCCTCACGCTCGGCGACCGCGCGACGATCTCGAACATGGCGCCCGAATATGGCGCGACGGCCGCGATGTTCTTCATCGACGGCCAGACGACCGACTACCTGCGCCTCACCGGCCGCAGCGACGAGCAGGTGAAGCTCGTCGAGACCTACGCGAAGGCGGCGGGCCTGTGGGCCGACACGCTGGACGGCGCGCAATACGAGCGCACGCTGACGTTCGACCTGTCGAGCGTGGTGCGCAACATGGCCGGCCCGTCGAACCCGCACAAGCGGCTGCCGACGTCCGACCTCGCCGCGCGCGGCATCGCCGGCCAGTGGGAAGAGAAGGCGGGCGAGATGCCCGACGGCGCGGTGATCATCGCCGCGATCACGAGCTGCACGAACACCAGCAACCCGCGCAACGTGATCGCCGCGGCCCTGCTCGCGCGCAACGCGAACGCAAAGGGCCTCACGCGCAAGCCGTGGGTGAAGAGCTCGCTCGCGCCGGGCTCGAAGGCGGTCGAGCTGTATCTGGAAGAAGCGAACCTGCTGCCGGAACTCGAGAAGCTCGGTTTCGGCATCGTCGCGTTCGCATGCACGACCTGCAACGGGATGTCGGGCGCGCTCGATCCGAAGATCCAGCAGGAGATCGTCGATCGCGACCTGTATGCGACCGCCGTGCTGTCCGGCAACCGCAACTTCGACGGCCGCATCCACCCGTATGCGAAGCAGGCGTTTCTCGCGTCGCCGCCGCTCGTCGTCGCGTATGCGATCGCCGGCACGATCCGCTTCGACATCGAGAAGGACGCGCTCGGCCACGACCAGGACGGCAAGCCCGTCACGCTGAAGGACATCTGGCCGACCGACGAGGAGATCGACGCGATCGTCGCATCGAGCGTGAAGCCCGAGCAGTTCCGCAAGGTCTACGAACCGATGTTCGCGCGCACCACCGATGCGGGCGAGCGCGCGGCGCCGCTGTACGACTGGCGTCCGCAAAGCACGTACATTCGCCGTCCGCCGTACTGGGAAGGCGCGCTGGCCGGCGAGCGCACGCTCAAGGGCATGCGCCCGCTCGCGGTGCTCGGCGACAACATCACGACCGATCACCTGTCGCCATCGAACGCGATCCTCGCGAACAGCGCGGCCGGCGAGTACCTCACGAAGATGGGCCTGCCGGAAGAGGACTTCAATTCGTACGCGACGCACCGGGGAGACCACCTGACCGCGCAGCGCGCCACCTTCGCGAACCCGACGCTGATCAACGAGATGGCGGTCGTCGACGGCGCGGTGAAGAAGGGCTCGCTCGCGCGCGTCGAGCCCGAAGGCAAGGTCATGCGGATGTGGGAAGCGATCGAGACGTACATGAATCGCAAGCAGCCGCTGATCGTCGTCGCCGGCGCCGACTACGGCCAGGGCTCGTCGCGCGACTGGGCCGCGAAGGGCGTGCGGCTCGCGGGCGTCGAGGCGATCGTCGCCGAAGGGTTCGAGCGGATCCACCGCACGAACCTGATCGGGATGGGCGTGCTGCCGCTCGAGTTCAAGCCGGGCACGAACCGCGCGACGCTCGGCATCGACGGCACCGAGACCTTCGACGTGATCGGCGAGCGTACGCCGCGCGCCGATCTCACGCTCGTGATTCACCGCAAGAACGGCGAGCGCGTCGCGACGCCCGTGACGTGCCGTCTCGATACGGCCGAGGAAGTGTCGATCTACGAGGCGGGCGGCGTGCTGCAGCGTTTCGCGCAGGACTTCCTCGAATCGTCGCAGGCCGCCTGACCGGGCCACACAGGGACAACGCAAACATGGCTCATATTCCTCAAATCAGGATTCCGGCGACGTATATCCGCGGCGGCACCAGCAAGGGCGTGTTCTTCCGGCTGCAGGATCTGCCGGACGCCGCGCAGGCGCCGGGCGCCGCACGCGACGCGCTGCTGCTGCGCGTGATCGGCAGCCCCGATCCGTACGGCAAGCAGATCGACGGGATGGGCGGCGCGACGTCGTCGACCAGCAAGACGGTGATCGTGTCGAAGAGCACGCGCCCCGGCCACGACGTCGACTACCTGTTCGGGCAGGTCGCGATCGACCGCGCGTTCGTCGACTGGACCGGCAACTGCGGGAACCTGTCGGCGGCGGTCGGCCCGTTCGCGATCAGCGGCGGGCTCGTCGATGCGTCGCGCGTGCCGCGCGACGGTATCGCGACCGTGCGCATCTGGCAGGCGAACATCGGCAAGACGATCGTCGCGCACGTGCCGATCACGAACGGCGCGGTGCAGGAGACGGGCGATTTCGAGCTGGACGGCGTCACGTTTCCGGCCGCCGAAGTACAGCTCGAGTTCATGGATCCGGCTGCGGAGGAAGAAGGCTCGGGCGGCTCGATGTTCCCGACCGGCAACCTCGTCGACGACCTCGCCGTGCCGGGCATCGGCACGTTGAAGGCGACGATGATCAACGCGGGGATTCCGACCATCTTCGTCGAGGCCGAGGCGATCGGCTATACGGGCACCGAACTGCAGGACGCGATCAACGGCGACCCGAAGGCGCTCGAGAAGTTCGAGACGATCCGCGCGCACGGCGCGCTGCGCATGGGCCTGATCGACACGCTCGACGAGATCGCAACGCGGCAGCACACGCCGAAGGTCGCGTTCGTCGCGAAGCCGGCCGACTATGTCGCGTCGAGCGGCAAGCGCGTGAACGCGGGCGACATCGACCTGCTGGTGCGGGCGATGTCGATGGGCAAGCTGCATCACGCGATGATGGGCACGGCGGCGGTCGCGATCGGCACGGCCGCGGCGATTCCCGGCACGCTCGTCAACCTGGCGGCGGGCGGCGGTGAACGCAACGCGGTGCGCTTCGGCCATCCGTCGGGGACGCTGCGCGTCGGCGCGGAAGCCCGGCTCGAAAATGGCGAATGGACCGTCACGAAGGCGATCATGAGCCGCAGCGCACGCGTGCTGATGGAAGGCTGGGTGCGGGTGCCGGGGGATGCGTTCTAACAGGCATTAGAGCGCCACGGCGTCAATATTGGGCGTGGCCGCCGCGCTGTTGCCGGCGTCGGCGGTCCAATTCGTCGTGCCGGTCGATCAGGTCGAGAGCCAGCGCAAGCAGGTCGCGCTGATAGGTGTATCGCTGGACGATCACATTCAACATGACACCGCCGATCGCGAGGCCACCGAGAAAGGCTGCGCCATAGAGAAACGCGTTCTGTTGCCACGTGTTCTGGAGGCTCTTGAGCGTGTTGAGCGTTGCCCATCCCATGCTGCCGAGTGCGAGAATGGCAACCTTGTCGGCGCCGCCCAGAAAGAAGCCGAGCCGATCCTTGATTCGGGCAATTCGGATGGACAGCCATACGTCCGTACTTTCGAGTAATTGCCGATCGAAGATCAACAGCTTTCTCGCCTGCGTGGTGTCGTGCTCGATTTCCAGAATCAGTCGCTTCAGGGAATTGTGTTTGAAGCGGGCGAGCATCACCGCGGCGGGAATAACGTCGACGACGAGTGACAGCAGCGCGAGGATCGTCGTGGCGATACCAATGAAAAGAGCCACTGTGAGCCAGCCGCCTTGAATCGGCTGGACAAATTTGACCCACCCGGCGAAGCCCAGCAGGATCGCAAATAGCGCCACCCCGGTCCATCTGCATACGGCTGCGATACGTGCCACCCATTTGTCGAACGCGGTTTGCATTGCTTGCGGGGGCAATTGCTTCATTCCGTCGAGCATCTTCAAGATTTTGAAGAACGCGTTATTGGCGATGGTCATGCATTTTCCTCGGATCAGATCGGATGGAATCGGGTGCGAAACGTCGATAGTTGATGCGCTCGGGCGGAATGGTCAATGCGTCGATGAAATTGTGCACGCTGCGGCAGTGATCTCGTGCGGATAGAACCGTCGCGTATTGTCAACGAGCGAAAATGGCGGGCATATCGCCGCTACGTCCCCCGGCGCGGTTTGCCTCTGTCAAGGAGCCCGGTATGTCGATGCACTCCCCTCTCACCGGCGTCCACATCGTCGAATTCGAAGGCCTCGGCCCCGGCCCGCTCGCGGGCTGGATGCTCGCCGGGATGGGCGCGCGCATCACGCTGATCGCGCGTCCGGCAGGCCGCACCAGCGCGCCGGACGCGCTGCAGGGCCGCGACGGCGACCTGCTGCGCGAAGGCAAGACGATCGTCGAGCTGGATCTGAAGACGCCGGCCGGCCGCGACGCGGCGCTCGCGCTGATCGCGCAGGCCGACGCGCTGATCGAGGGGTTGCGGCCCGGCGTGATGGAGCGCCTCGGTCTCGGCCCGGACGATTGCGCACGCGGCAATCCGAAGCTCGTGTACGGACGGATGACGGGCTGGGGCCAGGACGGACCGCTCGCGGCGGCCGCCGGGCACGACCTGAACTACGTTGCGCTGACCGGGCTGCTGTCGCTATCCGCGCCGCGCGACGGCCGGCCCGGCGTGCCGCCGACCGTCGTCGGCGATGCCGGCGGTGCGCTCGGGCTCGCATTCGGGATCGTCTGCGCGATGTTCGACGTGCGCGGCGGCGGGCCGGGGCGCGTGGTCGACGGCGCGATCGTCGACATCGTGTCGATGCTCGGCTCGCTCGCGTTGTGGGCACGCGCGAACGGGCAACTCGATGGCGCGCAGCCGAGCCTCTTCCACGATGCGCCGTTTTACGACGTATATCGCTGCGCGGACGGCGAATGCGTGACGATCGGCGCGCTCGAGCCGCCGTTCTACGCGTTGCTGGTCGAGCGGCTCGGGTTGAGCGATGTCGATCCGGCGTCGCAGTACGACCGCGCGCGCTGGCCGGCGCTGAAGGCGCGCTTTGCGGAGGTGTTCGCGCAGCAGCCGTCCGCGCACTGGCGCGCGCTGCTCGAAGGCACCGACGCGTGCTTTGCCCCCGTGCTGAGCGTGGCCGCTGCGGTCGAGCATCCGCACATTGCGGCGCGCGGGATCTATCGAACTGACGAGAACGGGAACGTGCGGGCGCGCGTGGCGCCGCGGTTTCTATCGTTGCAGGAGGATGACGCGGGTTGACGGAGCCGGTGCGCGGGGCTTGCCGCCGCGTGTGCTCCGCCGTGTCGAGCGATATCGGCCGCTTACGCCGTTTCCTCCGGCGCATCCGGCATCTTGCCGTCGCCGACGCGATTGATCGTGCCTTGCGCGATCGCGACGAGCCGCTCGTGATCGCCGTCGATGACGAACACATGACACTGGCAGGTCGCCTGATGCCGGCCCGCGTAGACGACCTTCGCGCGCGCGACGAGCGTGCCGTTCACGGCCGGCCGCAGGTAGTTGATCTTGTATTCGGCGGTGATGACGCGCGGGCCGAGCACGAGCGCGCCGGCGAAGGTCAGCGCGTTGTCGGCGAGGTAGCCGATCACGCCGCCGTGCACGAAGCCGTGCTGCTGCCGCAGCTCTTCCCGCACGGGCAGGCACAGCGACACTTCGTTGTCGCCGATATGCATCAGCTCCGTGCCCAGCAGCATGCTGAACGGTTGCGCGCGCAATGCGCCGCGCGCGTGGTCCGTGATGTCCGTCATCGACTGCCCTCGCAATGCGTGTCCGCTTGCGCTGAACTCTAGGAAGGGGGCTGCGGATAAGCAAGGAAATTCGTCCGCATTTCGCGCAACGGCCGGCGCGATGCGACGCGATTATTGCGCCGAACGCGCGCGTTGTCCTCGTTTGCCGGCGATTCGACGGGGATGGCGGGGACTGGCCGGGCGCCGCTTGCCGGATGTTCCTAAAGTCCGCCGAAGAAATGCCGCTAATGCCGGGGCATTGCTCCATCGTCGCCTCTCCAGGAATCTCCCCCATGTTCGGAAAAATCAAGCTCGCGTCGGGTCTGCTCGGCGTGTTGACCGTGTTTTGCCTCTTTCTGTTCGCGATCGAGGCGCTCGGCTTCTGGGCGCTCGCATCGACGCGCAGCGGCGTCGACGACCTGTCGAACGTCGCGATCGCGCAGGTCGACGCGGCCAGCCAGGCGACCGAGCGCCTGCTCGACGCCCGCGTGAACCTGTCGCGCGCGGGCACGCGGATGGTGCGCGGCGGCCCGAAGCCCGACGAGATCATCCGCCATGCCAGCGCTTCGCTCGCCGAAGCGGACAAGGCGTTCGCCGCGCTGACGGCCGCGCAGGCCGTCGACGCGACGAACCGCGCGCGCGTGGCGGCGCTCGTCGAGCGCTATCGCGCGCTGCGCGGCGCGCTGGGCGAACTCGTGCAGTTCCTCGACGCCGACAACATCCAGGCGTTCCTCGACCAGCCGACGCAGGGCTTCCAGGACGCATACCTCGCCGAACTGCACCGCTTCGCCGACTACGGCGCCGCGTCGAGCCGCGACGCGCTCGCCACGATCGATAGCGGGATTCAGTGGTTCAAGTGGGTCGGCATCGTGCTGCTGGTGGCGATGCTCGCCGCGAGCGCGGCGATTTACGCCGCCGCGCGGCGCGCGGTGGTCGCGCCGCTGGACGAGGCTGGCCGCCATTTCGAGCGCATCGCGCAGGGCCGGCTCGACGAAGCCGTGCGGGCGGGCGGCGTGTTCGAGATCGACCGGATGTTGCGCGGCCTTGCCACGATGCAGGCGAGCATCGCGGACACCGTGCGCACCGTGCGTCACGCGTCCGATGCGATCCACCTCGGCGCGGGCGAGATCGCCGGCGGCAACGCGGACCTGTCCGCGCGCACGGGCACGCAGGCCGCGTCGCTCGAGGAAACCGCCGCGAGCATGGAGGAACTGACCGCGACCGTCCGCCAGAACACCGACAGCGCGCGTGCGGCCAGCGCGCTGGCCGACGCGGCGCTCGACGCGACGCGCCACGGCGGCGGCGTGGTCGACAGCGTGATCGACCGGATGCGCGGCATCGCCCAAAGCTCCGGGCGCATCGCGGAGATCATCTCGGTGATCGACGGTATCGCCTTCCAGACCAACATCCTCGCGCTGAACGCGGCGGTCGAGGCCGCGCGGGCCGGCGAGCAGGGCCGCGGCTTCGCGGTGGTCGCGGGCGAAGTGCGCTCGCTCGCGCAGCGCAGCGCGCAATCGGCGAAGGAAATCAAGGCACTGATCGAGGAGTCGGTCACGCAGATCGACGGCGGCTCGGAACTCGTCGAACGGGCCGGCGACGCGATGCGGACGGTTTCGGCGTCGATCACGCGGGTCGTGCAGACGATGTCGGAGATCACGGCCGCGTCGGTCGAGCAGAGCGTCGGCATCGAGCAGGTCAATCAGGCGGTCACGCAGATGGACCAGTTGACGCAGCAGAACGCGGCGCTGGTGGAGGAAGTCGCGGCGGCGGCCGCGTCGCTGAACGACCAGACCGCGCACCTGATGCAGGCGGTGTCGGTGTTCGAACTGGGCGACGCGCGCGCGGCTCGCGGTGTTCGCGACGCGCGCGCGTCGTCGTCGTTTGCCGGCGCCGGTTACGAAGCGGCGGGCAGCGCCGCGTAAGCGGTCGCGAGGTGGTAGGGCGTCGTCGACGGCATGTCGGCGCGCGACACCTGCCCGTCGGCCGTCTTGCACTCGAACCAGCCGCGCGGATGCAGGAAGCGCGCGGCGAAGCGCTCGATCTGCTGCGCGAGCGGTGCGGAGGCCGGCGTGCCGCCGTGCGTGGCGAGCGCGCGCAGGTATTCGGTCTGCGCCCAGATCCGCTGCGTGCCGTCGATGCATGCGCCTTGCGCGTCGACCGCCGCGCACACGGCGCCCGTCTGCGGATCGATCCCGTGCTGCTCGGCGAACACGAACGCGCGCGCGAGCGCGTCGGGGAGCCCGGTTTGCGCGAGGCGCGCGCCGGCCGTATCGACCAGATAGAACCATTCGAACTGATGGCCGGGCTCGAAGCGGTTGTCGGCCGCCCCGAGCGGCAGTTCGGCGACGCAGCCGGTCGCCGTATCGACGAACGTGCGCTCGACGGCCTGCGCGGTGCGCACGAGCGCATCGTCGAACGCCGCGTCGCCGAACGCATCGGCGGCCGCGAGCCATGCTTCGGTCAGGTGCATCAGCGGGTTCTGCAGCGCGCCGCTGCCCGACGACGAGAAGTCGGCGTGACGCGCGGCGTCGAGCAGCGCGTCGCCCGGCTGCGGCGCGAAGCGGTCCTGGATCAGCGCGGCGGTGTCCTCGGCGACCGTGCGCGCCGCGGCATCGCCCGACGCCGCATGCCATGCGGCACACGCGAACACGACGAACGCGTGCGTATAAAGGTCCTTGGTCGTGTCGAGCGGCGCGCCTTGCGCATCGACGCTGTAGAACCAGCCGCCGTGGCGCGGGTCGCGGAAGCGGCGGCACAGCGAGTCGAACAGCGTGGCCGCGTGCGCGGTGTGGCCGGCCTGCGCGAACACGAACAGTTGTCGCGCGCATGCCATTGCGCGATAACGGGTGACGGGCAGCGGCGCATGGGTGGCCGGATCGACGGCCTCGAACGGCAGCCGCAGCGTCTGGTCGAACCCTGAACCCTGCCAGATCGGCAGGATGACGTGCGCAAAATGGTCGCGCAATCGGGCGGCCTGGGCGGAAGCGGAATCGGGAACGGACATGGCGGGGTTGAGCGCTTGGATCGAATTGAGTCGGCGCGGAGCGGCGCGGCCGGGGCCAAGGATAAACCATTCCGCGCGGCAGTCTTCAAAACGGGAGAGAAATCGGATGCTCGGCAACCTGGAACTCGTGATGCGCCTGGTCCTCGCGGCGGCGCTCGGCAGTGTCATCGGCTTCGAGCGGGAGCGCCTGTCGTGGGCGGCCGGCCTGCGCACGCACATGCTGGTCTGTGTCGGCTCGACGCTCATCATGATCGTGTCGGCGTTCGGTTTCGCCGATGTGCTGGGCAGCAGCGACCACATCGTGCTCGATCCGTCGCGGATCGCCGCGCAGGTGGTCTCGGGCATCGGTTTCCTCGGCGCGGGCTCGATCCTGCTGCGCGGCGAGATCGTGCGCGGGCTGACGACGGCCGCGAGCCTCTGGTCGGTCGCCGCGATCGGCCTCGCGGTGGGCGGCGGACTGTACGTCGCGTCGATTTCCGCGACGATCATCATCCTGATCATCCTGGCCGGCATCAAGCCGCTCGAGCGGCGCTACTTCACGGTGCGGCAGCGGCGTCAGCTCGCGCTGACGGTGGTGGGCGGCGCGTTGACGTTCGATTCGCTGCACGCGGCCCTCGGCCCCGACAGCGCGCGCGTGAAGCAATTCATCGTGCAGCGCGCCGACGACACGGGCGAGCACGACGAGGTGCGCATCGCGCTCGGGCGCGTGTCGGATCTCGAATACCGCGCGATCTGCGACAAGCTGCGCGGGCTGTCGTGCGTGACGCGATTCGAGGAAGGCGGCGGGTTGTCGGGCGACGAATAGACGGCATCCGATCGGCCGGATCGGCGATCGGTCATGCGACAATGGCCGGTCACTGATTCCGTTCGACATCCGGTTCCGCGTTCGCGGACCTGTAATCCGACTCCATGACCGAATCCGTTTCCCTGCCTCGCTCCCGTTCCCGCTCCGACCGCTCGTCGGCCCGTTCGCGTCCGCGTTCCGTCGCGGCCGCGGCAGACACCGCCGCCAGGGCGACCGCGCGGTCCGGCAACGCGACGGGCGGCGATGCGCCGCGGGACGAACGCACGCTCGACCTGTTCGGCGATCCGGTGCTCGAGCCGGCTGCGCGTGGGCCGGTGGGCTCGCGCGATGACGGGGTGGTGGATGCCGACACGGCGGCCGCCGTCGCGGACAGCGATGACGGCGGTCGGCAGGCGACGCTGGATGGATTCGGCACGCCGGGCGCCGACGGCGGGGCCGTCGCGAAAACGACGGCGTCTGCGTCGACGCGTGAAAGCGGCGACGTGGCCGATGCCGATGCAACGAAGCCCGGCGAGGCGCGGCTGCCCGATGGTGTCGCCGCGACTGCAGCGGGCGAGCCGGCAACCGACGGCAGCCAGGTGAAGACCGGCGGCGTGGCGGAAGCAGACGACGCGGCCGGGACGCACGCCGATCGTTCGACGGCGAATGCCGGAGCGGCGGAAGGTGCGGTCGACGCAGTCATCGGCGACGGACCCGTGAAAGCGGGCGGTGAGCCCGAAGGCGCCGCCGTGCCGGCCACACGCGACGAAGCAGTGCGAACACCTGGCGAGACCACGAAGGGGCGTCGCGCATCCTCCGGCGGCAAGCGCCGCGCGGCCGCTGGCGCACGCGAAGCGGCAGCGGCGCGTGGCGCGCCGGAAGTGGCTGCGGTCGATGCGGCGTCGGAAGCGACCCCGGCGCAGCACCTGGCGCCATCCACTGAACGGTCGGCGACCGCCGAACCGGCCGAGCCCGCAGTTGCCGCGCGTGCCCATGACGCCGCGCAAGCAGCCGCGGCGCCGGCCGCGCCGTTCGCGCAGCCTGTTGCGTCCGCGGCGTCGTTCGTGACGAAGCCGTCGGCGGAACGTGCGCAACCGGCCACGTCGAGCGCGTCGGCCTTCGACCCCGACACGCAACTGCGCCCGCTGTCGGACCGGCTCGCCGCGCTGCAGGCCGAGACGGCCGGCATGAAGCAGGCGGCCGATCGCGAGATGCGTCGCGTCAACCGGCTGCTGCTGGCGCTGGCGATCGTCGTGTTCGCGGGGCTCGTCGCGCTGGTGTTGCAAACGCGGCAAATCGCGCACCTGAAGCAGGAAGTCGACGCCCGGCAGCAGCGGATCGACCGGCTGGCTGCCGACCTGTCGACGCAGCAGGCAACGCTGATGACGCTCGCGGAACACCACGAAGCGATGCTGTCGCAGGTCGACCGGCTGCAGCGCAATGCGAACCGCGAGGCGGCGGCCGCGAAGCGCGTGCGTCGAACGCGCTAAATCGTCCGACCCTACCTGCAAACGCCGGCGTGACAAGGCGCCTCGGGGCGTGCCGTCGATGGCGGTGGCGCGGGTGCGGCAAACTGATGCGGTGAGCTGGCAGAGTTCAGGGAAAACCCTTAGAATGGCATCTATCTAAGGGAAAACCCTAGAATCATCTGTCAGGAGTCTCACATGAGCTTCATTCTTGCCCTGCTGCAAAAGATCGACGACCTGTTCGTCTCCCCGCACCTGCCGCTCGACGCGGAATATTCGTACGCTGCACGTCACGCCGAAGCCGAGCGCGTGCGTCGTGCGAACCGCGTTCCGACCGTCCTGTACCGTCGCTGATTCGCTGATTCGCTGATTCGCTGATTCGCTGATTCGCTGATTCGCTGATTCGCTGATTCGGCGCGGCGCTCGCCGCCTCTGCCTGCCCGTTTTCCGCCGCCGCATCGCGCGCCGGTGCGACCGTCCCGCTACACTGGAAGTCCGACTTCCCTCGCGACACCCGGGCCATGCTGCAGATGCGGCCGATGACGGCCGGTGAATTCCACGCATACCGCACGCGCGCCATCGACGGCTACGCGCGCGATCTCGTGTCATCCGGGCAGAACGCCACCGACGACGCGCAGACCCGCGCCCGCGCCTGCTTCGATACGCTGCTTCCCGATGGCCTGCTCACTTCCGGCCAGACGCTCGTCCAACTGATCGACACCGCCAGCGGCGACACGGTCGGCGACCTCTGGTACGCGATCGTGCCCGAAGGGCCGAACCGTACGCTGTTCATCTACGATCTCGACATCGTCCCGACCCGGCGCCGCCAGGGCTGGGCCACGCGCGCGCTCGATGCACTCGAGGCCGAGGCGCGCCGTCATGGCGTCACCGAAATCGGGCTGTCGGTGTTCAATCACAACACGGCGGCCCGTGCGCTGTATCGGGCGTGCGGCTTCGTGCCGATCACGACGACGCTGATCAAGCCGGTCGTCCAGGGCTGAGGCCCGCACGCGCGCGCGTCGGTGACGCGCGTTGCCGTTTTTTCCGGCCGCCTTCCAATGATCTGTCCCGACGCAGCGCATGCAATTTGCGCCCCGCCGGACGGCAAGCGATTCCCGATACGACAAGCGCCGGGCCGTCCGTCGAACGGCCCGGCGCTTGTCGCGGCCCGCATCAGCGTGCGCGGCCTTTCCATCTCCTCAGCAGCAGCGCGTTCGTCACGACACTGACGCTGGAGAACGCCATCGCCGCGCCCGCGATCACCGGATTCAGCCAGCCGAGCGCCGCGAGCGGCACGCCGATCAGGTTGTAGACGAACGCCCAGAACAGGTTCTGCTGGATCTTCCGATACGTCCGCTTCGAGATGTCGATCGCATCGGCGACGAGCGCCGGGTCGCCGCGCATCAGCGTGATGCCGGCCGTATGCATCGCGACGTCGGTGCCGGTCGCCATCGCGATGCCGACGTCGGCCGCGGCGAGCGCGGGCGCGTCGTTGATCCCGTCGCCGACCATCGCGACGATTCCGCCGTGCGTGCGTTTCAGTTCGGCCACCACGCGTGCCTTGTCGTCGGGCAGCACCTGCGCATGCACTTCGCCGATCCCGAGCGTCGCCGCGACGGCCGCTGCGCTGCCGCGGTTGTCGCCCGTGACGAGCACGCTCGCGACGCCACGCGCCGACAGTGCCGCGATCGCGTCGCGCGCGCCCGGCTTCACGGTGTCGCCGAACGCGAGCAGCGCGAGCAGCGCGCGCGGCGCGTCGGCACGCATCAGCCACGAGATCGTGTTGCCCGCGCGCTCGAGTTCCGCGGCACGCGCGTCGAGTTCCGGCGGCACGACGATGCCGAGTTCGTCGCGCCAGCGGGTGCTGCCGAGTGCGAGAAGCTCCCCGCCGACGCGCGCCTCGACGCCGCGTCCGGCCACCGCGCGCGCGTCGGCCGCGACGATCTCGGCCGAACCCGCGCCGCCGCGGGCCACGACGTCCGCATCGTGCGCGGCGACCACGGCGCGCGCGAGCGGGTGGTCGCTTTGCCGCTGGACCGCGGCCGCGAGAGCGAGCGCTTGCTCACGTGGGATGCCGACGGCGTCGAATGCCGTCACGGACGGTTTGCCTTCGGTCAGCGTGCCGGTCTTGTCGAACGCGATCACCGTGCTGCGCTGCGCGAGTTCGAGCGCCAGGGCGTCCTTGATCAGCACGCCGTGGCGGGCCGCGACGCCGGTGCCTGCCATGATCGCGGCGGGCGTCGCGAGGCCGAGCGCGCACGGGCACGCGATGACGAGCACCGCGACCGCGTTGAGGATCGCCGTTTCGATGCCGGCGCCGGCGATCAGCCAGCCGGCCAGCGTCAGCACGGCGATGCCGAGGATCGCCGGCACGAACACTTCGCTGACGCGATCGACGAGCCGCTGGATCGGCGCCTTTTCCGCCTGCGCGGATTCGACGAGGCGGATGATGCGCGCGAGCGTCGTCTCCGCGCCGATCGCGGTGGTTTCGACGACGAGCGCGCCTTCGCCGTTGATCGAGCCGGCCGTGACCGGATCGCCGTCTTCCTTCGGCACCGGCAGGCTTTCGCCGGTGATCAGCGATTCGTCGACGTGCGAGCGGCCCGACGCGATCCGGCCGTCGACGGGCACACGCTCGCCCGGACGGATGCTGACGGTCGTGCCGATGCGGACCTGCGCCAGCGGCACGTCGCGTTCGACGCCGTGCTCGACGACGCGCGCGCGATCGGGGCGCAGCGCGTTCAGCGCGCGGATCGCCTCGGTCGTCTGGCGTTTCGCGCGCGCTTCGAGCCATTTGCCGAAGCGCACCAGCGTGATGATGACGGCCGATGCCTCGAAATACAGATGGCCGGGGTGCGCGGGGTCGCGCAGCAGCATCCACAGGCTCAGGCCGTACGCGGCCGACGTGCCGAGCGCGACGAGCAGGTCCATGTTGCCAGTGCGTGCCTTCACCGCATGCCAGGCGGCGCGGTAGAAGCGTGCGCCGAAGCCGAACTGGACGACCGACGCGAGCACGAGCTGCAGCCAGCCGGGCAGCATCGCGTCGATGCCGAACGGCGCGACGAGCATCGGCACGATGAGCGGCACGCTCAGCACGGCCGAGCCGATCACGAGATTGCGTTCGCGGATCGCTTCGCGGCGCTTGCGGGCGTCGGGGGCTTGCGCGGGTTCGGCGGCGCGGGCTTCGGCGTCGGCCGAGGCGTCCGCGTCCGGCGCAACGGCGAGCGACGCCCGATAACCGGCCGTCGTGACCGCCGCGATCAGCGTGGCGGCGTCGAGCGCGCCGGCGCCATGCACCGACGCGCGTTCGGTCGCGAAATTGACCGATGCGCGCGTGACGCCAGGCACGGCGGCCAGCGCCTTTTCGACGCGGCCGACGCAGGATGCGCACGTCATGCCGCCGATGTCGAATTCGAGATCGCGGGAAGCGGCCGGAGGCGGCGCGGCGACCGGTGTCGCGCCGTAGCCGGCTTGCCGCACGGCTTCGGCCAGTTGCGACGCGGAAACGTCCGGTGCCGCGTCGACGGTCGCGCGCTCGGTGGCGAGGTTGACGGATGCGCGCGCGACGCCGGGCACCTTCGCCAGCGCCTTTTCGACGCGCGACACGCACGACGCGCAGGTCATGCCGTCGATGTCGAGTTCGATGCCGGCGGCGGGCGCGGGCAGTGCGCTTGCCGGCGCTGCGGGCCGGGCGGTCGCGTGCATCGCGTGCTCGACGTGCTCGACGTGCGCGGACGCAACGGCTTCGACCGCCGCTTCGCGCACGGCGGCGCGATAGCCGGCGGCGTCGACCGCGGCGACGAGCTGCGCGGGCTCGACCGTGTCCTGCGCGCTCACCGTCGCCGCATGCGCGTCGAGATCGACCGCCGCCTCGACGACGCCCGGCACGGCGGCCAGCGCACGCTGCACGCGGCCCGTGCAGCCGCCGCAATGCATGCCGTCGATGGACAGTTCGATCGTTTGCATGTCGGCGGAGGCGAGTGGTTCAGTCATGTCGGATTCCCCAAAAGCGCGGTTCGTGCCGCGAATGACGCCAGTATCAACATTCCCATGATGGGAAGGTCAAGGGGTGGCGATGCAATACGGCGTCGTGCCGACGGCCGGCCCATTCCCGCCCGACCTGCCGCCCCGCGCAGGCGGGGGGCGGTTCCCGACAAGGGCCGGATCAATGGAACTCCGGGCCGACGACGGCCCCGCTACCGCTGCGCCCGATATTCGGCATATTGGGGGATGCCCTTAGGCGCTATGATACCGGCCTGACATCAGCGCCCGCCGAGCGAAGCGGCGACCGGGCATGCTGGGGTGCCTTGCTTTCGCCGATCGTGAGTCGAACAAGGCGTTGACTGACAAGAACGATATTCGGCCAGTACTCAATGATTGAAAACCTACGAGAATCAATTTCTCTGCGGCGCGCGGCAGGCGCGTCGCTGGCTCTGGCGGCGCTGCTGGCAGGATGCGCGTCGCAACCGGACGCGATCCAGCGGAAAACCGGCTGGATGCGTGCCGAAGTGGCCGACTCCTATGTATACGCGTATCCGCTCGTGCTGATGGACGTCGCGAAGGAAGCCGCGACGGGCGGCGACAGCGCGCAGCCGGGCCAGGCGCCGCTCAACACGCTGCGCCACGCGCAGGCGCTGCCGCCCGTCGGCGCGCTCAACCCGCCGCTGCCGGGCGTCGACACGCTCGACTCGACCGGCTGGCTCGACGTCGGTGCCGAGCCGGTGATCGTCACGCTGCCGGATACCCGCGGCCGCTACTGGGATGCCCGCGCGCTCGACATGTGGACGAACGTGCTGTGGTCGTCGTCGAGCGTGGCGGCGCGTGGCGCTCGCGGCGCCGCGCGATCGCAAACGATTGCCTTCGCCGCGAAGGACTGGCAGGGCACGCTGCCGAAGGGCGCATTGCGTATCGACGTGCCGTCGGCCAACGCGTGGCTCGAGGTGCGGCTGCAGACGAGCGGCGGGCGCGACCTCACGAACGTGAAGAAACTGCAGCGGGCGATCCGCGTGGTGCCGCTGTCCGTCTATACGGGCAGCACGCGTGGCGCGTCGGTCGCGGTCCATGCGGGCAGCGCGCCGTTGGAAGCGGCGAGCGGCGGCACGCCGGCCGAGCAGGTGGCCGCGCTCGATCCGAAGGCGTTCTTCACGCGCTTCGCGCGGGCGCTGCAGGACAATCCGGCACCGGCCGACGACGCGCACGCGAACGAATTGCTCGGCGACATCGGCGTGACAGCCGGCTACCCGGTGCTGTGGACGGGTGACCGCCTGAACGCCGCGACGGCCGGCGTCGCCGAGGCGCGTGCGCGGCTCGCGACACCGCCGTCGAACCTGCTGAACGCGAACGGCTGGAGCTGGATCGGCGACACGGCCGGCAAGTACGGTCAGGACTATGCGCTGCGCGCATACGCGGCCTACACGCAGTTCGGCACCGCGACGCGCGACGACGAGACGCTCGCGCTCGTGCGCGTCGATAGCGACGGCCACACGCTGAATGGCGCGAACCGCTACGTGCTGCACTTCGCGCCGGGCGCGCTGCCGCCGGTGCGCGGGTTCTGGACACTCACGCCGTACGCGACGAACGGCGCGCTGCCCGACGTCGGCTCGGCGCGCCGCTCGCTTGGCGACCGCGACCGCTTGCGCCGCAATCACGACGGCTCGATCGACGTGGTCGTGTCGGCGTCGCCGGGCGGCACGCACGCGGCCAACTGGCTGCCGGCGCCGCGCGCCGACTTCGCGCTCGCGCTGCGACTCTACGCACCGAAGCCGCAGGCGAGCGACGGCTCGTGGATGCCGCCCGTCGTCGTCCGAAAGTGAACCGACGGGCGCCGCCGCTGTCCGACCCGCGGGCGCGGCGGCCTCGCCCGAGCGTCGTTCCGTCACCACCTGAGCCTATACTTTCGGGATAGCGTGCGCGGCCGTGCCGGTTTTCCGGCGCGGCCCGGCATCCATTCCCGAGGCATCCAAGCATGTCAAGCGCAGACAAAGAAACCGTACCCTCGACCTTCCAAGCCCTCGGCAGCGTTGCACGCTCGCGCCGGACCCGACGTATCGGCCTCGGCGTGCTGATCTTCCTCGTTTTATTCGGACTGCTCGGATTCTTCGCGGCGCCGCCGCTGATCCGCCACATCGCCGAACAGCAACTGAGCCAGCAACTCGGCCGGCCGTCCACCGTCCAGCGCATCGCGCTGAACCCGTACACGCTGAACCTCGAAGCCGAGGGCGTGCACGTCGGCGAGCGCGGCGGCCAGGGCGACTTCATCGACATCGGCAAGCTCGTCGTGCGGCCGTCGTGGTCGTCGCTGTTCCGCGGCGCGCCGATCGTCAACGAAGTGCGCGTCGACTCGCCGCGCTTCCATATCGTTCGCTACGACGCGCAACGCTTCAACTTCACCGACCTGGTCGAGAAGTTCTCGACGCCGTCCAAACCCGAAAGCAAGCCGACCCATTTCTCGGTGTCGAACATTCAGGTCAACGACGGGCGGATCGATTTCGACGACCGCCTGCTGAACGAAAAGCACGTGGTCGACAACTGGACGCTCGGCATTCCGTTCATCGCGACGCTGCCGTCGAAGACCGACATCTTCGTGCAGCCGAAGCTGCGCGCGCGATTCGACGGCAGCCCGATCGCGATCGACGGCAAAACGAAGCCGTTCGCGCTGTCGCGCGAGTCGGAAGTCGCGCTGAAGTTCGACCGGCTCGACGTGCCGAAGCTGATTTCCTACGCGCCGGCGAAGCTGCCGGTGATCGTCACCAGCGGCCTGCTCAGCAGCGACCTCACGCTGAACTTCGTGATGAGCGGCGCCACGCCGTCGCTGCGCGTGTCGGGCACCGTGGATCTCAACGACGCGAAGGTGACAGACCGCGCGTCCGCACCGCTGTTCGCCGCGCGCGGCGTGCACGTCGCGGCCGCCGGCCTCGAGCCGCTGCGCAACGTGCTGCATTTCGACGAGATCCGGCTCGACCAGCCGGTCGTCGACCTGGCGCGCGACAAGCAGGGCGTGCTGAACGTCGAGAAGCTCGCCGGCACGCCGGCCGCCGCGCCGAAGACAGACACGGGCAAGCCTGCCGCGTCGGGCGCCGCCGCATCGACCGCCGCCGCCAACGCCGCGAGCGGCGCGAAGGCCGAAGCCGCCGCGAAGGAAGCGCCGCCGCTCGACCTGACGATCCGTCATTTCGCGATCGACGGCGGCACGATCAACGTCGACGACCGCGTGCCCGCGACGCCGACCGCGCTGTCGCTGACGAAGCTCGCCGCGACGCTCGACGGCTTCACGCTGCAGGGCAAGACGCCCGCGAAATACACGCTGTCGACGTCGCTGTCGCGCGGCGGTGACGTGAAGGCCGAAGGCGCGTTCAGCCTGGCCGCGAAGCAGGCCGACACGAAGCTGACGGTCGACGCGCTCGCGTTGCCGGCGCTGCAGCCGTATCTCGGCGAGGCGACCCGCGCGCGCGTGCTCGACGGCACGCTCGGCGCGAGCGTCAACGCGAAGGCCGACTGGGGCAAGACGCCGCTCGACGCGCAGGTCGCCGACAGCACGGTGAGCCTGAAGTCGCTGAAGCTCGCGACGCCGGACGCGAAGGCGCCCGCGATCGTGCTGCCCGACGCGAGCGCGAAGATCGCGAAGGTCGACGTCGCCGCGCGCACCGCGGAAATCGCGAGCGTCGATGCGACCGGGCTCGCGCTCGACGTGAAGCGCCTGAAGGACGGCAAGATCGACCTGGCGGCGCTGGCCGAACCCGCGCAGGCGGCGGTGCCCAAGCGCACGGTCGCGCGCAAGGCCGAGGCGGCCGCGCCGTCGTGGCATTACCGGATCGACGCGCTGAACGTGAAGGAGTCGTCCGCGAACTTCACGGACCTGTCGACGCCGCGTCCGGTGAAGCTCGCGATCAAGCCGCTCGACCTGTCGGTGCAGAAGATCAGCGACGACATGACGAAGCCGCTGCCGGTGCAGCTGAAGGCGACGCTGAACCGCAAGGGCTCGGTGAACGTGTCGGGCGACGTGACTGCGCAGCCGCTGAAGCTCGGCCTGAAGATCAACGGCAACCGCCTCGACGCGGCCGCGTTCGAGCCGTACTTCGGCAGCGCGCTGAACGCGACCATCGCGAGCGCGCTGCTCAACGCGCAGGGCAACCTGACGTTCGCGCAGGTGAAGGACACGCCGCGCGCGACCTATCGCGGCGATGTCGCGCTGGTCGACGTGCGGATGCTCGACAAGGCGACGTCCGACCCGTTCGCGGGCTGGCGCTCGCTCGCGCTGTCGAACCTGAAGGTGAACTACGACGAGAAGGGCACCGACGTCGACGCCGCGCGCGTGACGTTCTCGAACTTCTACGGCCGCGTGCTGCTCGATGCGCAGGGGCGGCTGAACCTGAAGGACGTCGTCGCGAAGGAGACGGGCCCCGCGCAATCGCTCACGCGTGACGCGAGCAAGGGCGAACCCGTGCCGCTGTCGCCGGGCGTGACGCCGCCGGCCGCCGCGCAGGCCGCATCGGCCGCGGCCGTGCAGCAGGCGTCCGCGCCGGCCGCCGCATCGGCGACGGTCGTCGTGAAGGCCGCGCCGCCGCCGCAGAATCCGGTGCGCATGCATTTCGGCCAGCTCGTGCTGCAGAACGGCCGCGTGACCTACACCGACAACTTCATCAAGCCGAACTACACGGCGAACCTGGTCGCGATCAAGGGGACGGTCGGCGCGTTCGGCACGGACTCGACGACGTCCGCGCCGGTCGACGTCGCCGCGAACCTCGCGGGCAACGGGCCGATCTCGATCAAGGGCTCGGTGAACCCGCTGATCGACAAGCCGGCGCTGGACCTCACGGCGACCGCGCACGACATCGAGCTGACCAACCTGACGCCGTATTCGGCGAAGTACGCCGGCTATCCGATCACGAAGGGCAAGCTCAACGTCGACCTGCACTACCAGCTCGCGAACGATCAGCTGCAGGCGAACAACCACATCTTCATCGACCAGCTCACGTTCGGCGATCACGTCGAGAACGACACGGCGACGAAGCTGCCCGTGAAGCTCGCGATCTCGCTCCTGAAGAACACGCGCGGCGAGATCGACGTGAACCTGCCGGTGTCGGGCTCGCTGTCGAATCCGGAGTTCAGCGTCGGCGGGCTGATCTGGCGCGCGGTGCTGAACCTGATCGCGAAGGCCGTCACGTCGCCGTTCACGCTGCTCGCGAACGCGTTCGGCGGCAGCGGCGGCGAGGATCTCGGCTACGTCGAGTTCGCGCCGGGCACGTATGCGCTGACCGACGCGCAGCAGAAGAAGCTCGACACCGTCGTGAAGATGCTGACCGAAAAGCCGTCGATCCGGCTGGACCTGATCGGCCGCGTCGATCCGGCGAAGGACACGCCGGGGCTGCGCGACGCGTACGTCGAGCGCCTGGTGCGTCAGCAGAAGCTGAAGGACGTGGTCGGCCAGGGCGAGAGCATCGATCCGATGTCGGTGAAGGTCGAACCGGCCGAGTACAGCAAGTACCTGACGCGTGCGTACAAGGCCGCCGACTTCAAGAAGCCGCGCAACCTGATCGGCTTGCAGAAGACGCTGCCCGATGCGGACATGAAGCAGGCGCTCGCCGATCACGCGCCGGCCGACGACAATGCGCTGCGCGCGCTCGCGCAGCGGCGCGCAGAGGCCGTGCGCCAATACCTCGACGGCAAGATCGATTCGAGCCGCATGTTCGTCGTGGCGCCGAAGCTCGATGCGAAGGGCATCGAGGACAAGGGCGCGACGACGCGCGTCGACTTCGGCCTGCAGTAGGCCGCGTCACGCCATCATCCGCCACCGCCGCGCCCGACCGGCAATCGGGCGCGGCGGCGCGCCTTCCTGTCAGCGCTCGGCGATCGCCGGTTCGCGCTTGTCCAGTTCCTTCCTCGCGGCCAGCGGCAGGCGGGCGTCGTCCCACTGCGTCAGCCACTCGACTTCCTTCGCGGTGAACACCTGTCCGTAGTTGCGCAGCGCGTACTGCAGCGCGTCGACGACGTGATGGCGAATGATTTCGGGGGTACGTGCATCGTCCAGCACGAACCGGAGAGCTTCCAGGGTCGACATAGTCGTGCTCCGGGTCAGGGAAAACCCTTTATCACACGCCAATAGTCATGCGCCAAGCACGAAAAAAAATCGCGCGGCGGGCGATGGCGCGCACCATGCACCGGCCCGGTGCGCACGTCGCGGCGTGCGCCTGGGGCACCCTGCATTGCGACGGCGTCGTGTCATTTGCGATTGGTTACGTTTGACAGAAAACAGAAAGCCCCGCTTCATCGGAGCGCCGCACGATCCGGCCATATTTTGCGCGCCTGTTGGCAGGTCACGCAGTTCAACGTCAATCGATGAGGTGGGGTGATGATGTCTTTCCTTGGTAAGCAGCGGAAGGTGGCGGCGATGGTGGCGGGCGCGCTGGCGCTCGCAAGCGCGGGCGTTTATGCCGCGCAGCAGGACGGCAACGGTCAGGGCGACGCCGCCGGCCACGGCCGGCGCGTCGTGAAGCACGTGCTGCTGATCAGCGTCGACGGCCTGCACGAGCAGGACCTCGCGCGCTGCATCGGCGCGAACACGTGTCCGAACATCGCGGTGCTCGCGCAAACCGGCGTCACGTACACGAACGCCTATACGCCGGGCCTGTCGGATTCGTTCCCGGGCCTCGCGGCGCTCGTGACGGGCGGCTCGCCGAAGACGGCCGGCCTGTTCTACGACGTGTCGTACGACCGCAATCTGTATGCGCCGAGCGACACGACCTGCTCGGGCAAGCAGGGCTGGAACGTCGTGTTCGACGAGACGACCGGCATCGACGCCATCAACGGCGGCGCGCTCGTGCACCTCGACGGCGGCGGCGCGTTCAATCCGCAGGCGATCCCGCATGCGAAGGTCAATGGCCAGTGCGTGCCGGTCTATCCGCACAACTACGTGAAGACCAACACGGTGTTCGAGGCCGTCAAGGCCGGCGTGCCGAACGCATACACCGCATGGGCCGACAAGCACGCGTGGGGCTACGACTGGCTGAACGGCCCGTCGGGCACCGGCGTCGACGATCTGATGCGCACCGAGATCAACTCGATCGACCCGGCGACGAACACCGCCTACACCGACGTCTATTCGCACACCGCGCGCTTCGACAACCTGCACGTGCAGGCGCTGGTCAACCAGATCGACGGCCGCGACTCGACCGGCACGAAGAACGCGCCGGTGCCGACGCTGTTCGGCGCCAACTTCCAGACGCTCAGCGTCGCGCAGAAGGCGCCGGTCGCGAAGGGCGGCGGCTATCTCGACGCGAACTTCACGCCGAACGGCCAGGTCGCGAACGCGATCACGTACGTCGACAACTCGATCGGCCGCATCGTCAACGAGTTGAAGCAGCGCAACCTGTACACGTCGACGGCGGTGATCGTCACGGCGAAGCACGGCCAGTCGCCGACCGATCACACGAAGCTCGTGAAGAACGGCGACACGCTGACGAAACTGCTCGAAGCGAACAACTATCTCGACCCGAACGGCAACTTCGGCCAGAACAACACGACGACGGGCAACCTGAACGACGGTTCGGGCCTGGTCGGCACGGGCTTCGTGCAGACCGACGACGTCGGCCTGATCTGGCTGCGCGACCGCAGCCAGCGCACGGCCGTGGTGCAGACGCTGAAGGCGAACCTCGGCTGCAACGCGCCGGGGATCTGCGCCGACGGCTCGCAGGCATACATCCTGTACGGCGCGGCGCTGGCCGACCGGTTCGGCGATCCGGCGAACGGCCGCACGCCGGACATCGTCGTCCAGCCGAATCCGGGCGTGATCTACACGTCGAGCACGAAGAAGGACGAGGAGCACGGCGGCAACGCGCCGGACGACAGCCACCTCGGCCTGCTCGTGTCGTATCCGGGCCTCCACCGCGCGCGCACCGTGAGCGATCTCGTCGGCACGAAGCAGGTCGCGCCGACGATCCTCGGGCTGCTCGGCGCCGAACCGAAGCTGCTGCACGCGGTCGTGGCCGAGAACACGCACGTGCTGCCGGGGCTCGGTATCGACCACTGACGCAACGTGACGGACGGCACGGCGACGTGCCGTCCAGGCGTGCCCGGCCCTGTCGGGCACGCTCATCGGTCCGCGCATTCGTCGAGCATCCATTCCCTGAAGCGCCGCAACGCGGCGCTCGTCTCGAGGCGCTCCGGCGCGTAGCACAGGTAGTGTCCCTGCGCGTCGACGTCGACGGGCGCGTCGAACGGTTCGACGAGCGCGCCGCTCGCGAGCGTGTCGACGATCAGGAAGCGCGGCACGAGCGCGAGCCCGAGCCCGGCTTGCGCGGCCTGGATCAGCACCGAATACTGTTCGAAGCGCGGCCCCGCGAGCGCGTTCATCCGGGCGACGCGATGGCGCTCCGCCCAGAGCGACCACGCGATTTCTGCCTGCTCGTGCACGAGCCGCGGCGCGGCGGCCGTGTCGGCGGGCGTGCGCAGCGCATGCCGCGCCGCGAATTCGCCGGAACAGACCGGCACGAACGTGCGGCCATCCAGGTAATCGCACCGGACGCCTTCCCATGCGCCGTCGCCATAGCGGATCGCCGCGTCGAGTCCGAACGGAAACATGTCGCCGTGCGCGAGATGGCGGCGAAAACTCAGCGTGACCGCCGGCGCGACGGCCAGAAAGCGGGCGAGACGCGGCACCAGCCACTTCGTCGTGAAGGTCGGCACGCTGGCGATCGTCAGCAGGTCGCTGTCCTCGCGCGCGCTCAGCAATTCGATCGATGCGTTGCCGATCTCGCGCAGCGGGCCGATCACGCGCGCGTGATAAACCTGCCCGGCCCGCGTGAGCGCGAGATTGCGCCCCTCGCGCACGAACAGCTTCACGCCGAACAGCGCCTCGAGATTCGCGATCTGCCGGCTGACCGCGCTCGGCGTCAGGCCGAGCTCGCGCGCCGCATACGAGAAGTTCAGGTACTTCACGGAACTCGCGAACGCGTGCAGCTCCGCGACGTTGGGAAACAGGTGCTTCACGACGAACTATTCCTTGCGCGCACAGATCGATGCGGGCGTTGTACGTTTTTTTCATGACGATGCCATGTCGGATCCGCACACTGCGTCCGTCACGACAACGCGTGCCGGCCCGGCCCGGCGGGCGTTGCGTGACCCGTTCCGTGTCCGTCAGCGAGATTCGCCATGCATTCGCCATCCGCTCCGGCTCTTGCCGAAGCTATTCCGATTCGTCGTAACAAACGGCCGCGCGCGATGGCGGGACGCCTGCTGCTGCGGGCGTTCGTCGCGGCGTTCGGGCTGTATCTCGCGCTGCCGATCGTGCTGCTGCTGATCGGCTCGGTCGGCCAGTCGTGGACGAACACGCTGCTGCCGACCGGCATCACGTCGCACTGGTTCGTCGATCTGGCCGCGAATCGCAGCTTCACCCGCGCATTCGGCACGAGCCTCGCGGTCGCGCTCGCCTGCTGCGCGATCAATGCCGTGCTGGCGCTGCCGCTCGCGTATGCGCTGCATCACCGCGCACTGGCCGGCCGCGGCTTCGCGGCGCGCATCGTGATGCTGATGCCGATCGCGGTGCCGGCGCTGACGCTCGGGTTCGGCTACATCGCGATCTTCAGCGGCGATGCGCTGCCGTGGCTCGGCACGCTGCCGCTGATGATCGCCGCGCACGCCGTGCTGACGCTGCCGTACCTGTTGCAGACGCTGCTGAGCGACCTGCGGCACCTGGGCCTCGCGCATCTCGAGGCATGTGCGGCGACGCTCGGCGCGACGCCGCTGCGCCAGTTCGTCACGATCGTGCTGCCGAACCTGCGGCACAGCCTGTTCTCCGGCCTCGTGATGGTCGCCGCGCTGTCGATCGGCGAATTCCAGATCTCGAACCTCATCGCCGGCTTCCGTTACCGCAACTATCCGATCGTGCTGCTGCAGGCGTTCTACGGCGCGTCCGGGATGGCCTGCGCGGCGACCGTCGTGCTGCTCGTCCTCGCCGTGCTCGCGACGCTCGCCTCCGTCTTCACCGTGCAACGCCTGAAGTGAAACCGTCATGAGTCTCGATTTCGAAAACGTCAGCTTCCAGTATCCGGGCGCCCGTCACGGCGTCGACGCGGTCACGCTGTCCGCGGCCCAGGGCGAACTGCTCGCCGTGATGGGCCGCAGCGGCTCCGGCAAATCGACGCTGCTGCGCCTCGCCGCCGGCCTGCTCGACGGCTACCGCGGCCGTATCGCGATCGGCGGCCGCGACATGGCCGGCGTGCCGGTGTGGCAACGCGAGGTCGGGATGGTGTTTCAGCACTACGCGCTGTTTCCGAACCTGTCGGTCGTCGACAACGTCGCCTATGGCCTGAAGATGCGCGGCATGGCCGCGGCGCCACGCCGCCGCCGCGCGCTCGAGATGCTCGAACGTGTCGGCCTCGCCGCGCAGGCCGGGCGCGGCACGGCGCTGCTGTCCGGGGGGCAGCAGCAGCGCGTCGCGCTGGCCCGCGCGCTCGTGATCGAACCGAAGCTGCTGCTGCTCGACGAGCCGCTCGCGGCGCTCGACGCCGGCATTCGCCACCAGCTGCGCGACGAGATCCGCGCGCTGCAGCGCGCATGCGGCGCGACGACGCTGCTCGTCACGCACGACCAGGACGAAGCGCTCAGCATGGCCGACCGCGTGGCGATCGTCGACGGCGGACGCATGCTGCAGGCCGGCACCCCGCGCGACCTGTACGAGCGTCCGGCGACCGCGCAGGTCGCGCGTTTCGTCGGCCATTCGACGCTGCTGCGCGGCCGTGTGCTCGCACATGGCGCGGTCGACGTGCGGTTCACGACGCTGTGCGCGGATACGGGTGCGCACCGGCCGGGCGACCCGGTCGAGGTGCTGATCCGTCCGGAACACCTGCAGCCCGATCCCCCCGCGTACGTCGCGAACCGCATCGATGGCCGGGTTGGCGAGGTGCGCTACTTCGGCGCGACACAGCGCTTCGATTTCGTGCCGGCCGGCGCGACCGACGCACTGCTCGGCGAAGGGCGCGAACTGCCCGCGCGCTGCGTGTCGATCGAGCCGCGCCATTTGCTCGTGCTGCCCGCCGCGTGAGCGCGGGCGACCTATTCATTCAACGGAGAATCACGATGTCCGCACGCCGCCACTTTCTTCATGCGACGCGCCGCCGCCTGCTGGCGCTCTGCGCGTTCGCGACCCTCGCGCCGGCGCTGGCCCATGCCGCGCCGCTGTATCCGGGCGAGGATGCGCTGTACGAGAAGGCCGCCGACGAAGGGCTCGTCGTGTCGTTCGACACGGGCCCGGAGTGGGCGAACTGGAAGTCGCTGTTCGCCGAATTCCGCAAGCGTTACCCGAAGGTCGAGATCACGTACAACGACATCGGATCGGCGGCCACGGTCGTCGCGCTCGACAAGTCGCGACGTCGCCCGCAGGCCGACACGGCCTACTACTTCGCGGCGTCGGCGCTCGATGCGACAGCCAAGGACGTCGTCGCGCCGTTCAAGCCGGTCAATTTCGACAAGCTGCCCGCGGTGTTTCGCGCGGCCGACGGCCGCTGGTTCGCGGTGCACTCGCTGAACATCGCGTTGCTCGTCAACAAGAAGCTCGTGAAGAACGTGCCGCAGCGCTGGTCCGACCTGCTGAAACCCGAATATCGCAATGCGGTCGTCTATCTCGACCCGCGCTCGACCGGGCAGGGGCAGGTCGCCGTGTTCGCCGCCGCGTATGCGAACGGCGGCAGCGTCGACAACCCGAAGCCGGGCGCGGAGTTCTTCGGCAAGCTGAAGCAGGCGGGCAACGTGCTGCGCGTCGAGGGGACGACGCCGTACGCGAAATTCGTCAAGGGCGAGATTCCGATCCTGATCGGCTACGAAAACGACGGGCTCAAGGCCAAGTACACGGACGGCATGGGCGATGCGGCCGAAGTCGTGATTCCGCAGGACGGCAGCGTATCGGCGCCGTATGCGATGAGTCTCGTGAAGAACGGACCGAATCCGGCCGCCGCGCAGTTGTGGCTCAACCTCGTGATGAGCGACGTCGGGCAGGGGCTGTTCGCGCAGGGCTACGTGCGCCCGGCCGTGCCTGGCACGCCGGTCGCGCAGGACGTCGCGGCGAAGCTGCCGAACGCGCCGCAGGTGCGTCCGCTCGACGTCGCGAAGGCCGCGACGCACAAGGCCGAAGTCGACCAGCTCTGGTCGCAGGCCACGCTCGGCAAGTAAGGGGCGCGCGATGCGGGTTTCGTCCATGCGGGATGGCGTGCTGCGCCGCTACGGCGCGGCGCCGGCGGCCGCGCTGTTCGCGGTGTGCTTCGTGCTGCCGCTCGGCGCGCTCGTCGGCGCCGCGTTCGACGGCGGCGGCCGCGCGTTCGCCGCGGTGTTCGGCGATCCGCTCGTCGCCGACGCGATCGTGCGTTCGCTGGCGCTCGCGATCGGCGCCGGCACGCTGTCCGTCGCCGTCGGCGTGCCGGTCGCGTTCGTGCTGGCCGGGCAGTCGCCGGCGCGGCGCCGCTGGTCGCTGGCGCTGCTCGGCGTGCCGCTCGCCTTCTCCGGCCTCGTGATCGCGTACGGCTTCATCCTCGTGTTCGGCCGCGCCGGTTTCGTCACGATGCTGCTGGCGTCGCTCGGCGCGGACCCGACCGTGGTCGGCGGCGCGATCTACTCGATGCCGGGGCTCGCGTTCGCCTATGCGTATTACCTGATCCCGCGCGTCGCGCTGATGCTTTACCCGGCGCTCGCGAATCTCGACCGGCGGCCGCTCGAGGCGGCGCTGACGCTCGGCGCGCGGCCGTGGCGCGCGTGGTTCGACGTCGCGTGGCGCGAGTTGTGGCCGTCGATCGCGTCCGCGTGGTGCCTCGTGGGTGCGATCGCGCTCGGCACGTACGGCACGGCGCTTGCGCTGGCCGGCACGCAGGTCAACATCCTGCCGCTGCTGATGTATCTGAAGCTGTCCGACGGACAGACCGATTTCTCGCAGGCCGCCGTGCTGTCGATCGTGCTGACGGCGCTTTGCACCTGCGTTCTTGCACTGGGGGAAGGACTTGCACGGCAACGACGTCATTGAATGGTCGAACGACACGCGCGACGCGCTGGCGCAACTCGCGCAGCGACAGCGCGGCGCGCAACGGCATCGGATGCCGGTCGGCGTGATCGGGCCGCGCGACGCGACGCACGCGCAGCTCGCCGTCGCCGAGCGGATCGCGCACGGGATCGCGGCGACGGGCCTCGCGATCGTCGGCGGCGGCAAGCAGGGCGTGATGGAGGCCGCTGCGCGCGGTGCGCGGGCCGCGGGCGGATGCGCGATCGGGCTGCTGCCCGAGGATGACGCGCGGGACGCGAATCCGTATCTGACCGTCGCGCTGCCGACCGGGCTCGGCATCACGCGCAATGCGTTGATCGCGCGCGCGTCCGTGTGCCTGATCGCGGTCGGCGGCGGGCTCGGCACGCTGTCGGAAATCGCGCTGGGGCTGCAATGGGGCAAGCCGGTGTTCGGGATCTGCGACGCGCCGCAGGTGGCGGGCGTCGAGCGTTTCGACGAAGCAGACCCGCTCGTCGCGCGTGTTGCGCGATGGCTGTCCGCCTCGGCGTAGCGCGACTTGAAATGGGGGGCATGACGCGCCATATTGGCCGCGTACGTTGTTCGTCAACGATGTGAAAAGGAAATCCGATGCGTCTGCTGCTTGCCCTCTTGCTGCCGTGGTTCCAGTTCTTCACGATCGGCCGCCCGATCGCCGGCGTCATCTGCCTGATCCTGCAGCTCACGATCATCGGCTGGCTGCCGGCCGCGATCTGGTCGGTGTATGCGCTGAGCCAGTACAAGACCGATCGCAAGATCGAGGCGGCGCTGCGCGAGCGGGGGTAGGCGACGGGCGTTTCCCTTCGACCGCTGCTTCTGGCGTTCAAGGGCTCACTTCCTATTTCGGTAGAAATTTATATAATTCAGCTACGATGAGCGACATGATTTATATAGATTTCTGCTGAAATGAGCGCCTCTTGCACGATCCAGCTTCACGCCGACGGTATTTGGCACGACATCGGCGTCGTCACCCTTTTCGGCGAGCCTGACCAGGGCTGGCGCAGTCGCGCCTATACGGGTTACGACGTCGAATGGGTCGTCCGGCATCAATTCGCCCGCGATGCGCACGCGATGGCGTGCGGCTTTCCGGTCGATCTCGAGCCCCTGATGACGCCCCACTGGCCGATTTTCCTGATCGATTTGTTGCCGCAAGGCTTCGGCCGTCAGGAACTGTTGCGTCGCCTCGATCTGCCGGAAACGGCGGAGGAACGTGCCGACTGGCCGTTGCTGCTCGCGGGGGCAGGCAACTCGATCGGCAATCTGCGCGTCAAGGAAGCCGCGCAGTGGCTTGCCGAGCGCCAGGGGCCGCGACAAGGTTTTACTGACGACGACGTTGCCGCGCGCGGAGACGCGTTCAGCGAATATCTCGCCGAACACGGATTCTTTGTCGCGGGCTCCTCGGGGGTGCAGGGCGAGTGGCCGAAACTCCTGCTGACCCGTGCCGACGATGGCCTGCTCTATCTCGATCACACGCTGCCGGACGCGCACGCGGCCGAGCACTATATCGTCAAGTTCGGACGCGGCGCGAACGAGCGTCTGGCACAGATCCTTCGTCACGAAGCGCCCTACATGGCATTGGCTCAGCGGCTTGGGTTGCGCGTGCATGCGCCGCTGACGCTGCGCGATCGGTCGCTATTCATCCCGCGGTTCGACCGCGCGTGCGTCGATGGCCGCGTCGTCAGGTTCGCTCAGGAAAGCATTGCGTCACTGACCGGCAAAGCCGGCTTCGGCGTCGTGCCGAGTCACGACGAGGTGTGCGGGCATCTCGTGCGCCGATGCACCGACCCTCAAACCGAGGTGGCCGAGTATCTGTGCCGCGACGTCGCGAATCTTGCGTTGGGCAACAAGGACAATCATGCACGGAACACCGCATTGCAACGCGACTTCGATGGACGCGTCGCGTTGACGCCGCTTTACGACTTCGCGCCGATGCATCTGCATCTCGACGGCATTGCACGGCGCATCCGCTGGGAAGGCAACGACGGGGGGCGGCCGGACTGGGCGCGGGTACTCGATGCGGTCGTTCGGGCGAGCGAGCCGCAGGCGGGGGAGGCGCATGCCGCGCTCGATCGCGACGCATTGCGGGCACGGCTGCAGGCAATGGCACCGCGCTTGGCGGAGATCGCCGATCAGGGCGTCGATCTCGGCCTGGAGCACGATGTGCATGCTTTCCTGAAACCGGGCATCGAGCGGCTCGCCCGCGAACTGGATGCACTGCGCTAGACGGAGGCGACACGATGGACAAACGCTATAACGCGATGTCGCTTCCCGATCAGCTCGCGTTGCGTCGGCAAGCGATCGAGGACGTTCTCGCGCATCCCGAGTGGTCGCTGCGCGAATCCGTGCGTCATCTGAAGCAGACGATGCGGCTGACGAGCGCAGAGATGGCGAAGCTCGCCGGCGTGTCGACGAAGACAATCCAGGATATCGAGCAGGGCCGCAGCGACGGGACGGTACAAACGATGAACCGCATATTCGGCATGCTCGGACTGAAGCTCGGCGTCGTGCGGCGGGCGCCGCAATGACGTACGCGGCGGCCGGGACGTTACTTCACCGCGAACAGCGTCAGGTTCATGAAGATCTTGAACGCATAGCCGAGCGTGACGGCGCCGAGCACGCCGCCCGCCCACAGCACGACGAACCACATCCAGCCGCGCATCCGCGGCCGCGGCGCGTCGGGCTGGCGAGCGGCGGAATCAGTGGTGGTAGTAATGCTGGTCTTCATGGCGCACCTTGCCTCGGAATACCCAGTAACCCATCGTCGTGTAGGCGATGATGATCGGGAGGATAACCGCTGCGCCGACGAGCGTGAAGGTCTGGCTCGAACGCGGTGCCGCGGCTTCCCAGATCGTCATCGTCTGCGGAATCGCATACGGGAACATCGTGACGAGCAGGCCGACGTAGCCGAGCAGCACGAGCGCCAGCGCGAGCACGAACGGCGTCATGTCGTGCCGGTCGCGCACCGCGCGACGCATCCACACCGCGCACCCGGCGACCAGGAACGGCACCGGCAGCAGGCGCCAGAACAGCCCCGAATCGAACCAGCGCTGCGCGATGGCCGGGTCCTGCAGCGGCGTCCACAGGCTGACGACCGCGATGAAGCCGAGCAGCACGACCGTCAGCGGCCACACGACGCGATGGAGGCGCCGCTGCAGGTCGCCTTCCGTCTTCGCGACGAGCCAGCAGCAGCCGAGCAGCGCATAGGTCACGAGCAGGCCGAGGCCGGTCAGCAGGCTGAACGGCGTGAGCCAGTCGAACGCGCCGCCCGCGAACACGTCGTCCTTCACGTCGATGCCCTGCAGGAACGCGCCGAGCGCGATCCCCTGGAACAGCGTCGCGCCGGCCGAGCCGCCGATGAACGCGAGGTCCCACAGCTGCTTCGTGCGCCGCGCCTTCGCGCGGATCTCGAACGACACGCCGCGGAAGATCAGGCACACCAGCATGAAGATCAGCGGCAGGTACAGCGCCGACAGCACCGTCGAATAGACGATCGGGAACACCGCGAACAGCCCGGCGCCGCCGAGTACGAGCCACGTCTCGTTGCCGTCCCACACGGGCGCGACGGTGTTCATCATCAGGTCGCGTTCCTTCTCGTCCGGGAAGAACGGGAAGACGATGCCGATGCCGAGGTCGAAGCCGTCGAGCACGACGTACATGAAGAGCCCCAATGCGATGATCGCGGCCCAGATTACGGTGACGTCCATAGGTTTTCTCGTTTGCGAATATGAAGGGGCTCAGACGGTCTCGATCAGCTCGTCGACGGCCGACATCGGGCGGCGCGCGGTATGGTCGGGGCGCGTGTCGGGCTCGCCGTGCTGTGCGTCGTGCCCGACGTCGGGCAGCGCGGGGCCGGCCTTCATCAGCTTCAGCATGTAGTACACGCCGGTGCCGAACACGAGGAAGTACACGATCACGAACGTCATCATCGACAGGCTGACCTGCTGCACCGACAGCGGCGACACGGCCTGCGCGGTGCGCATCACGCCATAGACGACCCACGGCTGGCGGCCCGCTTCGGTCGTCACCCAGCCCGCGAGCAGCGACACGAAGCCGGTCGGGCCCATCACGAGCGCGAAGCGCTGGAACCACTTCGATTCATACAGGCCGCCGCGGCGGCGCAGCAGCCATGCGAGCGCGGCGAGACCGATCATCGCGAAGCCGAGGCCGACCATGATCCGGAAGCTCCAGAACACGACCGTCGAATTCGGGCGGTCTTCGGGCGGGAAGTCCTTGAGCCCGCGGATCTCACCGTCCCAGCTGTGCGTGAGGATCAGGCTGCCGAGGTGCGGCACCTTCACCGCGTAGCGGGTCGTTTCGGCCTTCATGTCCGGAATGCCGAACAGGTTGAGCGCCGTGCCGCCCTTTTCGGTCTCCCACAGCCCTTCGATCGCGGCGATCTTTGCCGGCTGGTGCTTCAGCGTGTTGATGCCGTGCTGGTCGCCGATCACGGCCTGCAGCGGCGCGAGCACCAGCAGCAGCCACAGCGCCATCGAGAACATCTTCTTCACGCCCTTGTCGCGGCGGCCCTTCAGCAGGTGCCATGCACCCGTCGCGGCCACGACCAGCGCGGCGACGATGAACGCGGCGATCGCCATGTGGAACAGGCGGTACGGGAACGACGGGTTGAAGATGATCGCGAACCAGTCGGTCGGCACGACGCGGCCGTCGACGATCTCGAAACCCTGCGGCGTCTGCATCCAGCTGTTCGACGCGAGGATCCAGAACGTCGAGATCAGCGTGCCGATCGCGACCATCAGCGTCGCGCCGAAGTGCGCGCGCGGGCTGACGCGATTCCAGCCGAACAGCATGATGCCGAGGAAGCCGGCTTCGAGGAAGAACGCGGTCATCACCTCGTACATCAGCAGCGGCCCGGTGACGGCGCCCGCGAAGCTCGAAAAGCCCGACCAGTTCGTGCCGAACTGATAGCTCATCACCACGCCGGAGACGACGCCCATCCCGAACGCGACGGCGAAGATCTTCGACCAGAACAGGCAGAGGGTTTTGTAATACTGCTTGCCGGTCTTCAGCCAGCGATATTCGAGCACGGCGATGAAGCTGGCGAGGCCGATGCTCAGCGCCGGGAAGACGATGTGAAAGGAGACGGTGAACGCGAATTGCAGGCGGGCCAGATCGAGGGCCGAAAAAGCGGTGTCCATACCAGTTGACCGAAGCTGACGATACCCGCCGGCGGGGTGCCGGCGGACCCCGGCCGACGGGGCATCGGGGTTGGCTGGAGTATGTGCCGCGATGTTGCGCCGCGAAATGCGCCAACTCGTCGCAGATGTCCAGCCCTTCACGGGCGGTTTCGGGATAAATCGTTGATTCGTATCAAGATCGCGACGCGCGCCGCGGGTGCCGGCAGCGTGGCGGTCTGCCGCATGTGCGGCAATATGGCGCGTCGCATCACGGGAACGACGCGCCGGCGCGGAGTGTGTGCGCCGTGCCGGTCGTGCCCGGATCGGGCGGTGCGATGCATCGGCAAGCGCTGCGCGAATTGCGTACACTCTGAATCTCGTTTCGGCAGGGCCGGGCGCATCGGTTCCGGTCCGCATTCACTCAGGGCACGAAGATGATCGATTTGCGCAGCGATACCGTGACACGTCCGAGCCAGGCGATGCTGGCCGCGATGACTGCCGCCGAAGTCGGCGACGACGTATGGGGCGACGACCCGACCGTGCTGCGCTTGCAGGCGGTGACGGCAGAGCGGGCCGGCAAGGAAGCCGGCCTGTTCTTCCCGAGCGGCACGCAGAGCAATCTGGCCGCGCTGATGGCCCATTGCGAACGCGGCGACGAATACATCGTCGGGCAGCTCGCGCACACGTACAAGTACGAAGGCGGCGGTGCGGCCGTGCTCGGCAGCATCCAGCCGCAGCCGATCGAGAACGCGCCCGACGGCACGCTGCCGCTCGCGAAGATCGCCGCCGCGATCAAGCCCCTCGACAATCACTTCGCCCGCACGCGCCTGCTCGCGCTCGAAAACACGATCGGCGGCCAGGTATTGCCGGACGGCTATGTCCAGGAAGCCGTCGCGCTCGCGCGCGCCCGCGGGCTGGCCACGCACCTCGACGGCGCGCGCGTGTGCAATGCGGCCGTTGCGTCCGGCCGTCCGATCGCGGAACTGTGTGCGCCGTTCGATACCGTGTCGATCTGCTTCTCGAAAGGGCTCGGTGCGCCGGTCGGTTCGGTGCTGGTCGGCAATCGCGCGCTGGTCGAGCGCGCGCAGCGCTGGCGCAAGGTGCTGGGCGGCGGGATGCGCCAGTCGGGCATTCTCGCGGCGGCCTGTCTGTATGCGCTCGACCACAACGTCGAACGGCTGGCCGACGATCACGCGAACGCCGCGCATCTCGCCGCGGGCCTCGCGCGCATCGAGCCGGTGAAGGTGCTGTCGCATGCGACGAACATGGTGTTCGCGCAATTCCCCGAAGCCGATTGCGCGCCGCTCGAAGCGTGGCTCAAGGAACGCGGAATCCTCACGCAGATGCTGTACGCGTCGCGCTTCGTCACGCATTGCGACGTGTCGCGCGCGGACATCGATACCTTCATCGACGCGGTCGGCGCGTATTTCGCGCAGCGGCGCGCGTAAGGCGGAGCGCGCCGGCCGGCGGAGGCGCCGGCGCGGCGCGAAGCGGGAGTGGGGCGGCGACGTGGCGGTAGTGCCGGCCGTCTGTCGATATCCGGCGTGCGGGCGGATTACGCTTGCCGGGGCATGTCGGCGGGCGGCGTGCCGTCGCGGAACAGCGCTTTCAGCTGCGTGCGAAGTTCGGCGCTGTCGGTGTGCTGGTGCACCGAGACCGCATGCTGCACGGCGGCCTCCAGTAGCTCGTTGTCGGAGTCGGCGGAAATCGCGATCGAGCAGTGCATCGCGCTGGGAAACTCGCGGCAGTCGATATAGCGGCGGGACATGATGTTCTCCTCACGGGACAGGGAACGGCCGGATGTGCTGGATCGACCGCGCGGCGCGTTCGCGAGGCCGATGAAAAAAGTATAGGCGGCGCGGCGCGGTTGCTCGCCGTCATGCGTACCGCACCGCGTGCCGCGCCGGCGACGCCGGTCGCCCGCGGGTCACGGCAGCGGCGCGAGCAGCCGGCGCGCCGCTTCGACCACCCGCGCGGACAGCGACGCCATCGTCGGCGACTGCACGGTCCATGCGTGCCAGTACAGCGCGATATCGGTCGGATGCATGGGCGCGAGATCGACGAGCCCCTGCGCGTCGAGCGGCGCACCCCCGATCAGCGGCTCCGGCACCATCGCGTAGCCGAGCCCGTGCCGCACCGCCGCGAAATGCGCGTGCGTGCCCGGCACGTAATGGCACGGATACGCGCCTTGGGGCAACCCGAATTTCTCCTTCAGGAACGTGGACTGCAGCGTGTCGCGCCGCGAATACGCGACGACGGGCGCATGGTGCGCGCTCGTGCGGTTCAGCCCGCGTGGAAACCAGCGCACCGCGAACGCGGCGGCCGCGAGCAGGCGGTAGCGCATCGTGCCGAGCGGCGTCGCGACGCAGCCGCGCATCGGTTTCGACTCGGTCGTCACGCAACCGACGGCCATCCCGCTTTCGAGCAACGCGAACGTGTGATCCTGGTCTTCGACGATCAGCTCGAACAGGATGCGCTCGCCCGCGAGCACCGACGTCAGGGCGGGCAGGAACCAGGTGCCGAGGCTGTCGGAGTTCAGCGCGATCGTGACGGAGATCGGCGATTCGCGTTCGGCCGCGAGCGTGCTTTGCAGGTCGGCCTGCAGCAGCGCGACGCGGCGCAGGTGCTGCAGCACGCGCTGTCCGGCCACCGTCGGCCGGCACGGCCGCGCGCGCAGCACGAGCGGCGTGCCGAGGCTCGCCTCCAGCGCACGCACGCGCTGCGTGACGGCGGACGCGGTCACGTGCAGGCGCACGGCGGCCTGCTCGAAGCTGCCGGTGTCGGCGACGGCCAGGAGCGCGGCGGCCTGCTTCGGATCGATCGTCATCGACATGTCGGCGCAATTCCTGTGAACGTAAGACGAGAACAGGCGGTAGTGTAAGGCAGCGCGCGCGACGCTCCGGGCGCGGCATGACGTCTCGCCACCTGCGGCGATGCCGGTGGCGCGCGTGTTTTGAACTACGCTGTATGAACGTGCGCCCCGCGCGCCGGCGATACACGCGGGGCGGGTTGTCCGACCCGCACCCTCCATCCAACCGACACGCCCAGCCGACGGAGCGACTTCGCCATGATCTTCCGGCAACTCTTCGACCCGCAATCGTCGACCTACACGTACCTGCTCGCCGACCGCGCATCGGGCGAGGCGCTGCTGATCGATCCCGTGTTCGAGCAGGTGCGCCGCGATGCGGCGCTGCTCGACGAGCTCGGACTGCGGCTCGTCGCCACCATCGATACGCACGTGCACGCCGATCACGTGACGGGGGCGTGGCTGCTGAAGCAGCGCACCGGCAGCGCGATCGCGATTTCGGCCGCCAGCGGCGCGCAGGGCGCCGACCGCTACCTGAACGACGGCGATCGCTGCGCATTCGGCACGCGCTACCTGACCGTGCGCGCGACGCCGGGCCATACGAGCGGCTGCATCAGCCTCGTGCTCGACGACGAATCGATGGCGTTCACCGGCGACTGCCTGCTGATTCGCGGCACCGGCCGCACCGATTTCCAGCAGGGCGACCCGCGCGCGCTGTATCGCGCGGTCCACGGTCGGCTCTTCACGCTGCCGGCCGCATGCCTGCTGTACCCCGCACACGACTATCGCGGTTTGACGGTGACGAGCGTCGGCGAGGAGCGGCGCTTCAATCCGCGCCTCGGCGGCGATCTCAGCGAGGACGATTTCGCGGGCTACATGCGCAATCTCGGGCTCGCGCATCCGCGCCAGATCGACGTCGCGGTGCCCGCAAACCTTCAATGCGGCGTTGCCGCGAACGCGCCCGACGTGCAGGCGGCGCCCGACTGGGCGCCGCTCGTCTATACGTTCGCCGGGTTCTGGGAAATCGATCCGCAGTGGCTCGAGGATCACCTGTCGGCGGTACAGGTGGTCGACGTGCGCGAGCCGGACGAATTCACCGGCCCGCTCGGCCATCTGCCCGGCGCGACGCCGATTCCGCTCGGCGAACTGGCCGCGCGCACCGGCGAGCTTGCGCGCGACCGGCCGATCGTGACCGTATGCCGCGCGGGCGGCCGCTCCGCGCAGGCGACCGTGATTCTGCTGAAAGCCGGTTTCGATGCCGTCGCGAACCTCGGCGGCGGGATGCTGCGCTGGCGCGGCGAAGGCCGCGTCGTGATGGACGGCCGGTCGTAGCGGCGCGGTGCGCGCGGAGCAAAAAAATCGATCGGTCCGATGTCGAATCGGCCAGGCGCCGTTCGTCGTCAAGGTATCCGATCACGTGGCGCCGCATGACGCGGCGCCGAAACCCTGAGAGACCTCGCGATGATGCCGACGCTATACGCCCATCCCTTTTCCTCCTATTGCCAGAAGGCGCTGACCGCGCTGTACGAGAACGGCACGCCGTTCGCGTACCGCGTGCTCGCGCACGACGATCCGAAGCCGATGCAGGAACTGGCCGCGCTGTGGCCGCTGAAGCGCTTTCCGGTGCTCGTCGACGCGGGCCGCACCGTGATCGAGGCGACGATCATCGTCGAGTATCTCGATCTCTATCATCCGGGGCCCGTTCGGCTGGTGCCCGAGGACCGGCGCGCGGCGCTGGAAGTGCGGACGATGGATCGTTTCTTCGACAACTATGTGTCGACGCCGCAGCAGAAGGTCGTGTTCGATGCGCTGCGGCCGGCGCACGAGCGCGATGCGCGGGGCGTCGCCGATGCGCGCGCGATGCTTGAAACGTCATACGCATGGCTGGATCGAACGATGGCCGATCGCGAATGGGCGGCCGGCGACCGCTTCAGCCTCGCCGACTGCGGCGCGGCGCCGTTCCTGTTCTATGCGGACTGGACGCACCGGATCGACCCGTCGTTCGCGAACGTGATCGCGTATCGCAAGCGGCTGCTGGCGCGGCCGTCGTTTGCGCGTGCGGTCGACGAGGCGCGGCCGTATCGTGCGTTCTTCCCGCTCGGCGCGCCCGATCGCGACTGACGAGCGCGGCCGCGGTTGCCGGCGCGGCGACGACCTGACCGGCGGCGCGCGCGGTGCGCGATGCCGCCGCGCAGGGCCGGCAGCGCGTGCCCGGGCGTCGTGACGACAGCAGCGGATGCATCGGGCGCCGTCCCGTTACATCGTCGTGTGCTTGACCGACTGCGCGAGCGTCAGCAGTTCGTCGAACTGCGTGATCAGCTCGAAGCACAGCAGGAACGCGAGCGTATAGGCCGGTGCGGGAAAGCGCCGGATCGCCTCCAGCACCTGCGGCGCGAAGCGCGATCGGATCGCATCGCGCGTCAGCAGCCACGCGATCGCGATGCCGATCGCGGCGCCGGCGATCAGGTCGGTCGGATAGTGATAGCCGAGATACGCGCGCGGCACGCAGATGAACACGACCGCGTACAGCAGCGCGAGCACGCCGGCGCGGCGCGCGATGATGAAGATGCCGGTCGCGATCGCCATCCACAGCATCGCGTGATCGCTCGGAAAGGAACTCCAGGCCTGCAGCGTGGCCGCACGCAGCTCCTCGGACGGGAAGTGCAGATGCAGATCGGGGTTGTAGATCGGCCGCACGCGGAACGGCAGGACTTTCGCGAGCAGCCGGCCGAACGCGAGCGCGACGAGCCCGCTCGCGACGGTCGCGATGACCAGTTCGCGTTGCCGTTCGCGTTCCGGTCCCGACTGGAACCACAGCCAGCACAGCACGGGGATGAGGATGAAGCCCTTGAACGTATAGAGGCCGGCGATCACGCGGATCGCGTGGTTCATCAGCGGTCCGAACGAGATGTGGGTGAGGAAGACCTGGATCGTGGTGTCGAAATTATTCATGTTCTGCGACCCCGGCGGACACGCAGCACATGACACGCGACCGGCGGGGATCAGGAAGCGCGCTCGCACCGGAGCGCAATGGGGGGCAAGTATGTCACCGGTAATTTCGAAGAAAATGGGAAAAAATACCGGGATTCCCCTGAGAAAACGCGATTTTCCGATGGGGCCGGATTGGAAGCGACCGTGCGGCGCGGTCATGTCGAATCATCTGACGGTTGCGCGCGCATTCGCTGCGCATCGTCGAAAATAATCCGTTGAACTGGACAATTCGGCGGGCCATCGCGGATCTTGCATCGGATGACCGAATGCGCATCGCGTCTCGCGCGGATCTGCCGTGTCGCGCCGGGCCGCGCAGCACCGAACGAAAATAAAAATAAAAAGAAAAGGCGGGCAGGCCGTGTGGGCCTGCCCGCTTCGCATTTGCCAACGGCGCTTGCGCCAGGTGCTGCTCGCGGACTTCGTCGCGATGACGCGAAGCCGTGCCGCTGCGCGTCGTCGTGCGTGCCGTCAGCCGCGCCGGATGCCTTCCGGCAGCGCGCTGATGCGGCGCACTTCGGGCGAGTCGAGCCACGCGCGGGACGTCGCGCAGTCGACGAACATGTCGGTCGCATCGTCGCCCCAGAACAGGTCGCCGTCGAGCTCGAAGGTCGGCACGCCGAACACGCCGTGCGCGATCGCCTGATCGGTGTTCGCGCGCAACGCGTCCTTCACCGGTTGGGCCTCGACGGCCGTCACGCCTTCCGGAAAGCCGACCGCCTTGCACAACGCGGCGAAGCCGTCCGGCGTCGACACGTCCTGGCCGTCGCGCCAGATGTGCCGGAAGATTCGCCGGATCGCATCGGGCGTGTTGCCCATCGCGATCGCGAGACGCAGCGGCCGGATCGGGTTGAACGGATGCGCGGGCGGCATCCGGAACGGAATGCCGAGCTTGTCGGCGCGGTATTGCGCGTGGCGATAGGTGAAGATGCGCTTCGCGGCGATCTCGGCCGGCGCTTTCTGGCCCCAGTGCGCGAGCAGCGCGCCGAGCACGATCGGTTTCGGCTCGTATGCGGCGGCAGGCGGCAATGGGTCGAACCGTTCCTGTTGCAGATACGCGAACGGCGAAACGAAATCGAAATACCAGGTGGCGGTGCGCGCGGTGTTCATCGTGGGGTTCCCTTGCGTGTCCGGACGGCGGGTGCATGTGCGGCGCCGACGGGCGGCGTGCCGCATGCGTCGACGGCCAGTGTCGCATGCGGCCGCCTTTTGCGCTGCCTCATCGCCGCATGCGCGCGGCCGGCTAGGGCTGGGCGGGGCTGTCCGGTATCGCGAATCGGGCGAGACTGTCGCGCACGGCTTGCGCATCGTAGCGCGCGCCCGCGCCACCGAGCGCGACCGTCGCCTTCTGCGCGAGCGGTAACAACATCGCGAGCGCCGCGGCCATCGCCGGCGCGGCGGCCAGCCGCGATATCGGACCGGACACCGTCAGCGCGCCGACGCAGTCGCCGGCCGCGCCGAACACCGGCACGGAGGCCGACGCGGTTTCCGGGTCGCGCTCGCCGTACGACGCAGCCCACAACTGTTCGCGCACGTCGTTCCAGCGCGCATCGTGCGGCTCGGTGAACGCGAGCAGCACCTTCCCCGACGCCCCCTGGTGAACCGGAAACTCCTCGCCGACCCGGATCGACACGCGCACCGTGCGCGTGGGTTCGACGCGGTAGAGCACCGAGCGCATGTCGCCATGGCGCACGTAGAACGATGCCGTCTCGCCGAGTTCGCGGCTCAGCGTCTCGAGCAACGGTTCGACGACCGGGCCGACCCGGAACGAGCGCTGATACAGCGCGGCAAGCCGCAACGGCTCGTGTCCGACCGCGTACTGGCCGTCGTCGAGCTTGCGCACGAAGCCGCCGTGCTCCAGCGCGGCGAGCAGGCGCAGGATCGTGCTCTTGTACAGCCCGGTGCGGCGCGACAGTTCCGCGAGCGACAGCCGGTCGTCCGTTTGCCCGAAAGCGTGGAGGATCGCGAACGCGCGATCCAGGACGGCGACGCCGCTGGAGGCTTCGGCCGACGCGTCGGGCATTTCGTCGGTGTGATCTGCGGAAGTCGAGGTCGGGGGCACGGCGCGTGGTTCTTTTGGGTGACGGTCGATCGACTATATCGTTCTGCCTGACAGAACTCAAGTTCCAAAAAATCGCAATTTCACGGGTATACCCCGCTTACAGCCGATTCGACGCGCCTCTAAAGTTCCGTCAAACAGAACGATGTTCTTTCAGATAGAACTATGAGGTGTCGAATGAGCGTTGCCGGGTATTCGAAGGTGCTGGTCAGCGAGGTCGGGCCGCGAGACGGCCTGCAGAGCATCAAGGCCGTGATGCAGACGGCCGACAAGTTGCGCTGGATCACCGCGCTCGCCGCGGCCGGTCTGCGCGAGATCGAGGTCGGGTCGTTCGTGCCCGCGCGGCTGTTGCCGCAGATGGCCGACGTGCAGGCGGTCGTCGCGCATGCGCTGACGATTCCGGGGCTGCACGTCGCCGCGCTCGCGCCGAACCTGCGCGGCGCCGAAAGCGCGTTCGAGGCGGGGATCCACAAGTTGACGCTGCCGGTATCGGTGACCGAAGCGCACTCGCTGGCGAACATCCGCAAGACGCCGGCGCAGATGATCGACGAGGTGCGCGCGATCGTCGCGCTGCGCGATGCGCGGTTTCCGTCGGTGCAGATCGAGGCCGGCGTGTCGGTCGCGTTCGGTTGCACGATCGCCGGCGCGGTCTCCGACGACGAGACGATCGCGATGGCGGCCGCGATGGCCGAATGCGGGGTCGACGAGATCGGTCTGTCCGATACGAGCGGCTACGCGAATCCGGCGCAGGTGCGCCGGCTGTTCGTGCGCTTGCAGCGCGAAGTCGGCGACAAGGCCGGCGGCGCGCACTTCCACAATACGCGCGGGCAGGGGCTCGCCAATGTCGTCGCGGCGCTCGACGCCGGCGTGACGACGATCGACGCGAGCCAGGGCGGTCTCGGCGGCTGCCCGTATGCGCCGGGCGCGACCGGCAACATCGTCACCGAGGATCTCGTGTTCCTGCTGGAGTCGATGGGCGTCGACACGGGCGTCGATGCCGACGCGCTGCTCGCCGCGCGCGCGATCCTGCACGCGGCGCTGCCCGGGGAGCCGCTGTACGGCCACGTGCCGGATGCGGGGCTGCCGAAGGGGTTCCGGTACGCGGACGGCCGTGCGCCGGCGGCGGCCCAGCCGGAAGGCTGCGTGACGGGAGTCGCGCAATGAACGATCGCCAACCGGCTTCGCCGCTGCCGTACGAAGGCGTGCGCGTGATCGAGATGACGCACATGGTGATGGGCCCGACCTGCGGCATGCTGCTCGCGGATCTCGGCGCGGAAGTCATCAAGATCGAGCCGATCGCGGGCGACAGCACGCGTGCGCTGCGCGGTTCCGGCGCGGGCTTCTTCGGGATGTTCAACCGCAACAAGAAGAGTCTCGCGGTCGACGTGAAGGATCCGCGCGGTCTGGAGATCGTGCGGCGGCTCGTCGCGACGGCGGACGTCTTCAGCGAGAACTTCAAGAGCGGCACGATGGATCGGCTCGGTCTCGGTTATCCGGCGCTGTCGTCGCTGAATCCGCGCGTGGTGTACGTGTCGCACAAGGGCTTCCTGCCGGGGCCGTACGAACATCGCACCGCGCTCGACGAAGTGGTGCAGATGATGGGCGGTCTTGCCTACATGACGGGCCCCGAAGGCCGGCCGTTGCGCGCGGGTTCGAGCGTGAACGACATCATGGGCGGGATGTTCGGCGCGATCGGCGCGATGGCCGCGCTCGCGCAGCGCGAACGCACCGGCCGCGGCCAGCAGGTGCAGAGCGCGCTGTTCGAGAACAACGTGTTTCTCGTCGCGCAGCACATGATGCAGTTCGCGGTGACGGGGCAGGCCGCGTCGCCGATGCCGAGTCGCATTTCCGCGTGGGCCGTCTACGACGTGTTTGCCGTCAAGGACAACGAACAGATCTTTCTTGCGGTGGTGTCCGATACGCAGTGGGCGCTGTTCTGCGACGCGTTCGGTTTCGCCGCATTGAAGGACGACGCGCGCCTCGCGACCAACAACCTGCGCGTGCAGGCGCGCGAGTGGCTGCTGCCCGAACTGCGTGCGCGGCTCGCCGTGCATTCGGCTGAGGAGATCGGCGCGATCTTCGAATCGATCGGCCTGCCGTATGCGCCGATCACGAAGCCGCAGGACCTGTTCGACGATCCTCACCTGCTCGCGACGGGCGGGCTCGAAGCCGTGACGCTGCCGGCCGACGCGAGCAGCGCCGGCCGGCCGGTCGACACGCATACCGCGCTGCTGCCGCTCACGCTCGCGGGCGAGCGCTTGCGGCTGCGTTCGGCGCCACCCGCGCTCGGTCAGGACACCTGCGTACTGCTCGGCGAGCTTGGCTATACGCCGGACGAGGCGCGGGCGCTGATCGAAGCCGGCGTCGTCGCCGGGCGGCACGCGCAGGGCGCGGACGGCCAACCGCCGGGTGTGCCGGCCGACACGCCTTCGCCGAACGAAGTGGCGAGCGCGTAGCGCCGCCGCGACCCAACGAACGACGCATCCCGCCCGCGATCGCGCGGGCGCGGAGTGCCGCATCCACGGAGACAACCATGACATCCGCTTCCCCGGCGCTGGACGCCGATCGCGAAACCGACGCGTCGATCGAGCAACGGGCCGTGCGCAAGGCCGCATGGCGCTTCATTCCGCTGCTCGCGCTCGCGTACTTCTTCAACTACCTGGACCGCACGAGCGTCGGGTTCGCCGCGCTGACGATGAACCGCGATCTCGGCCTGACCGCGACGCAGTTCGGCTGGGGCGCGGGGATCATGTTCGCGGGCTATTGCGCGTTCGAAGTGCCGAGCAATCTCGCGCTGTACCGCTTCGGTGCGCGGCGCTGGCTCGCGCGCATCATGATCACGTGGGGGCTGATGGCGGCGGCAACCGCGCTCGCGACGGGGCCGACGAGCTTCTATGCGATCCGGCTGCTGCTCGGCATCGGCGAGGCCGGGTTCTTTCCGGGCGTGATCTTCTTCCTCGCGGTGTGGTTTCCGGCGAGTTACCGCACGCGCGTGCTTGCCTGGTTCACCGTGTCGACGCCGCTGTCGTCGCTGATCGGCGGCCCGCTGTCGACCTGGCTGCTGCAGCTCGACGGTGTGCTGGGCCTCGCGGGCTGGAAGTGGATGTTCATCGTCGAAGGGCTGCCCGCGTGCGCGCTCGGCTTTCTCGTCCTGAAGCTGCTGTCGGATTCCCCGGCCACGGCTGCGTGGCTGTCGGACGACGAGCGTGCCGCGCTGCAGCGCGCGTTCGAGCGCGACGGCGCCGCCGCCGGCCGCAAGAAGCGCTTCGGCGTCGCGCTGCGTGACGTGCGCGTCTACGTGCTCGCGCTGATCTCGTTCGGCTTCACGATGGGCTCGTACGGCATCGGCATCTGGCTGCCGCAAATGCTGAAGGCGCACGGGATGTCCACGATGCAGACCGGCTGGCTGTCCGCGGTGCCGTACTTCTTCGCGACGATCGCGTTGCTGTGGTGGGCGAAGCGGGTGGACCGGCGCGGCGGCCCGGTCGCGAACCTGGCGATCGGATTGTTCATCGGCGCGGTGGCGCTCGGCGTGTCGACCCATTTCCTGACGCTCGGGCCCGCGCTCGTCGGCATCACGCTCGCGCTGATCGGCACCATTGCCGGACGCACGATCTTCTATACGCTGCCTTCGCGCTTCCTGTCCGGCCAGGCCGCGGCCGGCGGGCTGGCGCTGATCAATTCGATCGGCGCGCTCGGCGGATTCGCGGGCCCGTATCTCGTCGGCTACCTGAAGGACAGCTTCGGCACCTTCACGGCCGGGATGCTCGGCCTTGCGATCGTCCTGGCGATCACGACGCTGCTCACGCTGTCGCTGTATGCATTCGACCGGAGCGAATGACATGACGATTTCGATCAAACGACGCCGGCTGCTCGGTGCGGCCGCCGCATCGCTCGCGCTGCCCGGGTGCGTCAATACGCGCGCGCCGGCCCAACACGGACCTTCCCGCATGACGACCCAAGGCAACTATCTCGCGGTGCGCAACGACTGGCTCGCATCCGCGCTCGAACCCGCGCTCGATCCGGATCTGCCGATCATCGATGCGCACCATCACTTCTACGAGCGGCCGGGCTGGATCTACATGCTCGACGACTATCTGCAGGATGCGCGATCCGGCCACAACGTCCAGGCATCCGTCTACATGCAGGCGCTGACGCGCTATCGCGACGCGGGGCCGGCCGAACTGAAGCCGGTCGGCGAGACGGCCTATGTCGCCGGCGTGACGGAGCCGCTGCAACGGAGCGGTCCGGCCGTCGCGAAAGGCATCGTCGGGCATGCGGACCTGCGGCTCGGCGAGCGCGTGCGCGACGTGCTCGAAGCGCATGTCGACGCCGGTCGCGGACGCTTTCGCGGCGTGCGACACCTGACGACCTGGGATGCCGATCCGTCGCTCGCCAACCCGTTGTCGGCGGTGCCGCGCGGGCTGTTGCTCGATCCCGCGTACCGCGCCGGCGTCGCGCAGCTTGCGCCGCTCGGACTGTCGTACGACGCGTGGCTGTTCTTTCCTCAATTGCCCGAGCTGTTCGATCTGGCGAAGGCGAACCCCGACACGCGGATCGTCGTCAATCACTGCGGCGGCGTCGTGCGGATCGCGAGCTATGCGGACCAGCGGCCGGAAGTGTTCAAGCGATGGTCTGCGTCGATGCGCGAACTGGCGCGGCTGCCGAACGTATTCGTGAAGGTTGGCGGCCTCGGCATGCGGATCAATGGCTTCGAGTTCGAGAAGGGCGCGCGGCCGCCGTCGTCCGAACAGCTCGCCGACGCATGGAAGCCGTGGATGCTCACGTGCATCGAGGCGTTCGGCGCCGAGCGCTGCATGTTCGAGAGCAATTTCCCGGTCGACAAGGGCTCGTATTCGTACGTGAACGGCTGGAACGCGTTCAAGCGGCTGACCGCGCACGCGAGCCCGAGCGAGCGCGATGCGCTGTTCCGCGGGACCGTCACGCACGCGTACCGGCTCGGCTGACGCGTACTGCGTCGTCGCCTCGGGCTAGCCCTTCTCGACCAACGCGGCCAGCCGGGCGAGCGCCATTTGCCAGCCGGCCTCGTTGTCGGCGGCCGGCACGCCGGGCGGCACACCGTCGTGCACCGCATCGACGCGTGTGCCGCCTGCTTCGTCGGACAGCGTGATCGTGACCGTCATCGCGCCGCGCAGCATCGGATCGTCGGTTTCGAACACGTCGATTTCGACGATCTGCTGGTCCGGCACGAGCGTCACGAAGCGGCCGTGATAGGTGTCGGTGTGCGCGGTGGTCTTGCCGGTGCCGTCCGACGGTTCGTCGTAGCTCAGCGACACGCGCAGCGCGCCGCCTTCGCGCGTGTCGTATGCGTGCACGCGGCACGTCATGCCGTCGGGCACCTTCCATTGTTCGACGGCATGCGGATCGAGCAGCGCGCGATAGACGCGCCCGCGCGGCGCGTTCAGGTGCCGGCTGACCCGGGTCGAATGCGTGTGCATGTGCAGCATGTGGCCTCCCGCGGAACGCGCACGACGGTGCACGCCGGATACCGGCGTGTCGTCGTGCTTCCTTCAGGAATCCTAGGCGCGCGCGCGGCCGCATGCAATGGCCCGCGCATGCGGCCGCATTCAGCGCAACGCGGCCGCGAATTCGTCGAGCTGCGTGATGCAGATGTTCCAGCCCTCGAAAAATCCGAGGGCCTCGTGGCGTTCGCGCGTCGCGGCATCAGGATGCATCACGCGCGCCTCGTAGCGGCAGCCGGCGGGGTCGTCGGCTATCGTGATGACGGCCGTGAAGCCCAGCCACGGCACCTGCGGCCGCCAGCCGCCCGTGAGCATCGACGTGAATGCGATTCGCGCTTCCGGCACGATTTCGAGGAAGCAGCCGGGGTTGTCGCTCGTGCCGCCGTCGGGGCCGCGCATGAACGTGTGGAAGGCGCCGCCCGGGCGCAGGTCGAACGCGCGCACTTCGGTGGTCCACGGTTTCGGGCACCACCATTCCTTCAGCAATTCCGGGTCGGTCCATGCGCGCCAGAGTGCCTGGCGCGGCGCGCGCAGCGTGCGCGTGATGACGAGGTCATGGGCTTCGGCGGGGTCGACGTGGCTGGTTGACATGCGCTTGCTCCTCCTGGTGACGGCGTTCGACGAATGCCACGAGGCGATCGGAGCGCGCTTCCCACTGCGCGCGCTGCGTGGCGAGCCACTGCTCGGCTTCCGCCAGCCGGCTGCCGACCAGCTCGCAGGTGCGCGAGCGGCCGGTTTTCCGGGTCGTGACGAGGCCGCTTCGCTCGAGCACCGCGAGATGCTTCATGAACGACGGCAGCGCCATGCCGAACGGCGCGGCCAGTTCCGAAACGGTTCGCCCGCCATTGCCGAGCGCGCCGACGATCGCGCAGCGTGTCGGATCGGCGAGGGCGTGGAATACGTCGCTGATACCGGGTTGAAAGTTAGCCATGTGGCTAAGCATAGGCGATGCAGCGGGATTTTTCATCGCGTAGCATGATGGGGCGGGAACACGCGCCGATCGGGCTGGGCGCCGTGTTGCCCGAGACCGGCCGCCGTTGCGCATGCATCCACCGCACGCCGGCGTTCCATTCGATCCGGGCGCACGCCGGCCGAACGCGTGCCCCACCTGACATACCGGAGAGGGTATGACCGAACCCGTGACCGTGCGCCGCCTCGATGCGGGCGAAGCGCATGCGTGCATTGATGCGCTGGCCGATGTGCTGATCGATTGCGTCGAGGGTGGCGCGTCCGTCAGCTTCATGTTGCCGATCGAGCGCTCGACCGCCGTGGCGTTCTGGACGCGCGTCGCCGACGGCGTCGCGCGCGGCGAGCGCATCCTGCTGGTGGCCGAGGACGCCGCCGGCCGGATCGTCGGCACCGTCCAGGTCGTGACCGCGCAGCCGCAGAACCAGCCGCATCGCGCGGACATCGCGAAGATGCTCGTGTCCCGTCATGCACGCCGGCAGGGGATCGCGGCGCGGCTGATGACGGCTGCCGACGAAGCCGCGCGCGATGCCGGCAAGACCGTGCTCGTGCTCGACACGGTGACGGGCGGCGATGCCGAGCGTCTGTACGAGCGGGCCGGCTGGCAGCGCGTCGGCGTCGTGCCGAACTTCGCGCTGATGCCCGACGGCGCATTGTGCGCGACGACGTATTTTCACAAGCAGCTCGCGTAACCGGGCTGGATGCGATCGCCAGCCGGCTCGCGATCGGCGCGCCTTGCGGCGGAGCGGGGCCGCGGGCAGGACGCCGGGCGGACACGAAAATCCGGCCGGCGACGGCGCCGCTCCGATATATTCGTGCTGGAACATGCCACGACCATGCCAACGGAAGGAATCACTGCCTCGATGAAACGCTCCCATGTCGCCTTCGCCCTCACGGGCCTGCTGGTCGCGGTGCCGATTGCCGCCTACGCGCTCGTCAAGCCGCTGCGCGTCGTCGCGCCCGCGCTGCTTCCCGGCGTGTCGTGCCCCAGCGCGGACATCTGCACGGACGATGCCGCGACGTTCGGCGCCGCGCAGCAGCTCTATCGCGACGGTTATGCGCGCGCGGCGGCGGCCGTGGGCCCGTTTCGCGAGGCCCCGCGCGTCGTGTTCTGCTCGACGCGCGAGTGTGCCGACAAGTTCGGTCTCGGCGAACGCGCGGCACTGACGCTGGGGGATTTCGGCGTGGTCATCGCGCCGCGCGGCTGGCAGACCTACTTTCTCGCGCACGAACTGATTCATCACCGTCAGGCCGAAGTGCTCGGCAACCTCGCGGTCGCGACCAAGCCGCGCTGGCTGATCGAGGGGATGGCGTACGCGCTCAGCGACGATCCGCGTCATCCGCTGACGGAGCCGTTCGAGTCGTGGCGCGCGCGTTTCGGCGCGTGGCATGCGGCGCTGGGCGGACAGCCGATGTGGGATGCCGCAAGGGCGGTGGAATAGCGCGGGACGCGCGCGCACGGCGGCGAGCGCGAACCGCGTTGTCGGCGGATGTGTGAAGAGGGGGCGACGCCGTTCGTGCTTCGCCCCTGGAGAGTCAGCCCGCCGCCACGCGTCGTGCGCGGCGGGCCCGGTCGTCAGACCGTGGTGTCGATGATGCCCGGGATCTGCACGTCCGGGTTCACGTCCGCGTCGTAGTCGACGCCGGCGATCTCGAAGCCGAACAGGCGCAGGAACTCGGTCTTGTAGCCGGCGAAGTCGGTCATCTCGTACAGATTCTCGTTCGTCACCTTGTCCCACATGGCGACGACCTTGGCCTGCACTTGCGGATCGAGCTCCTTGTAGTCCGCGCGCAGGCGGCCTTCGTCGTCGATGTGCGGCGTCGCGCCGTACATGCTGTCCTTCAGGAGCCCGTACACCTGCTCGATGCAGCCTTCGTGCGTGCCCTTTTCCTTCATCACCTTGAACAGCAGCGACAGGTAGAGCGGCATCATCGGGATCGCCGAGCTCGCCTGCGTGACGACGGCCTTCAGCACCGACACGCGGGCATCGCCGCCGTGCGCGGCCAGCTTGTCGCGGATCGACAGCACCTTCTTGTCGAGATCCTTCTTCGCTTCGCCGATCGAGCCGTTCCAGTAGATGTCGTGCGTGATCTGCTCGCCGAGATACGTGAACGCGGTCGTCTTCGCGCCGTCGGCCAGCACGCCGGCTTCAGCGAGCGCGTCGATCCACATCTGCCAGTCCTCGCCGCCCATCACGGCGACGGTGCCGTCGATCTCTTCCTGCGTCGCCGGCTCGAGCGAGACTTCGCGGATCACTTCCTTGTCGGTGTCGAGGCCGCGGAACGTGACCGACTTGCCGACCGGCTTGAGCGTCGAGCTGATCGTTTCGCCCGTCTTCGGATGCGTGCGGCGCGGTGCCGCGAGGCTGTAGACGACCAGGTCGACCTTGCCGAGATCCTGCTTGATGGTGTCGATCGTGATCTGCTTGACCTTGTCGGAGAATGCGTCGCCGTTGATGCTGCGCGCATAGAGCCCCTTTTCCGCGGCGAATTTCTCGAACGCGGCGCTGTTGTACCAGCCGGCGGTGCCCGGCTTCGTTTCGCTGCCGGCGCGCTCGAAGAACACGCCCAGCGTGTCCGCGCCCGAGCCGAACGCGGCCGAGATCCGGGCGGCGAGGCCGTAGCCCGTCGACGCGCCGATCACGAGCACCTTCTTCGGGCCGTTGGCGATCGGGCCGTGCGAAGTCACGTAGTCGATCTGTTCCTTGACGTTGGCTTCGCAGCCGACCGGATGTGTCGTCACGCAGATGAAGCCACGCACGCGCGGTTTGATGATCATGAAAACCTCTAGTCAGAAAGGCGCGGACGGCCTGAAATCGGAAAAATCCCGCGCATTGTAATGGAAGCGGGCGGTCAGGGCGGGAAAGGCGGGCGGCGGCGGCATTCGCGGTGGCCCGGGGTCGGATCATCGAGGGCGGCGATTGACGTCGCCTCCAGTTATTTCTCTCTTGACAGAAATAACTGAAAAAACTAAATTTCCGGACATGGAACTCACACCGATTGCCGAACGATTCATTCTCCACTGGGGCGAAATGGGCTCGCGGTGGGGCGTCAACCGCACCGTCTCGCAGATTCATGCGCTGCTGTACCTGGCCGGAAGGCCGGTCGCGGCCGACGAGATCGCCGAGACGCTCAACGTCGCGCGCTCCAACGTCAGCACGAGCCTGAAGGAACTGCAGGCATGGCGGCTCGCGAAGGTCGTGCACGTGCTGGGCGATCGCCGCGACCACTTCGAGACGTCGACCGACATCTGGGAACTGTTCAAGCTGATCGTCGAAGGGCGGCGGCAGCGCGAGATCGAACCGACGCTCACGGTGCTGCGCGATTGCCTGACGAGCCCCGAGATCGCCAACGAGAGCCGCGAAACCGAACAGCGCATTCGCGACACGCTGCAGTTCGTCGAGACGCTCACGACCTGGTCGGACGAGATGCTGCGGCTCAAGCCCGACACGCTGATGAAGGCGCTCGGGATCGGCGCGAAGATCAGCCAGACGGTCAGGCGCAAGTCGTCGAAGTAGGCGGCACCGGACATGCGGGCACGCAGCCCGCTTTTTTTGGAATCTGTATTTCTGTCATTACAGAAATAACTGTATATAGAGGATGAAACAATGAACGAAACCGTGCTGTCGATCCGCCGGCATTGCGCATCGCGGAGCGCGACATGAACATCCTCGTCTGCGGCGCGAACGGCTTCATCGGGCGGGCGCTGGGCGCGCGGCTCGAGGCCGGCGGCCATCGCGTGCTGCGCGGCGTGCGGCATGCCGTCGGCCCGCACGACGTCGCGATCGACTTCGCGAAGGACGTCGATGCTGACGCGTGGCTCGCCCGGCTGGACGGCGTCGACGTGGTGATCAATGCGGTCGGGATCCTCGCCGACCGGCGTGACGAGACGTTCGACACCGTGCATCGCGCGGCGCCCTGCGCGCTCTTCACCGCATGCTGCCGTGCCCGCGTGCGACGCGTGATTCAGATCTCGGCGCTGGGCGTCGAGCGCGGCGACACGCCGTATTTCGCCAGCAAGTACGCGGCCGACACCTTCCTGCAGACGCTGCCGCTCGATTACCGGATCGTGCGTCCGGCGCTCGTCTACGGCACCGCCGGCACGTCCGCCCGGTTCTTCCGGATGCTCGCGAGCCTGCCCGTGCACGTGTTACCTGCGGGCGGCCATCAGCGGCTGCGCCCCGTGCACGTCGACGATCTCGCCGAACTCGTCGCGCGGCTCGTCGATGCGCCGGCGGCCGGCCGCGCCGTCATCGACGCGGTCGGCGGCGATGAAGTCGAGTATCGCGAGATGCTGAGCGTCTATCGCGCCGCGCTGGGCTTCCCGCCGGCGGCGCGCGTGACGCTGCCGGGCCCGCTGGTCGGCGCGGCGGCCGCGCTGCTCGGCACGATGCCGGGCGCGATGCTGACCCGCGACACATGGACGATGCTGCGCGGCGGCAACACCGGCGATCCCGCCGCGCTCGCGGCCGTGCTCGGCCGGCCGCCGCTCGGCCTGCGGGATTTCATCGGCGCGAACGCGAACGCGAACGCGGCCGCGCTGCGCTGCGATGCGCTCGCGATGTGGCGGCGGCCGCTGCTGCTCGGCGCGCTCGCGATCGTCTGGATCTGGACGGCCATCGTCAGCGCGTTCATCCATCCGCGGCACGACAGCCTCGCGATGCTCGCCCGCGTCCACCTGAGCGGACTGCCCGCGCTGATCGCGCTCTACGGCGCATGCGCGCTGGACTTCGCGTTCGGCGTGGCGACCGTCGCCGCGCCGTCCCGCCGTCTGTGGGCCGCGCAAGGCGCGCTGATCGTCGCGTATTCGGCCGTCATCGCGGTCACGATGCCCGGGCTGCTCGCCGAGCCGTTCGGCCCCGTGCTGAAGAACGTGCCGATTCTCGCGATCCTGTTGATCCTTTTTTCAGAAGAAGAACACGCATGAACATCTATCTCGTGATCAAGACGCTGCATATCCTGTCCTCGGTGCTGATGGTCGGCACGGGCTTCGGCACCGCGTTCTACTTGTTCTTCGCGAACCGCACGCGCTCGGTGCCGGCGATCGCCGCCGTGTCGCGCCTCGTGGTGCGCGCGGACTGGTGGTTCACGACGCCGGCCGTGCTGTTCCAGCCCGCGTCCGGGCTGTGGCTCGCGCACACGGCCGGCTGGCCGTTGACGACGCCGTGGCTCATGGCGTCGATCGTGCTGTATGCGGTCGCGGGCGCGTGCTGGCTGCCGGTCGTGTGGCTGCAGATCGAGCTGGCCGCGATGGCGAAGCTCGCGCATGCGAATGGCGATGCCGAGCTGCCGGCACGCTACTGGCGTTATGCGAAGCGCTGGGAGTTGCTCGGCTATCCGGCGTTCTTCGCGATGTTGAGCGTGTATTTCCTGATGGTGGTCAAGCCGATGTAAGCGCGCCGTCGGCGCACGGGAAAGCAGTCGATCGATTCATGATGCACGCGTAAACAAAAGGAGTGCGAATCATGGACTCAAGTGAACTGGTGCTGTACTTCGACGGGCGATGTCCGTTATGTGTCGCGGCGATACAGCGTCTTCGGGCCCGCGACGCGCGACAGCAGCTGGCATTCGTCGATATCGCCGGGCCGGGCTTCGATCCCGCTCCGCTGGGCGTCGACCTGCCCGCGCTGAATCGGGAGCTGCACGTGCGCCTGCCGGACGGACGCATGCTGACCGGTGTGGACGGCATCCTGGCCGCCCATGCGCTGACCGGGCGAAGCCGGCTCGTCCGGCTGCTTCGCGTGCCGGTCGTGCGCACTGCGCTGGCGCTGCTGTATCGCCGCGTCGCGCGCAACCGGCTTGCCGTCTCGCGCTGGCTCGGCTATCGCGCCGAAGCACCGTGCGACGGGGGGGCGTGCGGTATCGACCGAGCCGCCGAATCCGCAGCGGATCGTCCCGCACGCGATGACGTGCGCCGCGTCGTGTTGGCCTGGATGTACGGCGCGGCGATCGCACATCTGCTCGTCGGCATTGCCGTTCCGTGGGTAGCCGGCACGCCATCGTTCGACGCGTATCACAGCGTCATCGAGCGACATTTCTGGGCGGGAATGGCGCCCGAACCGGCGCGCGCGCAGCAGATCTGGTGGATGGCGCTGATTGGTGCGACGGTGCAATGCGCGTCGGTCTGGATGCTGGCGCTCGTCCACCTCGGCAACCGGCTGCGCCGGCGGGAAGTGTGGGGGTGGCTGCTGGCCGGCCTGTTGATCTGGGCGCCGCAGGACATGCTGTTTTCATTGCAGGCACATGTATGGGGCCACGTCGCGATCGACGCGGCGGCACTCGTCGCGATGGTGCCGCCACTCGTCTGGCTCTGGAGGAGGGACAGCGTATGAACACCTTGCCCGCTTTCGATTGGGCGCTCATCCTGTTGATCGTGCAGGGCGCGATGGGCGCATTCGATACGCTCTATCACCACGAGCTCACGCAGGATCTGCCGCACCGCCCGCGCGCGCGGCTCGAGCTGACGATTCACGCGGTGCGCTCCGTGCTTTACGGTCTCGTGTTCGCGTCGATCGCGAACGTGGCCTTTCACGGTGCCTGGGTCGCGGCCATCGCGGCGGTGGTGGTCGTCGAGGTGGTGCTGACGTTGTGGGATTTCGTCGTCGAGGATCGGAGCCGCAAGCTGCCGGCGACCGAGCGCGTGCTGCATACGCTGCTGGCCGTCAACGGCGGTGCGCTGTTCGGGATGGTCGCGATACAGCTGGCCGCCTGGGCGCACGAGCCGACCGCGCTGCAGGCGCTCGATCTCGGCTGGCGCGGCGGGTTGCTGAGCTTGTTTGCCGTCGGCGTGACGGTATCGGGAATCCGCGACGGGATCGCGGCCTGCCGGATCGCGCGACGCGCGCCGGCCGCCAATCCGTTCGCGGGGCACCCGCCGGGGAACGTGCTCGTCACCGGCGGGACCGGCTTCATCGGCGAAACCCTCGTGAACGGGCTGCTCGATGCAGGGCATACGGTCACGTTGCTGGCACGTGATCCGCTGCGCGCGGCCTACCAGTTCCACGGCCGCGTGCGCAGCGTGACGTCCGTCGAGCAGTTGCAGCCGCATGAGCGTTTCGACACGATCATCAATCTCGCGGGGGCGCCGGTGCTCGGCGCGCGCTGGAGCAAACGCCGGCAGGCATTGCTGCTCGCCAGCCGGGTTGGCGTCACGGAATCGCTGATGCGCTGGGTCGAGACCGCCGAGGTCAAGCCGCGCACGTGGATCCAGGCGTCGGCGATCGGCTACTACGGCGTGCGTCCTTCCGACGAGCCGCTCGACGAGAGCAGCAGCGCCGGCACCGGCTTCATGTCCGAGCTGTGCCGGCAGTGGGAGCAGTCCGCGCAGGCGCTCGAGCATCACGGCGTTCGCTCGGTGGTGCTGCGGCTGGGCCTCGTGTTCGGCCCCGGCGGCGCGTTGCGCGCGATGCTGCTGCCGCATTACTTCGGGGTGGGCGGGCGATTCGGCGACGGCACGCAGGTAATGAGCTGGATCCACCGGGATGACGTGCTGCGAATCATCGCGCGCGCGATGGGGAATTCGGGCATGCACGGCGTCTACAACGCGGTCGCACCCGCGCCGTTGACCCAGCGCGAGTTCGTGCAGGTCGTGTCGAAGGTGCTGCACCGCCCGGCCTGGCTGCACGTGCCGGCCGCGCCGCTGCGCATCGCGATGGGAGAGATGGCCGCGCTGCTGCTGGATGGGCAGCGGGTGATGTCGGCGCGGCTGCATCAGGACGGATTCGTGTTCCGGTTCCCGACGGCCGAGCATGCGCTGCGTGACCTGACGAATCGGCCGCACGCGGATTTTCCGCGTACGGCATGTCGTTTGCCGGGTGGTCGTGTATAAACTCGACGGGAGCGCGTTCGGGCCGTTTCGCGCGTTCCGAACGCTTCGCATTCGACCTCACAAGGAGCCTGCATGCTGCACATCCTCGGCAAGATCCCGTCCATCAACGTCCGCAAGGTGCTGTGGCTGTGCACCGAACTCAACCTGCCGTTCGAACAGGAAGACTGGGGCGCGGGCTTTCGCACGACCAACGATCCGACGTACCTCGCGCTGAATCCGAACGGCCTCGTGCCGGTGATCAAGGACGACGACTTCGTGCTGTGGGAGTCGAACACGATCATCCGCTATCTCGCGAACCGCTATGGCGGCGACGCGCTCTATCCGGCCGAGCCGCGCGCACGTGCGCGGGTCGATCAGTGGATCGACTGGCAGGGCACGGACCTGAACCGTTCGTGGGTCGGCGCGTTCCTCGGCCTCGTACGCAAGTCGCCCGATCACCAGGACCCGGCGGCGATCGCGCAGTCGATCGCGGGCTGGACGAAGCACATGCAGATCCTGAACGCGCAACTCGAAGCGACCGGCGCGTTCGTGGCCGGCGACCACTTCACGCTCGCCGACATTCCGATCGGCCTGTCGGTGAACCGCTGGTTCGGCACGCCGTTCGAGCACCCGGATTTCCCGGCGGTGAAGCGCTACATCGAGCGTCTGGCGACGCGCGAGGGCTTCAAGCAGTATGCGGGCAGCGCGAACCCGTAACGCATTGCATGTCGCGCGCGATGCGGCGGCTTGACCGCCGCCGCATCGCCGCCTCCCCGTGGCACGTCACGTGCCGGACGCCGGTACGGCCTCGAGCACGCGCGCGAGAAACGCCTCGTGATTCCACGCGGATTCCGGTCGCGACACGCCGAGTCGCACGACCACCAGCTCGCGGCTCGGCACCACGCTCACGAACTGGCCTTCATGGCCGACCGCATGAAACGCATCGGCGGGCAGCGTGCGAGCGTGCGGATCGCGATCGTTGAACGGCTCCGGCACCTTCACCCACAGATGCGCGCCGAATTCTCCGCGCGTCGACAGCGGCGTCGCGCGCGTCAGGTAGCGCACCCAGCCTTCCGGCAGCCGCCGCTGCCCGTCCCACACCCCGTCCTGCAGCAGAAGCTGCCCGAAGCGCGCCCAGTCGCGCGCGCTCGCGTACATGAACGACGCGCTGCCGAGCGTGCCGGCCGCATCGGGCTCGAACACCGCGCTGCGCATCCCGAGCGGCGCGAACAGCGCGCGGCGCGGAAACGCGAGGTAGTCGCTCTCGGTGCCGCCCATCGCCTCGCGCATCACGCGCGCGACGATCGCGCTCGTGCCGCTCGAGTAATACCACTGCGTGCCGGGCTGCGCGGCGAGCGGCTTGGCCGACGCGAAGCGCGCGGTGTCCGGCTGCGTGAACAGCATCACGGCGACGTCGGACAGCGGGTCGTCGTAGTCCTCGTTGAATTGCAGGCCGCTCGTCATCCGCAGCAGCTCGTCGAACGTGATCGCCGCGCGCGGGTCGCCGCCGTCGCGCCATTCGGGCAGCAGCGCCGACGCGTCCGGCGACAGCTTGTGCTGCGCGACGAGCATGCCGGCCAGCGTGGCCGTCACGGTCTTCGTCATCGACCAGCCGGGTAGCGGCGTATCGGCGGTGAAGCCGGGCGCATAGCGTTCGGCGACGATCTGGCCGCGCCACATCACGACGACCGCGCGGGTGCGCCGCGGCCGCGCCGGATCGGGTTCGTCGAACGCGCGGTCGAGCGCGGTCTGCAGCTTGCGAGCGTCGATGCCGGCGGGCGGTGCGGCCGGCGCCGCCGCCTGCGCGGGCGGCGGATCGGGGACGGGCGGCAGCGCGGCCGGCAGCACGCCGGGCGACGGCCCGAGCGCGAGCGTGCAGCCGAGCCCGGGGCGAAAGTCCGCCTCGCGTTGCGCGAACCCGGCGAACGTTGCGACGGCCCGATGATGCTCCGGATCGATCGACGGGCGCACCAGTTTCAGCAGCGGGTGCACGCCGGCCATGATGTCGACGTCGATCACCGACGCGGCCGGACGGCCCGACACGAACACGCCGGAACACAGCGCCTTCGCGGCATAACCCGTCGCGATCGGGGCCAGCCGCGACAGCATGTAGCCGGTGTAGCCGGCAGCGGCGACGAGCGCGACGGCGGTACCGCGCAGGATCAGCGATTTGAAGGGGATCGTCATGCGCGAGCGTCCTCGGTGGCGTGCCGGCCGGCAACGATCCGGCAGTGTCGCAGGTTCGGGCGAGCGGTGGCAATCGCGGGGGTGGCGACGCCGGGCGGCGTCGGTCAGGCGGCATGGTGCCCGGCGTGTGCGAATCGCATGTGTCGATCGCGCAGGGGCGAACGGGCCGCAGTCGGCCCGTCCACGCGGTGCGTCATTGCGCGTTGTCGTTGTCCGAACGCAGTGTCCAGATCGTCGCGGTATTCGTGTTGTCGTCGACGGCCGCGAATTCCGGCTGGCCCTTGCTGCCGTGCCCGAACGCGAGGCCGAAGGCCGCTCCCGGCACGGTGTCGACCTGCATCTGCGCGACGAAGTGTCCGGTCACCGTGAATTCGACGATCTCGCTCGGTTGCAGCGGGTCGGGATTGACCGCGTCGCCGTTGGCGGTCACGAGATGGCCGTTCGGCGCGAGCGCCAGTGCGAGCGGGCCGTGCAGGTGCGCCGCGTCGAAGTAGATCATCCGTCCGACGCCGGCGTTGCGATTCGTCGACGCGGCGTTCTGGATCGCGAACACCGCGTTGTCGCCGGTGGACGCGACATACAGCACGTCGATGTTCGGGTCGTACGCGAGGCCGGTCGGGCCGACCACCAGCGCGTTGGGATCGGTCCGGTTCACGTAGCCCGACGCGATGATGCGCGAGCCCGGCAGCATCCTGACGCCGTTGTTGTCGATCGCCAGTTCGATCCGCGCGACCGTCCCGTTCAGCACGTTCGACACGAACGCGGTCACGCGCTGGCCGCGGTCGATCACGGTCATGTCCCACGGTCCGTCGAGCAGCGTACTGCTCGACAGTTGCGTGACGAGGTTGCCTTGCGGACCGATGACGAGCAGCGAGCCCGGGGGCACGACCGTCTTGCCGTCCGGCGCGGGGACGTTGCCGACCAGCACGAAGCCGCTGCGCAGCACCGCGAGCGCGGTCGTCAGGCCGAGATTGCTGCCCTGGAAGAAGGTCGTCGGCGTCTTGCCGGGCGACAGCTTCACGACCGTCGTGCCGGTGCCTTGCGCGTTCGACGCCGCGTTGAAGTTGGACACGACGACGTCGCCCGGTTTGAGCGTGCTCCAGCTCGGCACGCCGGGCGGCACGAAGGCGATGCCGTACGGATTGACGTCGCCGTTGGCGGGCACGGTCGACGCGGTGACCGACGAGACCGGCAGGATGACGTCGTTGCCGCCGGCCCACGCAAATGCCGACGACAACGCGACGAGCCCGGCGCCGCAAGCCGCGCGGCATAGCGTGCGCGCCATCGTGCGACGGGCGTGGGCGAGGAGCGGCGGGTGAATGGCGAGGGCGGGCGAACGACAGGAGGGGAGAGGGTCCATGGCATGACTCCGGTTGGTGATCGCGAGCAGTCATCCCGGCTGCCGGCCCTGCGCAGCTGGCGGATGTCCGGTGCGGATCCGCAGTCTTGCCGTGCGAATCCGCACTCGGAATAAACGAATGGCGACGGCCGGATATTCCATCCGGCGAGCGACATGACGTGCGAGCCGGCGTGCATTGTTCACCGCGATCGCCACACGGCCTGACAAGTTGAAATCCGACCCGCCGTCGGCCGATAATCGTCCGGCATCGTTCCCAGTCAAACTGCAATCGCCAAATCGGAAAACGCCATGTCCTACGACAACAACAACCCGTTCGCCCGGATCCTGCGCGGCGAACTGCCGTGCGTGAAGGTCGCCGAAGACGACGCGACGCTCGCGATCATGGATCTCATGCCGCAGGCCGACGGTCACGTGCTCGTGATCCCGAAGGAGCCGGCCGCGCAGATCTTCGAGCTGTCCGGCGACGCGGCGGCGGCCGGCATCCGCATGACGCAGCGCGTCGCGGCGGCCGTGCGCGCGGCGCTCGGGCCGGACGGCGTGTTCATCGGTCAGTTCAACGGCGCGGCGGCGGGCCAGACGGTCCCGCACGTGCATTTCCACGTGATTCCGCGCTGGGAAGGCGTCGACCTGCGGATGCACGCGCGCGACATCGCCGACGCGGCCACGCTCGAATCGCTCGCCGAGCGCATCCGCGCGCATTTCGTGTAACGCCTGTACGGCTCGTGATTCGGGCGGCGCCAGCGGGCGCGCGCGGCGACGCCGTTCGCGCCTGTTTCAGCGGTCACACCACGTAACACGTGTAACCGCTCGCGAAACTCGTCCTGGCGGCGCCGGCGCTAGACTCCGCGCATTCGCATTGCCGCATCGAGCGACAGGAAGGGCTGGTCGCCTCTTCGTGCCGGCCGTCACGGGTTGCGACGGCGCGGCTTTCACGCGATGCGACGTGTCCTCTTCGCCGGGAATCGAGCCATGTACAAAGTTCTCATCACGTTTGCGCTGATCGGCGGCCTGTCCGGCTGCTATGTCGCGCCGCCTTACGGCTACGCGCCCGCGCCGGTCTATTACGGCTATGCGCCGGCCTATTACGCACCGCCCGTCAGCGTCGGGATCGGCGGCAACTTCCGCATTCGCTGACCGGACGGCGGTCGCGGGCACAGCCCGCGCGCCGATCGAGCGCGTCGTTCGACGCGCCGCCGCCGCTTCTCGCAGGGAAAACGCGCGCGCCGCATGACGGTGCGCGTGCGCATCGCCCGCCCGGGTTCCTATACTTCACAGGAAAGCCCACTCCGGCGAGGCAAGCCATGGCCGTTACGCGCAAGTTCGCAATCGTTGCGAGCGTCTCCACGCTCGTCTATCTCGGGCTTGCCGTGCTCGGCATCGGCGGGTTCGCCGCCTTCTTCTCGCATCCGCCACTGATCGCCATTGCCGTCGCGACGCTCGCGCTTGCCGTCGTCGCGATGTTTACCGAAGGCAACCTGAGCGCCGGCGAACGCGAGAACCGCGACAATCGCTGGGTGCTCGCGGCCTTCGGCGCGAGCGGATTCCTGCTCGCGTATTTGCCGGCGCTGACCGACCGGCTCGACGTGTGGACCTTCGGCAGCGACACGGTGCGCTGGATCGGCGTCGCGCTGTACGTCGCGGGCGGCGTGCTGCGCCTCTGGCCGGTGTTCGTGCTCGGCAAGCGCTTCAGCGGGCTCGTCGCGATCCAGCCGGGCCACACGCTGGTGACGGACGGCATCTACAGCAGGATCCGCAACCCGAGCTATCTCGGCCTGCTCGTCAATGCGGCCGGCTGGGCGTTGGCGTTCCGCTCGGGCGTCGGGCTGCTGCTCGTCGCGTTGACGTTGATTCCGCTCGTCGCGCGGATCCGTTCCGAGGAAGCGTTGCTGCGCACGCAATTCGGCGCCGAATACGACGCGTATTGCGCGCACACCTGGCGGCTGATTCCGGGCGTGTACTGACCCTCGTTCGACCCGAACGACCGGGCGATTCCGTCGGCTCGCGGCATGCCGCCGATGTGTTGCCACGTGTGTCCGAACCCGCGCGACAGGCACGTTCCGCATCGCCGAAAAACGGGGCTTGACCATGGCCGAAGCCCCTGCCGGCGGGCGTTCCCGGCGGTTTCCGGCAAGCTTTTCCGGTCCGCTTTCGGTAAACAACTTGTTACCAGAATGTCGACGGCAAGCAGGCTCGACCGGTGCTATTCTTCGCCGCAAGCTCATTGAAATGAATTGGTCCGGGATTCGGCACAATGCCGGCATCGACGTCGATCGATTCAGATCGTCGTATCGAGCGGACCTTCGATAACCAGATTGCGAACAAGGAAGAATACGGGAATGTGGAAGAAAATCGCCCCCGCTCTCGTCGTCGCCGTGCTGACCGGCGCGACCGCAGTGCCGGCATTGGCCGGTGACATGAACAACGCGCTCGGCGGCGCGCTCGGCGGGGTTGCCGGCGCAGCGGTCGGCGGCGCGGTCGGCGGCAGCACCGGCTCCGTGATCGGTGGCGCGATCGGCGGCGGCGCGGGTGGCGCCGTGACGTCGAACCGTCGCGAGCGCACCGGCGCGATCATCGGCGGCGCACTCGGCGGCGGCGCGGGTACCGCGGCCGGCAACGCGATGGGCGGCCGCACGGGCGGCCTGCTGGGCGCGGCCGTCGGCGGCGGCGCCGGCGCGGCGCTCGGCGGCAACCTGTCGCGCAACTCGTACGATCGCGGCGGCGATTATGGCGATCGCGGCCATCGTCACCGCAAGCATCGTCACCACCGCGACTGGGACTGATCGCCGCGGGCGCGGCACGGTGCGCGGCCTGCGCACCGGCGCGCCCGACGCGTCGGCACCCGATCCGACAGCCGGCCCGGCGGCCTCAGCCGGGCCGCCATCGCCGGCAAGACCGGCGGCCTTCACCCCCTTCGGCAGTTTATGCCCGGCCCCGCTCGACGGGTTGGCGCGCTCTCTCCCGCTTCACCTTTCCCGCTTGTAGACGACATCGCCAGTTGCATCGACATGCAACCGCGCAGGGTCGGCCCTCCCCATTTCGCCATCGCCGATCGACGGGTTGCCGTCCGGTCATCAGGATTTCCCCGAGGCGCCGACGCGTCCGCGTCACGCGTTCACGGGCCATCGCGCGCCACGGCGGGTAGTGGGAAATCGAATGGATGTCATCGCAACATTTAATTGGTCGATCCGGATCGACTTCGCTATCGTCAACGCTGCCCGCGTACGGAATCGAACCGTGCCGTCCCCCGTGCCCCGCCGCATGACCCCGAGTGTCCGCGGCCCGGCCGCCGGACCCGCAAGCATGGGGCGCCCCGCCCGCTGAACCGGGCGGGCCCGTCGCGAAGCCTGGCCGACCGAACGAAGGCGCCCGCGCTTTCAAGCCACCCCGGCAACGATGTCCCGCCGTCGCATGCGTGCCCCACGCGCGTGCCGCGCCTGCCGTTGCGACCCGGGGCCGGACCAACCCATTGCCTGGATGCTTTATGTCTAAGACAACGTATTACGCGCCGCATGGCGGCCACCCGCCGCAGACCGATCTGCTGACCGATCGCGCGATGTTCACCGAGGCGTATGCGGTCATTCCGAAGGGAGTGATGCGCGACATCGTCACGAGCTGGCTGCCGTTCTGGACCCACACGCGCCTGTGGGTGATCGCGCGTCCGCTGTCGGGTTTCGCCGAAACCTTCTCGCAGTACATCGTCGAAGTGAATCCGGGCGGCGGCAGCGACAAGCCCGAGCAGGAAAAGAACGCCGAAGCCGTGCTGTTCGTCGTCGAAGGCGAGGCCGAACTGACGCTGCAGGGCAAGCAGCACACGCTGAAGCCGGGCGGCTACGCGTTCATCCCGCCGGGCGCCGACTGGACGCTGCACAACGTCAGCGATGCCGCCGTGCGTTTCCACTGGATCCGCAAGCACTATCAGGCCGTCGACGGCATTGCGCTGCCGGAAGCGTTCGTGACCAACGAGCAGGACGTCGAGCCGATCCCGATGCCGGGCACCAACGGCGCATGGGTGACGACGCGCTTCGTCGACATGAGCGACATGCGTCACGACATGCACGTGAACATCGTGACGTTCGAGCCGGGCGGCGTGATTCCGTTCGCCGAGACGCACGTGATGGAGCACGGCCTGTACGTGCTCGAAGGCAAGGCCGTGTATCGCCTGAACCAGGACTGGGTCGAGGTGGAAGCGGGCGACTTCATGTGGCTGCGCGCGTTCTGCCCGCAGGCATGCTATTCGGGCGGCCCCGGCCGCTTCCGTTACCTGCTGTACAAGGATGTGAACCGTCACATGAACCTGACGCTGAATCCGGCGCGCTAAGCGTCGCGCACGTCGGACACGAAAACCCGCCGGTGCATGCCGGCGGGTTTTTTATTGATGCCGCCGTGCGATGCAGCGGACGTGGCGGCCGGGCCGTCGTCGCACGCTACGCGTCGAGCGCCGAGGCGGCCAGGCTCGCGACCTGCAGCCGCGTATCGGGCGGCAGGCCGTCCTCGATCAGCCAGACCGCCGACAAGCCGGCCCACGCAAGAATCCACTGCAGCAACCGGCGGCGGTCGAGTTGCGCAGCTTCGGCGACGAGCGCGACGCGCCGCGCGAAGCGGGCGGGATCGACGGCGATGTCGTGCGCGGGATTGCAGAACAGGTTCGCGTAATCGAACGCGCGGTCGCCGCGCAAACCCTTCGGGTCGATCGCCAGCCAGCCGCGATCGCCGAAGTGCAGCACGTTGCCGTGATGGATGTCGCCGTGCAGCACGACGTCGTCGTCGTCGACGGGCGGCGCGGCCAGCAGCCGGCGCGCCGTCGCGGCCGAACGCCGCAGCGTGTCATCGCCGGTGTCATGCGACAGCAGCGCGTGGAACCAGTCGGTCAGCGGTACGACCTCGGGCGCTGCCGGTGCGCGATGCGCGTGCAGCCGCGCGACCGCGCGGCATGCGATCCGGATCGCATCGTCGTCGTGGCCCGCGGCGGACAGGCCGACGAGCGTCGGCGCCGGCTGCGCGCGTTCGAGCAGCACCGCGTCGCTGTCGTGCAGCCACACGCGCGCGGCGCCATCCCCGTTCCACCACGTCATCAGCGCATTGCCGCGGCGCTCTTCGTCGCAGGTCGCGACCTTGAGCATCGCGGGACGCGCGTGCCAGACGACGGGCAGCACGCCGCCGCTCGCGGTCAGGATCGGGCCACCGTCGGGAACGAGGTCCCACAGGCGCAGATACGTGTCGAACATGCAGACGATGGTACAGGCGAACCGGCTCGTGCGCCGCGCGGGTCACCCGGCACGGCTGCCGCGCAACCATTCCTAAATAAAATTTAGCCAGCCAAACTTAGGCTAAAGAGTGTTCCGGTATCCCGGCATCCCTTCGACAATGCGCGCCTTCCGTGACCGACGGGCGCCTGTTGCGCGCCCGCATTCGCCGCATTGAAGAAGGAGCCTGCATGACCGACCACACCGCCAACCCTCCAACGCCACCGGCCCCGCCTCCCGCATCGCCGCGCCGCCGCGCATGGCGCATCTTCGCCGGCGCGCTCTTCGGTCTGACGCTCGCGTGCGCGGGCATCGGCGCATGGACGATCGATCGCATCTGGACGCAGTTGCCATCCGTCGAGCACCTGGCCGTCTACCGGCCCGCGCTGCCGCTGCGGATTTTCTCGCGCGACGGCGAACTGCTGGCCGAGTACGGCGTCGAGCGCCGCGAATTCGTGCCGCTCGAACGCATTCCGCCGCTCATGCGGCACGCGCTGCTCGCGGCCGAGGACGCGAAGTTCTACCAGCACGGCGCGGTCGATATCGGCGGCCTCGCGCGCGCGACGTTCGCGAACGTCGTGACGGGACAGCCTGGGCAGGGCGGCAGCACGATCACGATGCAGGTCGCGCGCAACTTCTACCTGACGCGCGACAAGGTGCTGAGCCGCAAGCTCGCCGAGATCCTGATGGCCATCAAGCTCGAGCGCGAATACAGCAAGGACAAGCTGCTCGAGCTTTACATGAACCAGATCTATCTCGGCGAGCGCGCGTATGGGTTCGCGGCGGCCGCGAACGTGTATTTCGGCAAGCCGCTCGACGCGCTGAGCGCGGGCGAAGCGGCCGTGCTCGCCGGATTGCCGAAGGCGCCGTCCGCGTTCAATCCGGTCGTCAATCCGGCGCGCGCGACCGCGCGGCGCAACTACGTGCTCGGCCGCATGCATGCGCTCGGCGAGCTCGACGAGGCGACCTATCGCGCGGCGGTCGACGCGCCGATCGCGCTGGCGACCACGCCGCCGCCCGGCATCATCGCGGCGCCGTACGTCGCGGAGCGCGCGCGCCGGATGATGGTCGAGCGCTTTCACGACGACGCCTATACGCTCGGCCTCGACGTGACCACGACGATCTCGATGCGCGACCAGCGCGCGGCCGAAGCCGCGCTCCAGCGCACGCTGAGCCGGCAGCCAGGCGCGAAGCGCGATGCGCGCAACGGGCTCGAAGGCGCGCTCGTGTCGCTGGATGCGGCGACGGGCGACATGCTCGCGCTCGTCGGCGGCGCGGATTTCAACCGCAACGTGTTCGACCACGCATTGCAGGCGTATCGCCAGCCGGGTTCGAGCTTCAAGCCGTTCGTCTATTCGGCGGCGCTGGAGAAGGGCTACTTTCCGGGCGTGCTGGTCGACGACACGCAGCGCACGCTGACCCATGAGGAAACCGGCGCGCGGCCGTGGCGCCCACGCAATTTCGGCAACCGCTACGAGGGCTTCATTCCGGTGCGGCGCGGGCTCGTGCGCTCGAAGAACCTGGTCGCGGTCAGCCTGATGCAGGCCACCGACGCGCGCTACGTGCAGCAGCACGCGGTGCATTTCGGCTTCGACGCGCAGCGCAATCCGGCGTCGCTGCCGCTCGCGCTCGGCGCGGGCGCGGTGACGCCGCTCGAACTCGCGAGCGCGTACAGCGTGTTCGCGAACGGCGGGACGCGGATGGAGCCGCGCCTGATCCTGTCGGTGAAGCAGCGTCACGGCGGCGCGATGTACGAGGCGACGACGCCTGAAGGCGCGCGCGTCGTGTCGGCGCGCAACGCGTTCATGATGGACAGCATGCTGCGCGACGTCGTGAAGGCCGGCACCGCGCGTGGCGCGCTCGCCTTGCGCCGCGACGACGCAGCCGGCAAGACGGGCACGTCGAACGGATCGAAGGATGTCTGGTTCGCCGGCTACTCGTCGGGCATCGTCGCGGTCGCGTGGCTCGGCTACGACACGCCGCGCCCGATGGGGCGCGCGACCGGCGCGACGCTCGCGCTGCCGGTCTGGCTCGACTACATGAAGACGGCCGTCGACGGACGCACGCCGGTCGCTGCGACGCCGCCGCAGGACGTCGCGCTCGTCGACGGCGATTTCGTGTACGCCGAATACACGCGCGGCACGTGCACGGCCGACGTGCCGTCGTACATCCGCAGCCGCTTCGCGTGCGGCGGCGCGCCGGCGGCCGAGGCGCCGGATGCTTCGGGCGAGAAGGGCAGGCCCGACGAGCCGATGCCCGCGGCCGTCGATGCGGCCGAGCGCGAACGCGTGCTCGACCTGTTCCGTACCGAAGACTGAGGCGCGCGATGCATACGCTGTATCTGATCGCAATCGTCGCGGAGGCGATGTCGGGCGCGCTGATGGGCATGCGGCGCGGGATGGACCGCTTCGGGCTCGCGCTCGTCGGCGCGGTAACGGCGCTCGGCGGCGGCACGGTGCGCGACGTGCTGCTCGGCCACTATCCGCTCGGCTGGATCGCGCATCCCGAATATCTGGTGATCACGCTCGCCGCGGCGACCGTCGCGTCGTGGGCCGCGCGGCACGTCGCGCGGATGAAGACGCTGTTCGTCACCGTCGACGCGATCGGTCTCGCGGCGTTCACGATCATCGGCTGCGATATCGGCGCGTCGACGGGCAGCGCGCCGATCATCGTCGTGCTGGCCGGCGCGATCACCGGCGTGTGCGGCGGGATGCTGCGCGACCTGCTGTGCAACGAGATGCCGCTGATCCTGCGCGAGGAACTGTATGCGAGCGTCGCGTTCTTCACGGGCACGCTGTACGTCGGGATCCAGCATCTCGGCATCGATGCCGGGTTGGCGTCGATGGTCGCGCTGGCGGCGGGCTTCACGACGCGCATGCTTGCGGTGCGGCTCGGATGGAAAATGCGGACGTTCGGCGTCGCGGACGTCGAGCATTGAGCGAGGCCGCCGCACGGATGCGACGGCACGCGTGCGCTACGCCGGCACCATGACCGGTGGCGACCCGTCACCCGTTTCCACCATCTTCACCGCGAATCCGTAGCACTGCGCGATATGGGCGGGCGTCATCACGTCGCGCGGCGCGCCCTGCGCGACGATCGTGCCGTCCGCGAGCATCGCGATCGTATCCGCGTGCCGCGCGGCGAGGTTCGGATCGTGGACGATCGCGAGCACGCCGAGCCGCCATTCGCGCGCAACGGTGCGCACGGTGTCGAGCAGCCGGTGCTGATGCGCGAGATCGAGCGCGGCGGTCGGTTCGTCGAGCAGCAGGTAGCGCGGGCCGTTTTCCGTTGCGTCGTCGTCCGGCCACAGCTGCGCGAGCACGCGCGCGAACTGCACGCGTGCGAGCTCGCCGCCGGACAGCGTCGTGACGTCGCGGCCGACGAGCGTCTCGGCGCTCGCGCGTTCGAGCGCCTGCCACGCAATGTCGCGATCGCGGTGTGCGATCACGTGCCGCGCGCCGCCGCATCGTGCATGCGGATAGCGGCCGAGCAGCACGATTTCGTCGACGCTGAACGGAAACGCCGGTTGCGCGGCCTGCGGCAGCACGGCGCGCAGGCACGCGAGCCGCGGCGCGTCGATGCGCGCGAGCGGTTCGCCGTTCAGCGTGATGTCGCCGGTTACGCGCACGCCGCTCGGCGCGACGCTGCCGGTCAGTTCGCCCGCCAGGATCTTCAGCAGCGTGCTCTTGCCTGCGCCGTTGCGGCCGAGCAGCGCGGTCACGCGGCCGGGTTCGATCGACAGCGACAGGTTGTGCAGAACGATGCGGTGCCGGCGGGCGACGTCGAGATGTTGGGCGGTCAGCATGATGAGCGAAGGAAGGATCAGCCGCTGAGCGCGCCGCGGCTTTTCCACAGCAGCGCGAGAAAGAACGGCGCGCCGAGCAGCGCGGTGAGCACGCCGAGCGGAATCTCGGCGGGCGCGGCGGCGGTGCGCGCGGCGAGATCGGCGGCGAGCGTCAGCAGCGCGCCGAGCAATGCGGCGCCGGGCAGCACCACGCGCTGGTCGGGGCCGCACGCGAGGCGCACGCAGTGCGGCGCGACGAGGCCGATGAAACCGATGATGCCGGCGCACGACACGAGCGCGCCGACCGCGAGCGCAACCGCGATGAGCACGCGCCGTTTGAGCCGCTGCACCGGCACGCCGAGATGCAACGCCTCGGTCTCGCCGAGCTGCAGTGCATTGAGCGCGTCACGGTCGCGCGCGAGCAGCACGCAGCCGATCGCGACGCACGGCGCGACGGCCGCCAGCGCGGGCCATTGCGCACCGCCGAGGCTGCCGAGGCTCCAGAAGGTCAGCGAGCGCAGTTGCGCGTCGTCGGCGACGAACGTGAGCAACCCGATCGCCGCGCCGACCAGCGCGTTGATCGCGATGCCGGCGAGCAGCAGCAGCGGCAGCGCGAGCCGGCCGCGCGACGCGGCGAGCCGGTAGACGAGCGCCGCGACCGCGAGCGCGCCCGCGAACGCGGCGACGGGCAGCGCGACCGCGCCTGCATGCGCGGCGAACAGCGCGGGGCCGAGCACGATCGTCGTCGTCGCGCCGAGCGCCGCGCCGCTCGACACGCCGACGAGCCCCGGATCGGCGAGCGGGTTGCGGAACAGCGCCTGCATCGCGGCGCCGGCCGCGCCGAAGCCGCCGCCGACCAGCAGCGCAAGCACGACGCGCGGCGCGCGGATGTCGACCAGCACCGCGCGTGCCTGTTGCGCGGCCGGGTCGCCGCTCAGCGCGGCCCAGGCTTCCGCGAACGGAATGCGATACGCGCCCACGCACAGCGCGACGACGGACATGGCGCACACGAGGACGGCAAGCGCGGCCAGCGCGAAGGGCGCGATGCGGCGTGACGCGCCGACGCGCGCGGCGCCGGTGCGCGCTACGTGCGACCGTGCGGGGAAAGGCGAAGCGTGAGCGGGCATCGTGTCGATCCGGAATCAGGCGAGCGCATCCGACAGGCGCCGGTGCAGGGTCGTGACGGCGAGCGGCAGGCGTGGGCCGAAGCCGAGCAGGAACAGCGCATCGAGCGACACGACGCGCCGCGCGCGGCCGGCCGGCGTCGCGCCGAAGCCGGGTGCGGCGAGCAGCGCGTCGCGGCCGCCGACCGCCGCGAGCCCTTCGTCGGAGATCAGCACGACGTCGGGTGCGGCGGCGGCCAGCGCCTCGGTCGTCAGCGGCTTGTAGTGATCGAAGCCCTGCATCGCGTTGCGCGCGCCCGCGTAGCGGAGCATCGCGTCGGCGGCCGTGCGCTGGCCGGCGACGAGCGCCTGGTTGCCCGTATGGTTCAGCACGAACAGCACGCGCGGCGGCTGCGCGCCGCCGGGCACGCGCGCGGCGACCGCGTCGCGGGCGGCCTGCCAGTCGCGATCGAAGCGCCGCAGCAGCGCGGCGCCCGCGTCGCGCACGTCGAGCGCCTGCGCAACGCCGGTGATCTTCGCGCGCACCGAGTCGACGTCATGCCGCTCGTTGAACGTCGTCACCGCGACACCCGCGCTTTTCACTTGCGCGATCGCGGCAGGCGGGCCGGCTTCCGCCGACGCGAGCACGAGATCGGGGCGCAGCGACAGCAGCCCCTCGGCTGACAATGCCCGTTGATAGCCGACCTTCGGCAGGCGTTTCGCGGCGTCCGGGTACGTGCAGGTCGTGTCGGCGCCGACGAGCCGGTAACCGCGCGCGTCGGCGCCGCCGAGCGCGAACGCGGTTTCCGCGAGCGCGCCGCCGATCACGACGACGCGCTTTTGCGCGGCTTGCGGGCGCGCTCGACCGGGCAGCGCGCCCGCGAGCGCACCGGCGACCGCGCTCGCGAGCACGACGCGGCGACGCGGCAGGAACGATCGCGCGCTCACCGTGCATCTCCGCGCGCCGCCGACGGCAGCGTCGCGACGAGCGCGCGCCAGTCGTCGCGTTCGACCTGACCCGGCTTGCGCTCGCCGAACAGCAGCGCGACGTGGTCGCCCTGCCGGTCGAACAGCTCGAGCGACGTGACGATGCCGTCGCTCGTCGGCTTCTTCACGACCCACGCGGCGGCGATCAGGTCCTCGCGCACATGCAGGTTGAAGCCCGGGTCGAGCACGTTGATCCACGCGCCGACCTCGCGCACGTTCGCGACGGGGCCTGTGTGGATCTGGATCATGCCCGCATTGCCGACGAACACCATGATCGGCTGGCCGCTCGACGCGGCCCGTTCGAGCACGTGACGCAGCGCGTGTGCCGCTTCGACCGGATACGCAAATTGCGGATCGGCGAGGCGCAGCGCCTGCATGCGGCTCACGCCGAAGCGCTGCGTGATGCCGAAGAACTGATGCGTGTCGGTCATCGCGTCCCACGCGGCGCGAAAGCCCGCGACGTCGATCTCGGTGTCCGCGCGCTCGGGCGCTTTCGGCGCGGCGGGCGCGACGTCGAGCCCCGGCGCCTGCGACGCCGCGCGCCAGCGTTCGACGAACGCGTCGTACGCCGCGTGATCGCTGTGCGCGCGCAGGTAGACCTTGTGGATCGCATGACCTTGCGCGTCGAAGAACTGCAGGCTCTCGAGCGGACCGTGCGCGGTTTCGTCGCGCACCGCGAATGCCGACGCCCAGTGGCGGTAGAAGATGCGCAGGTCGATGTCGCCGAGCGCGAGGCCGACCGGGCCGTCATGGCTCATCTGCGCATATTCGCCGTCCTTCTCGTGGACGGCCGTGTCGTTGCGCGTGAGCGCCATCACGCGGCCGAGGCGCGGCATTTCCTCGAACATCGCCGGAAAGCGCGCGTCGAGCCGCACGACGTGTTCGCCGACGAACGCGGCGAGCGCCTCGCCTTCGCTGACGCCGAGCGCCTGCGCAACGTCGCGGTTGCGCAGCTGGCGCTCGGTCTTGAGTTTGATGAACGCGTCGCGCAACGCGGCAGGCGCGCGGGCCGGCGTGGCCGGCTGACCGGGAAGGGCGGATTGCATCATGTCGGACTCCTTCAAGTAACGGTTGGGGTGGCAGCGCGGGCGGCGCGCATCAGAAATCGACCTTCATGCTGACCGCGACGGTGCGGCCGGACGACGTGTATGCATCGAGCACCGGCGAATCGGCGGCGATCCCGCGCACGTCCGACCAGTTCCAGTACTTGCGGTCGAACAGGTTGCGGATGCCGATCGTCGCGCTCACGTGCTTGTTGAAGCGGTAGCCGCCGCGCAGGTCGACGACAAACGACGACGGCGGCGAGAAGCACGTCTTGTTCGAACAGTCGGACTTGTCGATGTCCTTGTCGCGTTTCGCGGCCTGGAACAGCAGGTCGGTCTGCACGAACCAGCGTTCGCCGGGTTCGTAGCGCACGCCGAACACCGCCGAGAACGGATTGACCGTGTTCAGCGGCTGGCTCGCCGCGCCGTCGTTCTGCGTCGAGCCCTTCGTGAACGCCATTGCCGTCTTCAGCGTGATGCCGTTCGGCATCGCCCATTCGGCGCGGCCTTCGAGGCCGTGGATGCGCGCGTCGGCGAAGTTCACGTACTGGAATACGAACGGATCGGCCGGGCGGCCGCTGCCGGCGATCGTCGTGCGCGAGATGAAGTTGCGGTAGCGGCCCGTGAACGCGGCCGCGCTGTAGCGCACGATGCCGTAGCCGGTGCCGGCCTTGCCGCGCAGGCCGGCTTCGAACGTGTCGCTCGTCTCGGGCTTCAGGTTCGGATTGCCGATCGACGTGTAGCCGTACACGGGGTTCGAGAAGCTGCTGTTCACCTGGTCGGGCGTCGGCGCGCGGAAGCCGTGCGCGTACTGCACGTACGGAATGACCGCGGGCGCGATCTCGTAGAGCACCGCGACGCGCGGCGACACTTCGTTCGCGCTTGTCGACACCGCGGTGCCGGTGAACAGCGGATCGTTCCGCGTCGGGCTCAGGCGATACGTGTCGAAGCGCAGCCCCGGCGTGACGAGCAGGCGGCCATAGCCGATCCGGTCCTGCACGAACGCGCCGAACAGCGTGTAGTCGGTGTCGGGGAACGCCTTGTTCGGGAACGTCTCGCCGACGCCCGGCACCGTGCCGTCGCGCAGGTTCGTCACGCGCGACACGCTGCCGTCGACGCCATACAGCAGCTTGTGCGCGAACGGGCCGGTCGAGAAGCCGCTTTCGGCGAACGCGGCGCCGCCGAACGTGCGCTCCTTGTACTGGTTGTCGCGGGAACGCGAAGGCTGCCGGCCGCGCGTCTCGAACGCGTACTGGTCCTGCTTCGCGTCCTGGTAGTAAAACTGCGCATGGGCGGTCTGGAACCAGCGGAATGTATCGTCGCGGAAATCGTAGTCGACGCTGAAACGGTTGCGTTCGAGCCGGTCGTGGGTCGTAAGGCCGAGCGTGGCCGGCGGGTTGATCGCGGACAGCACGTCGGTGCTCACGCGGCGCTGCACGGTTTCGGCGATGAACCTGATCGAGTCGCGCGCGGTGGGCGTCAGCACGAGCTTGCCGAGCAGCGATTCCGAATAGACGTCCTGCGGATTCGACGTGGTGCGCAGCGTGCTCGCCGAGTTGTTGCCGCCGCGCGTGTCGACCTCGTGGCCGCGCCGGCCGTCGGCGATGATCATCCCCTGTACGCGTTCGTTGCCGCCCGCGGCCGACACGGTCGCGCCGATGCTGCGGTCGGCTGAGTCGTAGCTCGGCCGGAACGAGAAGTAGGTGGGTTTGCCGTAGATCGACAGCAGGTCGCGCGGATCCTTCGTGATGAAGTTCACCGCGCCGGTCAGCCCGTCGCTGCCGTACAGCGCCGATGCCGGCCCGCGCAGGATCTCGATGCGCTTGAGCATGTCGAGATCGGCGTAGTCGCCGCGGCCGGCTTCGAGCGGGCCGAATGAAAACGCGTTCGGCAGGCGGATGCCGTCTTCCATCAGCAGCACGCGATTGCCTTCGAGGCCGCGGATGTTGATGCTCGAATCGCCGTCGCGGCCGCCGCCGAGCGCGGCGCTGCCGGGGCGGTACGCGGTGCGGCGCACCGTGACGCCCGGCTCGTAGCGCAGCGCATCCTTGATGTTGGTGGCCTGCTGTTCTTCGAGATCGTCGTCGGTGATCACCGACACGGACGCGGCCGTGCGGCTCGCGGCGGTGGCGGTGCGGGTGGCCGTGACGGTGACGGGGTCGAGCAGCGCCGCATCGCCGCGCGTGGACGCGGCGGCGGTCAGGACGGCAGGTGGCGGATTGGCGCCTTGCGGCGGCGAATCGGCATGAGCCGGGGCGGCGGACAGGCCGAACGCGCCGAACAACGCGGCACAGATCGGCCGCCGCGCGAGTGGATGGCAATGCACAGGTGGTCTCCCATTGACGATGACTAGCCCGAAGGCTGGCTGGGTGACGCGTTCACCTGGCTGGCCCGTTCGCGCGCGACTGGCGGCGAACGGCGAATTGAAAGGGAATTGATAATTTCGCCAGTGTAAATGGGAATCATTATCAATACAAGGGCGAAAAGCGGCGCGTGCGGACGCGCGCCGTCGGCGCGGATCGGGCGATCCGCGCGCGGCGAGACATGCGGTGAAAGCAGGCTGGCCCTAGGCCAGCGATTCGATACGAATCAGCAGGTTGCGCGCATGCGCGATGAACGCATCGTGCGTCGCGCGATCGCCGTGGCCTTCGAAGCCGGCCTGTTCGGCGAACGCGAGCTGTTCGGCGTAGAGGTCGACGAGCGCGCTGCGTGTGTCGGGCGGCAGCGCTCGGATCATCGAGACGAGCAGCAGTTCCTGCGCGCGCAGCATGCCGGACAGCGATTGGGCGTTCATGCCGACCTCCTCGAACGACGCGGCGGCGTGCCGCTCATTTCATAGTAGGTGGTCGGCGCGCGCAGCGGAAATCAGCCGGCGGCCGTCGCCGTCCGTGCATCGCGCACGACCTGCGCGACGCGCTCGACGAATTCGGCGTCGACGCTCGACAGCGCTTCGCGCTTGCCGTCGGGCATCTCGACCATCAGGCGGTAGGTGATGTCCTGCGTGGTCCAGGCGAGATAGCCGACGACCGCGAGCATCACGCCGACGACCAGCGCGGCGCTCGATGCGCCGATGCCGCCTGCGACGGCGGTGGCCACGCCGATCAGCGAGATCAGCCAGGGCACGAGGCGATTTTTCGGAATCTTGACGACATCGACGTTGCGGATGTCACGCAGCGGGAAGACCTGCCCGGCGGCCGACAGGCCGTTGCGGGTGACCATCACGCCGCGTTCGTTGAATGCGTTTTCCATCGTGTGTTGCGTGGACGAAAACGCGCAGCGTAGCAGACTTCGTTGCCGCGTCAAACGAGACCGAGTGCCGCACGATGCGTGCGGGCCGGCCGCGATGCGGGCAACGGCGGGTAATGGCGGGTAGCGGGGGGAATCAGAACTGCAGCCGGCCGTCGCCGTACAGGCGGCCCGGCACGTGCGACGCCACGACCTCGGCGATTTCTTCGTCGGTCGATTCGGCCGGCACGATCTGGCGCCGCGCGGGTGCGTCGAGATGCATCGTCCATTCGACGAGCCGGTACGGGCGGCCCCACGGGCGCTGCATTTCGACCGACACGCGGCAGCTCTGGACCGGCAGCGAATGCCGGCGCGTCAGAATCGCGTGCAGATGGCTGAAAACGGTATCTTCGATCATCTTGGGCTCCGATCCTGTCTTGTGGGCAGTTGATGGCGGTGCCGTAGTGGGTCTCAAAAAAAAAGCCGCCGATGCTCAGGCGGCCAACAGGGGGGGTGAGAGCATCCTCTCAGCCCAGAATTAAGCGAAACTTAAAAGCCCATAAAAAAGCGCCCCGCGTGGAGCGGGGCGCTTCTTGCCGTCGTCGTCCGCGACATGCGCGGACGAGTTAATCGGATGCTTTAGAACTTGTGACGGATACCGACGCGAGCGGCCAGCTGGTTCGACGAACCGTTGCCCGACGTGCTGAAGTAGCTCGTGCTCGAACCGATTTGCGCTTGCACGCCGTTGCCCGACGCCTTCTGGTAGACGACCAGGCCGTACACGTCCGTACGCTTGCTGAGCGCGTAGTCGAGGCCCAGGTTGCCCTGGTTCCAGTGCGCCGAGTTGCCGCTTTGCGTGGCGTTCGTGTACGTGTAGCCCGCTGCTGCCGACAGGGCCGGCGTGATCGCGTACTTCACGCCTGCTTCATACGCGTTGTAGAACGTGCCCGACGCGCCAGCCGCGATCGGGGTGAACTGCGTGCGCGTCCAGAGCAGCCATGCCGTTGCCGGGCCGAAGATGTAGCGGCCGCCGACGCCGTACGTGCGCAGGTCGCGGATGTTCGTCAGCGCGATGTTCGCGATCGACGTCGAGAATGCCGGCGTCGACTGGCTCGGGAAGCGGATGTCCGTGTATGCGGCGCCGAGTGCGAACGGGCCGTTCGCGTAGTTCAGGCCGAAGCTGTATGCGCGCGACGAACCGGCCGTCGTCGTGGTGCCCGTCGTCGTCGACGGTGCGCCGGCGAAGTCGGTCGAGTTCGAGAAGCCGTACAACGCGCCGAACGTGAAGCCGGCGTAGTTCGCGCTCTGGAATTTCACCGAGTTGTTGATGCGGCTCGACGTGAGCTGGTCGATGTCGTTCACGTGGTACGCGTAGTTACCCGCGACCGTGTTGCCGCCCGTCGAGTAGTTCGAACCGAGGATGTCGGTCGAGAACGAGTACTGGCGGCCGAACGTGACCGTGCCGTATTGCGACTGGCTCAGGCCGACGTAGGCTTGACGGCCGAAGATCGCGCCGCCCTGGCCGATCGTGCCGTTGCCGCTGTTGAAGCCGTTTTCGAGCACGAAGATCGCCTTCAGGCCGCCACCGAGGTCTTCGGTGCCGCGCAGGCCCCAACGGCTGCCCTGGGCCACGCCGTCGTCGTACTTGAACAGCTTGCCGCTGCCGCCGTTCGCGGTCTTGCTGTGGTTCACGTAGCTGATACCGGCATCGATGACGCCATACAGGGTCACGCTGCTTTGTGCGTGTGCCGCGCCGGCCGTTGCTGCGAGGACGGCGATGGTCAACAGTTTCTTGTTCAAAGGATTCTCCGAGCGAATAAATGGCGTGTCCAGTTGCGGTTCCGGCGCTCTCTCTATGGGCGCTTTCACGGACCGGTCGCAACTTTATCGGCGGGCCACGTAATGAATGTGACAGGCTTTGTCATATGACGAATCTGTGGTGCCGAAGCGACACTGGATTCTGCCCGGTTGTACAGCGGGGAGTTATACCGATTTCGGCTGAGATTCGATCGGGATCCGGAATATGCACATGAAATAAGCTTGGTTGGTGCCGTTCCGGCCCCGTGTCACGATGCGCGCTTCAACAACGACACGGGACAAGAGGACACCATGCGACGTTCGATCCTGACCGGCCTCGGCGCGCTTGCCGCGGCGCTGGCCTTTGCCGCGCCCGGCGCGCACGCCGACTCCCAGACGCTGAAGATCGGCACGATGAGCGGCCCCGACGCGCAGATCTGGACCGAGGTGACGAAAGTCGCCGCACGCGAAGGCCTCGCGATCAAGGTCATCGAATTCAACGACTACGTGCAGCCGAACGCGGCGCTCGACGCGGGCGATCTCGATGCGAACGGTTTCCAGCACCAGCCGTTTCTCGACAGCCAGATCAAGCAGCGCGGCTACCGGATCGTCAACGTCGGGCTGACCTACACGGCGCCGATGGGCTTCTATTCGAAGAAGCTCAAGTCGCTGAAGGATTTGCCGACCGGTGCGAAAGTCGGGATCCAGAACGATCCGTCGAACGGCAACCGCGCGCTGCTGCTGCTGCAGAAATACGGCGTGATCAAGCTGAAGGCGGGCGCCGGCACGAACGGCGTGAACGCGACGCCGCTCGACGTCGCCGAGAATCCGAAGAAGATCAGGATCGTCGAGCTCGATGCCGCGCAACTGCCGCGCGCGCTGCCCGACCTCGACGCCGCGTCGATCAACACCGACTACGCGGTGAAGGCCGGGCTCACGCCGGTGAAGGATGCGATCGCGATCGAGGATCTGCGCGGGCCGTACGCGAACCTGATCGCGGTGCGCGCGCAGGACAAGGACAAGCCGTGGGTGAAGAAGCTCGTCGCGGCCTATGAATCGGACGACGTGCGCAAGTTCATCGACCAGAAGTTCGGCGGTGCGATCGTGCCGGCGTTCTGATCGTCGGCCGATGCCCGGCCGCGTCGCCGGGCATCGCGCCGGACCGGAAAGCAAATCGCCCGCGCAAGCGGGCGATTTCGTTGGCGCGCCGCGATGCGGCGCACGGGCCGGCCGCTCGGGCGGCCCGGGGGCTCAGGCCGACAGCAGCGACCCGGTGCGGATCGGCGTCGCGCCGGCGATCCGCGCGACTTCCATCCCGGCGGTCGCGAAGCGCACAACCTGGCGCGCGTACAGCACGCCGGACACGCTGCTCTTCAGCGTGATCACGCGATCGGTCAGCGGATCGACGATGTCGGCGACGTCCTGGCCGGCTTCGATCCACGCGCCGACCGGCGTGCGGAACACGATCACGCCCGACACCGGCGCGACGAGCGGATCGGTGCCCGCGAGCGGCGTGGCCGGATGCGCGAGCGGCGGCAGCGGCGCCGGCGTGCCGTCGATGACGCCGCGCTCGGTCAGGTATTCGACGATCGCTTGCGAATCTTTCTCCGCGAACTCGTACGACACGTCGCGCTCGCTGCGCAGTTCGACGGTGACGGAAATCGCGCCGTTCGGGATCGGGAAGCGATCGCCGAACCGGCCGCGCAGATCGGACCAGCAGAAGCTGTGGATCTCGTCGAACGGATTGCCGACCGAATTCAGCGCGAGCAGCGACGCCTGCGCGTCCAGATAGCGCGCCAGCGGCTCGACGTCTTCCCACAGATCGGGGTTCGTATACAGATGCATCACCGCGTCGTTGTCGCAATGCAGGTCGAGCACGATGTCGGCGTCGAACGACAGTTTCTGCAGCGCGAGGCGCTGCGATTCGAGCTCGGTGCGCGGCTTCTGTTCGTCGAGCGCCTCGCGCATCGCGGCGCGTACCGCGGCGAGGTTGCGCTGCGCGTCGTTCGTCAGCCGGCCTTCGATGCGCGGCATCACGAGCGCCGCGAGATCGTGGAAATTGCGGTTGAAGTTCTGCATCGAGCCGAGCTCGAAGCGGCCGAGGTGATCGCCGAACACGTGCTGCGACAGGCCGATCGGGTTCGGAACGGGGACGATGACCACCTCGCCGCGCAGCTTGCCGGCCGTCTCGAGCGCGGCGATCTTGCGGCGCAGCAGCGCGGCGACCAGCATGCCGGGCAGTTCGTCCGCGTGCAGCGACGACTGGATGTAGACCTTCTTCGCGCCGCGCGGGCCGTAGTGGAAGCTCGTGATCTGGCGTTCGGTGCCGACGGCGGGGGAAATCAGCGGATGGGTCTGCGTTTGCATGATGAGGGAAGGGCGGCGCAGCCGCGAGTGATCCGGTATGCGTGGAAGATCGATTGTACGTTGCCTTCCGCGAACCTATCAAACCGCGTACACGGCAAGTCGATTTCCTTTACGAATCATCGGGTTGTTGCGTAAAAAATAACGTCGCCACGGCCCTTCGCTCATGCGTGCCTCGCGGTCTTTCGGCGCGCGCGGGCAAAAAAAACGGGCTCCTTCCGGAGCCCGTCTGCGCGGATGCGAAGTGCGCGTTGCGCGGTGTTACTTGCCGTACACGTCGAAATCGAAGTACTTCTTCGCGATCTTGTCGTACGTGCCGTCCTTGCGCATGCCGGCGATCGCGCCGTCGATCTTCGCCTTCAGGTCGGTGTCTTCCTTGCGCAGGCCGATACCGGCGCCGTTGCCGAGCGTCTTCGGATCGTCGATGTCCTTGCCGGCGAAATCGAAGCTCGCGCCGCGCGGCGTCTTCAGGAAGCCGATTTCAGCCTGCACCGCGTCCTGCAGCGCGCCGTCCAGACGGCCGGAGATCAGGTCCGCGTAGACCTGGTCCTGGTTCTGGTAAGGCACGACGTTCACGCCCTTCGGGGCCCAGTACGTCTTCGCGTAGGTTTCCTGAATCGTGCCCTGCTCGACGCCGACCGACTTGCCCTTCAGCGATTCGGCCGTCGGCATCAGGCCGGCGCCCTTCTTCGCGACGAGGCGCGTCGGCGTGTTGAACAGCTTCGACGAGAACGCGATCTGTTCCTGGCGCGCCGGCGTCATCGACATCGACGACAGGACGCCGTCGAACTTGCGTGCCTTCAGCGCCGGGATCATCCCGTCGAAGTCGTTTTCGATCCACACGCACTTCGCGTTCATGCGGCGGCAGATTTCGTTGCCGAGGTCGACGTCGAAGCCGACCACCTTGCCGTCGGCGCCTTTCGATTCGAAAGGCGGGTAGCTTGCATCGACGCCGAAGCGCACGGTCGTCCAGTCCTTCGCGTATGCAGTGCCGGCCGATACGGCGAGCAGGGCTACGGTCACAGCCGCAAGAATCTTTTTCACTCGGTGACTCCTCGTTTTGTTCGATGGGTGCGCGGTTGTGCCGCGCCGTAAGCCTTCGGTCCGGCGCGGCTTCGCGTCGGACTGTCCGTTTCGCTGCCCGATGCGGGCGCGCGACGTGCGCAAGATTATCAAGACAAAATACCGGCAGGGCGCCTAGGACATGCCCCGATACCGGACCCGACGGCCGCGCATGCTGCGCGCGACCGTTTCAGACGAAGGAACGATTCAACCGAGCGTTTCGTTGACCGCGCGCTGCAGACAGGCGACGAATTGCGACACGGCCGGCGTCGGCAGCAGGTCGCGGCGCGCGATGATCGACAGGTCGAAGCGCGGCATGCTTTCGTCGAGGTCGGCCGTGCGAACCCCGAGCGGCGCCACCACCGCGGCCAGCGGGCGCGTGAAGCAGCCGATCACGTCGGAGCGCGCGACGAGCCCGAGCGTCACCGCGAACGACATCGGCGAGCGCAGCAGGCGCTTCGGCAGCGGCAGCCCGCGCGCCTCGAACATGCCGACCATCACGCTGTGCGGGAATTGCTCGGCCCCGACCGTGACGATCCATTCGGCGTCGAGCAATTCCTCTAACCGGCGCGCGTGCGCGAGCGGGTGGCCTTCGCGCATCACGACGGTGAACTCGGTCGACAGCAGCGGCACCTGCGTGAGATCGCGGTCGAGCGCGGGCACATGGTGCATCGCAGCGATGTCGAGCGTGCCGTTGCGCAATTGCGCGAGCGCGTCCGGCACCGTCACTTCCTCCAGATGCAGGCTCACGTTCGGCATCGACCGGCGGAAGGCGGTGACCGCGTGCGGCAGCGCGGTCAGCGCGATCGACGGCATCGTGCCGACCGCGACCCGTCCGGACATTTCCCCTTTCACCTGCTCGACGGCCTCGACGGTGCGGCGCATGTCGCCGAGCAGCTGCTCGGCGCGCGGCAGCAGCGCATGGCCGCACGCGGTCAGCTCGACGCCGCGCACGCTGCGCGCGAGCAGTTCCGCGTTCAGCGCCGTTTCCAGCTCGCGGATCGTATGCGTGATCGCGGGCTGCGTGACGCCGAGTTCGCGCGCGGCGGCGCGCAGGCTCTTGTGATGCGCGGCGGAGACGAACGCCTGGAGCTGCGCGATGTTCAGGTGGTTTCGGATGCGGGTCATCGATCGGTTCGGATCTGGCGGCGGGCGGGGGCGCCGGCGCGAAGATCGATAGGGTAGCGCGCCGCGACGGCGAACGCCGGGCGGAACAAAAACCGCAAGGCGCGGCGCGGCGATCAGGATCGCAGATGACGGTGCATGCGGTGCGTGACGTTGCCGAGATGCGCCGCGCGACGACACACCGCGTGAAGTTTTCGTGGCGGCCCGGTGTGTCAGGCAAGCGCCAGTTCGACGGCCGCGAGCGTGCGGCGGCGGATCCAGCCGCTCGCGAGCCGGATCGCGAGCCAGTACGGCAGAAACAGCAGGCGCGTGCGCGTGCTCGGACAGTGCACGAAGGTTTCGGTGCGCAGCAGGCGCGTGCCGGACGACAGTCCGACGACCTCGAACCGCAGCACCAGCTTCGCGTCGCGCGGATCGTCGTGCCGGACGAAGGCCGCGGCGTCGTCGATCGTCCGCACGTCGGGCGTCGGGCGCCAGAAGCGTCCGATGAGCCCCAGCGACAGCGACGTGTCGTCGCGATGCAGCAGCGTGAACGTATCGAAGCCAAAGCGTTCGCGTGCGGCTTCGGCGGGGCGGTTGCCCAGTGCACGCGCGATGGCCGCCGGCGATTCGCGCACGGCAAGCAGCGCGTCGATGACCGGATCGGCGCGCATGTCGAGCGCGGCCACGGCGTCGATGATGCGCGACGGCGGCGCGTCGATCGGCCGCGATTCATGAACTTCGACGAAGCCGAACGACGGGATGAACGGCGGCTTGCTCGCCGCGGTCCGCGTGTCTGATTCAGAGACGATGCCGAACGGATTCATGGTCGTTCCGGAGGACAAAATGTGATCCTAGCACCGCGTTCGGACTCGCGGTGCGCCGCGCCGCCACGCCGGCCGCACCGACAAAAAAGGCCCGGAAACATGCGTTTCCAGGCCGGAGGCCATCGACGACGATGGTGGAGGAGACGGTGTCGTCCCGATGCGCGCCGTGCTTCTGCCGGCGACGTCGCGCACGATGCGCGGTCAGATCGCCCAGCCGCCGAGATAGAACGTGACGAGCACGGCCGCGATGAGCACGGTGCCGACGTTGAGCTTGCGGAATTCGCCGCTGGCGATGCGGCCGATCACGAGCGTCGAGAAGCCGAGCATGATGCCGGTCACGATGTTCGCGGTCAGCACGATGAACACCGCGCACACGAGGCCCGACATCGCATCGACCATGTCGTCCATGTGCAGCTTGCTCACGCTGCCGAGCATCAGCAGGCCGACGTACATCAGCGCCGGGGCCGTCGCGTACGACGGCACGAGGCCCGCGAGCGGCGAGAAGAACATCACGACCAGGAACAGCACGCCGACCACCGCGGCCGCGAGGCCCGTCTTCGCACCGGCGGCCACGCCGACGCTGGACTCGATGTACGCCGCGGCCGGTGCACCGCCGAGGAAGCCGGAGAAGATCGAGCTGATCGAATCGGCGGTCAGCGCGCGGCCGCCGTTGATGATGCGGCCGTTCTCGTCGAGCTGGCCCGCCTGGCCCGCGACCGCGCGGATCGTGCCGGTCGCGTCGAACACGGCGGTCATCACGAGCGCGAGCACGCTCGGCAGCACGGCCATCGACAGCGCGCCCTTGATGTCCATCGCGCCGATCAGCGATGCGTGGCCCGGTGCGCTCAGCGACGGCAGCGCGAAGATGCCGCGATACTTCACGGCCGGATCGAACACGAGGCCGATCAGCGAGATCGCGACCACGACGAGCAGGATGCCGCCGGGCACGCGACGCTTTTCGAGCCCGAAGATCGCGGCCAGGCCGACGACCGACATGATGACCGGGAACGCGGTGATCTGGCCGAGCGAGACCGGCAGGCCGGCGCCCGGATTCTTGATCACGAGGCCGACGTCGTTCGACGCGATCAGCAGCAGGAACAGGCCGATGCCGATCCCGGTGCCGTGCGCGACGCCCGCGGGCAGGTTGCGCAGGATCCACGAACGCACGCCGGTGACCGAGATGCCCGTGAACACGAGGCCCATCAGGAATACGGCGCCGAGCGCGACGCTCGGATGCAGGCCCTTGCCGAGCACGAGGCCGAACGCGGTGAACGCCGTCAGCGAGATCGCGCAGCCGATCGCGATCGGCAGCTTCGCCCACAGGCCCATCAGCAGCGAACCGAAGGCGGTGGTGAGGCAGACCGCGACGAATACCGCGCTCGTGTCGAAGCCGGCCTTGCCGAACATGCCGGGCACGACGAACACGGAATAGACCATCGCGAGGAAAGTGGTCACGCCCGCGACGATTTCGCGACGCTGCGTGCTGCCGCGCGACGAAATGCCGAAGTACCGGTCGATGACTCCCTTGGTGCCGAAGTCCGTTTCTTCCGCGCCGACGCCGACCGTCGGCTGCACCGGGGTATCACTCATGAGCTTGCTCCTTTATCAGCATGCTGAAACGGCCTGTGGCAGGCCGTCGTCAGGGTGTCTCGTATCTGGTTGAAATTATCGGCAGCGTCGTGGGGACGCATCACGCGTGCTTCGTGTCGTCGTCCGCGCGTGTGCCGCGTCGTACGACGCGTGGCGTGGTCGACCCCGTCACGTGTGCTTTGCCGTAGCGAAGGTTAGGCGAACGGCCCATCACGTCCCATTGGGGGAAGAGCATGCAGCGCATGTCGCAGCGCTTATATCGGCGTGCAACGGGGCTTCGTCGTCGCGGAACGCGTGTATACGCCTAGTTCGAATCCGTTAAGGCGATTATTTGAACGCCGGGGCGGCGGGCAGGGCGGGGGCGGGTGAGGCATCGGGGATTACGAATGTCTTTCATCGAGGCCGAGCAGGTGCGTGAATGCGGTCGCGCCGCCGTGCGCAACGTGAGTCCGGATGATACCGGGACCGCGCGCGTGACCGGATCGATGACGATGCATGCGTCGGGCATCCGATCGGTAAATGCAGGATAGCTGATCAAACGGACGTGGTGATCAGCACGCCGACGGCGGCGTCCGCGCTTCGGGATGCCGCCGCGCGTTACTTCAGAAACACGTATCGCGCGAAATACGGAAAGCGGCCGATTGCATGCTCGGTCGCACACGTCGCCTCCGGCGGTGTGCCGCCCACGGTATCGAGCCGCTGGACGAAGCGCACGCCGGCGAGCGTGCCGGTTGCGGCCGGCGTCGCGGCGAGCAGGAGCTGCGGAATGCTGCCCGGGCGCGCGCCGGGCGCTTCCGCGAGCTTCTTGCCGGTGATGCGGCTGCCGTCGAGCGTTTCCCACGACGGCCCCGCGCCGTGCCGGACGACGAGCGCGCCGGTGCCGTCGAACAGCATCGCCTCCGGGCGCTGGAATGCCCATGCGAGCCGGTGTCCGGCGTCGTATTCGCATGCGTAGATCTGCACGCCGGTCGCGGTCGTCGACAGCACGGGCGACGCCGGCTGGGGCGGCACGAGACCGGTTGCATCGTCGGCGTAGGCCGGCAAGGTGCAGGCCGCGAACGAAAGGCCGGCCGCGAGGGCCCGCAGCATGTCGCGTGTCGGAAAGCGGCTTGGCATGGCGGGGCGTCCTTTCAGGTCGGGTGACGGTCGTGCGGAGTCGATCGTGTAAACGTTAGGCGGCGATCGCGCAGGCGGCAATTCGGAAATGGCAATCGCGGCGATAGTCGCCGCGATTGCAAGGGAAGGGACGTGCGCGGCCGCTCGTCGCGGCGGTCGCGCGGAAGCGGCTCAGGCCGCGCCGGCCGGCGTCGGAGCGTGTTCCGCGATCAGGCGCTCGGCCTTCAGTGCGTCCCACAGGCTTGCCGGAATCGGCGCCGCCGCGAGCCGCAGGTTCTCGTCGATGCGATCGGGCCGGCTCGCGCCCGGGATCACGGCCGCGACGGCCGGGTGCGCGAGCGAGAACTGCAGCGCCACCGCGCGGACGTCGACGCCGAACTGCTCGCTGATCTGCCGGATGCGCGCGACGCGGCCGAGCATCTCCTGCGTGGCCGGCTGGTATTCGAAGTGCGTGCCGCCCGCGAGCACGCCGGAGTTGTACGGGCCGCCGACGATGATGCCGAGGCCGCGCGCCGCGCTTTCCGGCATCAGCCGTTCGAGCGCGCCCGCATGGTCGAGCAGCGTGTAGCGGCCGGCGAGCAGGAAGCCGTCCGGGTCCGAGCGCTCGAGCGCGAGCTCGCACGGCTCGATCCGGTTCACGCCGAGGCCCCAGCCCTTGATGACCTTCTCGTCGCGCAGCCGCGTGAGTGCCTTGGCCGCACCCGACATCGCGACGTCGAACACGTCGAGCCAGCGCTCGCCGTGGAAGTCGATCGCCGGATCGTGGATCCACACGGTGTCGAGGCGGTCGGTGCGCAGCCGCTCGAGGCTCGCCTCGATCGAGCGCAGCGTGCCGTCTTCCGTGTAGTCGTAGACGACCTTGTTCGGCAGCCCATGGCGGAACAGCCCGCCCTTCTCGCCGAGATCGCGCTGCGACGCATCCTCGTGCTCGTCGAGCACGAGGCGGCCGACCTTCGTGCCGAGCGAATATTCGTCGCGCGGGCGGCCGGCGAGCGCTTCACCGAGGCGCAGCTCGGCGAGGCCGGCGCCGTACAGCGGCGCCGCGTCGAAGTAGCGGATACCGCTTTCCCAGGCCGCGTCGACGGTCGCCAGCGCTTCTTCGTTCGGGATGTCCCGATACATGTTGCCCAGCGGCGCGGTGCCGAAACCCACGCGGGAAGGGGATGTGATTCTCATGTCGGACTCCTGTCGATCGCTCAGGCCGCGGCCTGCGCGAGCGTCGGATAGTCGGTCAGGCCGCGTGCGCCGCCGCCGAACAGCGTGTTGCGGTCGTGCGGCGTGAGCGCGGCGCCGGTACGCAGGCGCTCGGGCAGGTCGGGGTTCGCGACGAACGGGCGGCCGAAGGCGACGAGGTCGGCCCAGCCGGCGGCGATCGCTTCGCGCGCGCGCTCGGCGGTGTACGCGCCGGCGTAGATCAGCACGCCCGGATACGCGGCACGCAGCTGCTGCTTGAATTCGACCGGCATCAGCGGCGCGTCGTCCCAGTCGGCTTCCGCGATGTGCAGGTAGCCGACGCCGAGTTCGCCGAGCAGCTTCGCGGCGGCGAGGTAGGTCGTCTCGGGATCGTCGTCGACGCAGCCGTTCAGCGTGGTCAGCGGCGCGAGGCGGATGCCGACGCGCGACGCGTCGCCGGTGCCTTCGATCAGCGCCTGCGCGACTTCGCGCAGGAAGCGCAGCCGGTTTTCGAGCGAGCCGCCGTACGCGTCGGTGCGCGTGTTCGCGTTCGAGTCGATGAACTGGTTCACGAGATAGCCGTTCGCGCCGTGCAGCTCGACGCCGTCGAAGCCGGCTTCGATCGCGTTGCGCGCGGCGGCGCGATATTGATCGACGATCTCGTGGATTTCGTCGACGGACAACGCGCGCGGCTCGGAGGCCTGCACGAAGCCCGGCGTGGTGCCGTCTTCACCGGCGACGAACACGTTCACGCCCTTCGCCTGGAGCGGCGACGACGACACGGGTTGCCGGCCGCCGAGCAGGCTCGTGTGGCTCAGCCGGCCGACGTGCCAGAGCTGCGCGAAGATGCGGCCGTGCGCGGCGTGGACGGCGTCCGTCACCTTGCGCCAGCCGGCGACCTGCGACGGCGTGTGGATGCCGGGCGTCCATGCGTAGCCCTTGCCGAGCGGCGCGATGTAGGTGCCTTCGCTGACGATCAGGCCCGCGCTCGCGCGCTGGGCGTAATACGCGGCCATCAGTTCGTTGGCTTCGTCGCCGGGCTGGCTGGCGCGCGAACGCGTCATCGGCGGCATCACGATGCGGTTCGGCAGTGTCAGCGAACCGAATTGCAGCGGTTGGAAAAGCGGGTCCTGGGTCATGATGGATTCCTGTCGGTGCCGCGGCCGGCTGGCCGCGGACGGTTCGATTGAGGGAGCGGTGCGTTCAGTCCCACGTCGGCGCGAGGCCGACCGGGTCGACTTCGCGGCCGTTGCGCTCGAGCGCGGCGATCTGCGCCATGTCCTCGTCGGTCAGGCGCAGCGTCTGCGCGAGCAGATTGCTTGCGAGGTTTTCGCGCTTCGTCGACGACGGGATCACCGAGTAGCCGAGCTGCAGCGCCCAGGCCAGCGCGACCTGCGCCGGCGTCGCGTCGTGACGTTGCGCGATCGCGCCGATCACCGGGTCGCCGAGCACCTTGCCGTATGCGAGCGTCATGTACGACGTCACGTGGATGCCTTCGCCGTTCAGGAACTCGACCAGCTTGCGGTTCTGCAGGTACGGGCTCAGTTCGATCTGGTTCGTCGCGATCGCATCCTTGCCGACCACCGCGATCGCTTCCTTCGTCAGTTCGATGTTGAAGTTCGAGATGCCGATCCGGCGCGTGAGGCCCTTTGCCTTCGCGTCGGCGAGCGCGGTCATGAACGTCTGGACCGACACGCCGCTTTCCGGAGCCGGCCAGTGGATCAGCGTCAGGTCGACGTGGTCGGTGCGCAGCTTGCGCAGGCTTTCCTCGAGGCTGGCGACCAGTTTTTCCGGCGCGTAGTTGTCGACCCAGATCTTCGTCGTGAGGAACAGGTCTTCGCGGCGCACGCCCGATGCGGCGATCGCTTCGCCGACTTCGGCTTCGTTGCCGTAGATCTGCGCGGTGTCGATCGCGCGGTAGCCGACTTCGAGGCCGTTGCGGACCGAGTCGATGACAACCTGACCTTGCAGGCGGAAAGTGCCGAGGCCGAATGCGGGAATGTTGCTCATCTTGTGTTCCTGGAAGAGGTGGGCCGATTGCGGTATGGGAGTCATTCTGGCGTCCTGGACTGATGAGATAAACGCCTCTAGAGGTCAAAAATATTTGATTTGAAGTCAAATATCGGTCGTGGATCGGGCTGACTGGCGGTGTGCCGGCCTCAGGCGGTGCCCGCCAGCGCGGTCGCAGCGGCATTCGCATGGAATGCCGGCAGCACGTCCGACGCGATCTCGGCCATCGTCTCGTCGAGCGGGCGGCGATTGCGGCGGAAATGCAGGCCGATGTGCTGCACGCCGGCGTCGCGCATTGCCGCGAGTTCCTCCGTCAGCGCGATGCGTCCGGCGCGCGCGCCGAAGCGGTGCCGTTGCAGCGGTTCGTGCGGATCGTCCGCGAGGTCGAGGTGGATGAAGCTCACGTAAGGCTTGTCGCCGGCCACCGCGCGCCAGTTCGCGACGCGCCGCACGTGATCGGCCGGCGTGCCCGGATATGCGAGGCAGCCGTCCATGTGCTCGCCGATCCATGCGGGCGTTTGCTGCGCGAGACCGGCGACGAGCAGCGGCACCGGCGAGCGCGCGGCGGGCAGCACGTCGAGGCCGGGCGGCAGATGCGCACGCGCGCCGTCGCGCAGCAGCGCGATCTGGTCGCGGAAGTTCGCGCCGCGCGACGCGAAGTCGCGGCCGAACAGCGGATATTCGACCGGCCGGTCGCCGCTCGCGACGCCGAGCAGCAGGCGTCCCCGGCTGAGTTCCTGGATCGTCGCGGCCGATTTCAGCGTGAGCAGCGGTTCGCGCAGCGGCAGCACGACGGCCGCCGTGCCGAGCAGGATGTCGCGCGTGATGCCGGCGAGGTAGCCGAGATACGAGAAGGTCTCGAACACCTGCGCGGCGTCGCCGAACGACGGGTCGTACACAGGCACGTCGCGCACCCAGAGCGCGCGGAAGCCGAGCGTGTCGGCCAGTTGCGCGAGCTCCGCGTGGATTTCCAGGTCGGGCACGCCGGGGCGGCGGCCGTCATGCTGGCGCTTCGCGTCGCCGGCCGGCGACCAGTCGTTGTCGAGCGGCAGTTCGATGCCGATGCTGAAGCCGCCGTCGGCGAGCTTGTCGAGTGAAGTGGACATGGTCGGGCGTCTCCGTTCAGATGGCGCGCAGGCTGCCGGCGAGCCGGTAGAAGTCGAGCGACGACGCGGTGAAGAACGCGCGCGACGTGCCGGCGGCGAAATCGTCGAGGTGCACGACCGTCGCGCGGTCGGCTTCCTGCCACGAGATCGCGTAGGTCTCGCCGGCGACGTGCTGCCACGTGAAGGCGACTTCGCCCGTCGCGCCGGCGTATGCGCCTTCGGTGATCTCGTAGCGCATGTGGAGGCCGTCCTCGTCATATGCGTTGAGGGCGGTGAGGCCGTCGTAACGGACTTCGAAAGTCTTGCCGGCGAACGGCGGACGTCGGGTCGATGCGTTCATGCTGGGCGGCTCCTGCAAACAAGTGACGTTCAATGGGCGAGTTCGACGGGTTCGGCCGTGCGTTCGGGCAGGCCCTGGCCGCGGTCGAGGCGGCCGCTCAGCGCGGTCAGCGCGAACGCGCCGAGCGTGACGACGGCGGCGATCCACGGCGTATGGCCGAGGCCGACGTTCGCGACGATCAGGCCGCCGAGCGACGAGCCGCCGGCGACGCCGAGGTTGAACGCGGCGATGTTGAAGCCCGATGCGACGTCGGTGGCGTCCGGCGCGAAGTGGCGCGCCTGCTTGACGACGTACACCTGCAGGCCCGGCACGTTGCCGAATGCGACGGCGCCCCACGCGAGCATCGTCAGCACCGCGAGCCACTTCACGTGCACCGTGAAGGTCAGTGCGAGCAGCACGATCGCGAGCAGCAGGAAGATCTGCTTGAGCGCCTTGACCGGGCCGACGCGGTCGGCGAGCTTGCCGCCCCACACGTTGCCGAACGCGACCGACACGCCGTAGCCGACGAGCACGAGGCTGACCTGCGACGGCGTGAAGCCGGCGATCTGTTCGAGCAGCGGCGCCATGTAGGTGAACGCGATCAGCGAGCCGCCGTAGCCGACTGCCGTCATCGCATAGACGAGCAGCAGGCGCGGCTGGGCCAGCACGCGGAACTGGCGGGCGAGCGGCGCCGGCGGCGTCCGCGGAAGACCGCGCGGCACGAAGGCAACCGCGCCGAGGAACGCGACGAGGCCGAACAGCGCGACGATCAGGAACGTCGCGCGCCAGCCGAAGTGCTGGCCGATGAAGGTGCCGAGCGGAATGCCGGCCACGAACGCGACGGTCATGCCGCTGAACATCGTCGCGATCGCGCTGGCGGCCTTGTCCTTCGGCACGAGCGTGGTCGCGATGATCGAGCCGACCGAGAAGAACACGCCGTGCGCGAGGCCGGTGAGCACGCGCGCGACGATCAGCGATTCGTAGCCGGGCGCCTGCCAGGCGACGAGGTTGCCGATGGTGAACAGCGCCATCAGCGCGGCGAGCAGCGTCTTGCGCGGCACGCGGCCGGTGAGCGCGGTGAGGAGCGGCGCGCCGATCGCGACGCTCAGCGCGTAGAGGCTGACGAGCAGGCCGGCCGACGGCAGGCTGACGCCGAGATCGGCGCCGATCGTCGGAATGAGCCCGACGATCACGAATTCGGTCGTGCCGATGGCAAAGGCGCTGATGGTCAGCGCAAGCAGGGCGAGTGGCATGGCGGGATCCAGGTTCCAGTAAGAATGGATCGCAGTGTGCCGCCTTTACTTTTGCGGAAAAACTGGTCTATAAACCAAATTGTTTTGATTTCAGGTCAACAATGAAAATCACGCTCGACGAACTCCAGGCCTTTGCCGCCGTGGTCGACACCGGGTCGATCACCGCCGCCGCGCAGCAGCTCGACGTCACCGTGTCGGCGGCGAGCCGCACGCTTGCGCGGCTCGAGGAGAAGCTGAAGACCACGCTGCTGCGCCGGACCACGCGCCGGCTCGAACTGACCGAAGAAGGGCGTGCGTTCCTGCAGGATGCGCGCGCGATCATCGAATCGGTCGAGAACGCCGAGGAGCAGATGCTCGCGCGGCGCGAGATGCCGTCGGGGCGGCTGCGCGTCGATGCCGCGACGCCGTTCATGCTGCACGTGATCGTGCCGCTCGTGCGCGGCTACCGCGAACGCTTCCCGAAGGTCGAGCTGGAGCTGAACAGCAACGAGGGGATCATCGACCTGCTCGAGCGGCGCACCGACGTCGCGATCCGGATCGGCCGCCTGAAGGATTCGACGCTGCACAGCCGGCGGATCGGCAACAGCCGGCTGCGCATCCTCGCGAGCCCCGCGTACATCGAAGCGCACGGCCAGCCGCGCAAGGTCGAGGATCTCGCCAAGCACACGCTGCTCGGCTTCACGCAGCCCGAATCGCTGAACGTGTGGCCGATCCTCGGCGCAGACGGCGAGCCGAGCCGCATCGAGCCCGGCATCTGGTCGTCGAGCGGCGAGACGCTGCGGCAGCTCGCGCTGGAGGGGGCGGGCATGGTGTGCCTGTCGGATTTCATGACCGCGCAGGATCGCGAGGCCGGCCGGCTCGTGCAGGTGCTCGCACGGCAGACGCTCGAAGTCGAACAGCCGATCAACGCGGTGTATTACCGGAACACCGCGATCTCGTCGCGGATCGCGTCGTTCGTCGATTACATGATCGAGGTGCTGGGCGGCGGGAGCAGCGGCAGCGATGCGCCGACGCGGCGCAAGGCCGCCTGGATGGGGCCGCTGTAACGGCGGCGCGCCGGAAGGGAAACGGGGGGGCGGCGGTGGGCCGGGCGTGATCCGGCGTGCCGCACGGCGCTTGCGCCGCGGGCACGCCGTCGTGCAGCGCTTACGCTTCCTCGGACCACGACATGTTGTCGCGCGCCAGCAGCGCCGACGATGCCGCCGGTCCGAACGTGCCCGCGGTATAGAGCCGCGGGCGATCGCCGAGCTGCTTCCAGCCGTCGAGGATCGGCTCGACCCACGACCACGCGGCCTCGAGTTCGTCGCGGCGCATGAAGTGCGTGAGGCGCCCGCGGATCACGTCGATCAGCAGTCGCTCGTACGCTTCCGCGCGCCGTTCGGGAATCGCCTGCTGCAGGTCGAGGTTCAGGCTCACCGGCACCATCTTCATCCCACTGCCCGGCTCTTTCGCGAGCATCTGCAACTGGATCGACTCTTCCGGCTGGAGCTGGATCACGAGGCGGTTGCTGTAGTGGCGCGGGCCGCTCGGGATGATCGAGAACGGCATGTCCGCGAACTCGATCACGATTTCCGACTGGCGGCGCTGCAGCCGCTTGCCGGTGCGCAGGAAGAACGGCACGTTCGCCCAGCGCCAGTTGTTGATGTGCGCGCGCAGCGCGACGAAGGTCTCCGCGTGGCTGTCCGCCGGCACGTTGTCTTCCTCGAGATAGCCCTTGACCGGCTGACCGTCGACCGCGCCGGCCGTGTACTGGCCGCGCACCGTGTCGCGCGCGACGTCCGACAGCGCCATCGGCCGCAGCGAGCGCAGCACCTTCAGCTTCTCGTCGCGCACGGCGTCCGGGTCGAGCGACACCGGCGGCTCCATCGCGACGATGCACAGCAGTTGCAGCAGGTGGTTCTGCACCATGTCGCGCAGCGCGCCGGTATGGTCGTAGAAGCCCGCGCGGCTGCCGACGCCGACCGTCTCCGCCACCGTGATCTGCACGCTGCGGATGCTCGGCGCCTGCCACAGCGGCCCGAAGATCGGGTTGCCGAAGCGCAGCACCATCAGGTTCTGCACGGTTTCCTTGCCGAGGTAATGGTCGATCCGGTAGATCTGCGATTCCGCGAAATGCTTGCCGACCGCGTCGTTGATCGCCTGCGCCGACGCGAGATCGTGGCCGAGCGGCTTTTCGAGGACGACGCGCGAGCGCGCGTCGACGAGGTGCGCGGCCGACAGGTTGTCGCAGATCGTCGTGAACAGCTCCGGCGACGTCGACAGGTAGAACACGCGGATCGCATCGCCGCGCGCGGCGTCGGCGAGGCGCGCGTAGTCTTCCGGCGCGTTCACGTCGATCAGCACGTACTTGAACAGGTCGAGGAAACGGGCCCATGCGTCGGCGTCGAACGCCTTGTCGTCGATGAACGGGCGCGATTGCTCGTCCATGAACTTGCGATAGCCGTCGATGCCCCAGTCGCGCCGGCCGACCGCGATGATGCGCGTCTCCGGCGGCAGGTTGCAGTGCAGGTGCGCCATGTACAGCGCGGGCAACAGCTTGCGGGCGGCCAGGTCGCCGCCGCCGCCGAAGATGATCATGTCGACGGGCTGGTCGGCTTCGGTCTGGTTGGGCTTATTCGTCATGAGTGGATCGCGGTCTGAAGCGGTGTGAGCGTGGAACGAACGTCGAAGCGCCGGGCGCCGGTGCGTTGGCGCGCCAGTACGTGAAAACGCTAATAGTGCACGCTTTTGATCGATTGCGTATGTGTTCCCGTGTTGTAACGGGACTTGCATCGCACGCATGCCGTGATTATGATTGAGCGCTCACTCATTAAAGGAATCGAACGTGGCCCGACCGCGCAGTCCCGACAAGCACGACGCCATCCTCGCCGCCGCCGCCCGCGCGCTCGCGGAGGACGGCGCGAGCGCGACCACCGCGCGCATCGCGCGGCTCGCCGGCGTCGCGGAAGGCACGGTGTTTACCTATTTCGAGACCAAGGATGCGCTGCTGAATGCGCTGTACCTGAGCCTGAAGGCCGAGATGCGCGAGGCGATGATGACCGGGTTTCCGGAGCATGCGCCGGCCGAACAGGCGATGCGGCATGCGTGGAACGGCTACGTGTCGTGGGGCGTCGCGAACCCGGACGGGCGTCGCGCGCTGCGGCAGCTCGGCGTGAGCGGCCGCATCGACGACGCGCATCGCGCGGCCGGGGCCGAAGGGTTCGGCGCGATCGGCTCGCTGCTGCGCGCGCAAGTTGCCGCGGCGGGCGGGCTGAAGGCCGACGATGCGCACGCGTTCTGCGCGGCGCTGTTCACGTCGATCGCGGAGACGGCGATGGAATCGATCGCGCGCGATCCGGCGCTGGCCGACGAATATCGGGAGGCCGGGTTTCGTGCGCTGTGGGCCGTGTTGCATGCGGTCTGAGCAAACGGCCCGCCCGGCGGGCTGCGCGGCGGACAGCGGGAGGCGGATGATCGGCGGCGCGTTCGGATCGGGCGCGTGTCCGCCGCGACGGAAGGCGGTTTCAGGCAGGGCGACGCACGGTGAAAACCATCGTGTCAGCGCCCATATTAATGAGTGAGTAATCATTCATTTTGTGGTTTCAACCTTGTCGAGGAGTGGAAAATGTCGAAAGTCTGGTTGGTAACAGGGGCCGCGCGCGGCCTGGGGCGTGCGATCGCGGAAGCGGTGCTGGCGGCGGGCGATCGTCTGGTGGCCGGTGCGCGCGATCCCGCGCGGCTCGCGGATCTGGAGGAGCGGTACGGCGACCGGCTGCTGCCGATCGAACTCGACGTGACCGACGCCGCCGAGGCCGCGCATGCGGTGGCGGCGGCGCGCGACGCGTTCGGCCGCATCGACGTGCTGGTGAACAACGCGGGCTACGGCCATACGGCGCCGTTCGAGCAGATGGCCGCCGACGCTTTCCGCGACCAGATCGAAACGAACCTGTTCGGCGTGGTCAACATGACGCGCGCGGTGCTGCCGACGATGCGTGCGCAGCGCGCGGGCCACATCTTCCAGGTGTCGTCGGTCGGCGGGCGCACGGCGACGGCCGGCCTGTCCGCGTATCAGGCCGCGAAGTGGGCGGTCGGCGGGTTCAGCGACGTGCTGTCGAAGGAAGTCGCGCCGTTCGGCGTGCGCGTGTGCACGCTGGAGCCGGGCGGGATGCGCACCGAATGGGCGGCGCAGGCGAAGCGCGAGGTCGACGGCTTGCTGCCCGACTACCAGCCGTCGGTCGGGAAGATTCTCGAATTGCTCGGCGCGTATGGCGGCCACGAGGTCGGCGACCCCGCACGGATCGCGGCGCTGATCGTCGAGCTGTCGCGTCGCGACGACGTGCCGATGCGTCTGCTGCTCGGCGGCGATGCGCTGTTCGTGTGCGAGCAGGCGGAAGCGCAGCGCGCGGAGGAGGCGGCGCGGTGGCGCGATGCGACGCTGTCGACGATGTTCCCGGACGCGAAGCTGCCGGATGGGCTGCAGGCGTTGAAGAAGGTCGGGTAAGCCGGGGAAGCCGGGGCATCGCGGGTTCGCTTGAGCGCCGCGCCGGTCGTCGACCGCGATCGTCGTTGCCGGCGGCCTTCAGCGCCCCAGCGCGTAGAACTCCGCGTTGGGCCGCATGTTCGTCACGTTCGCGATGCGATTCGACATCCCGAAGAACGCCGAGATCGCCGCGATGTCCCAGGCGTCCTCGTCGGTGAAGCCATGCGACTTCAGCAGATCGAAGTCGGCTTCGCCCACCTGGTGCGCGGTCTGCGACACCTTCATCGCGAAGTCGAGCATCGCCTTCTGTCGAGCGGTGATGTCGGCCTTGCGATAGTTGGTCGCGACCTGGTCGGCGATCAGCGGATCCTTCGCGCGAATGCGCAGGATCGCGCCGTGCGCGATCACGCAGTACTGACACTGGTTCGCGCTGCTGGTGGCCACGACGATCATTTCGCGTTCGGCCTTGGTGAGGTTGCCCGGCTTGTCCATCAGCGCGTCGTGGTACGCCATGAACGCGCGAAACTCGTCCGGGCGATGCGCGAGCGTGAGGAATACGTTCGGGACGAAGCCCGATTTTTCCTGGACGGCCGCGATCCGTTCGCGAATGTCGTCGGGCAGGTCTTCGAGTGCCGGCACGGGGAAGCGGCTGACGGGCGTGTTGTCTGCAGCGGTCATGAGGTCTCCTGGATGAAGTGGCACGGGCGGTCTCGACGCACGAGCCGCCGGCCTGAAAATGAAACATCGCGTGTTGCCAGTGGCGTCATGCGTTGACGACGACGATGATGTCGCCGCGAATCGGGTTGTTCATCCGCTCCTCGCCAAGCAGGATGACGCTGCCGACGCCGAAGAGCGTGTTTCTAGCCGGATGGAGCAAGTCTGTCAGCGAACGGTGCAAGCATGGGATCTCACTCGCACTGGTACAAACCCTGATTAAATAAATTTATCGCGGTGAAAAATTCCGCATCTTATTGAACGGATATCGGCTCGCTATAGTGGCTCGCTTTCCCGCACGCAACCGTTCGCGTGCGGCTGACACGCTGACGATCAGCAGGAGCCGCTTGATGACCACCGACGTCCGATTCACCGAAATCGAGGATCTGATGCCCGCCGCCGGCGGGCTGCGCGAGATTCGCCATCACATTCACCATCATCCGGAGCTCGCGTACGAGGAGCACGAGACGGCCGCGCTCGTCGCGGACAAGCTCGAGCAATGGGGCTGGCAGGTGACGCGCGGGGTCGGCGAGACGGGCGTGGTCGGCACGCTGCGCGTCGGCGACGGCACGCGCAGCATCGGCATCCGTGCGGACATGGACGCGCTGCCGATCCTCGAGACGACCGGCCTGCCGTACGCGAGCGGCACGCACGGCAAGATGCACGCATGCGGCCACGACGGCCACACGACGATGCTGCTCGGCGCCGCGCAACACCTCGCGAAGACGCGCAACTTCTCCGGCACCGTGCATCTGTATTTCCAGCCGGCGGAAGAGCACGGCGTCGACAGCGGCGCGAAGAAGATGATCGACGACGGCCTGTTCGACCGCTTTCCGTGCGATGCGGTGTTCGGCATGCACAACCATCCGGGCGCGGCGCCCGGCGTGTTCCTCACGCGGCGCGGCCCGTTCATGTCGGCCGGCGACAAGGCGATCGTCTCGATCGAGGGCGTCGGCGGCCATGCGGCGCGGCCGCACCTGACGGTCGATCCGGTGGTCGTCGCGGCGAGCATCGTGATGGCGCTGCAGACGATCGTCGCGCGCAACGTCGACCCGTCGCAGCCGGCCGTCGTCACGGTCGGCTCGATGCACGCGGGCACTGCGAACAACGTGATCCCGAACGGCGCGCGCCTCGAACTCAGCGTGCGGTCGTTCAGCCCCGACGTGCGCGCGCTGCTCAAGCGCCGCATCGTCGAGCTCGCCGAAGCGCAGGCCGCGAGTTACGGCGCGACCGCGCACGTCGAGTACATCGAAGGCTATCCGGTCGTCGTCAATACGGATGCCGAAACGGATTTCGCCGCGCAGGTCGCGCGCGAGCTGGTCGGCGACGCGCACGTGGTCGAGCAGGCCGACCTGCTGATGGGCAGCGAGGATTTCGCGTTCATGCTGCAGCAACGGCCGGGCTCGTTCGTGCGGCTCGGCAACGGCGAAGGCGAAGATGGCTGCATGGTGCACAACCCGAAGTACGACTTCAACGATCGCAACCTGCCGATCGGCGCGGCGTTCTGGACGCGCCTCGTCGAGCGGTACCTCGGGCAGTAGCCCCGGCGGCGGCGCGCGGCCGGCGCTTCCGGCCGCATTGAGAGGAGAAACGAACGATGCAGAAAGACCATCTCGCGCTGCACCCCGCGTCGGCGGGGGCTGCCGAAGCCGATACGCGCGGCGCACCGGCCGTCACGAAGCGCGGCGCGATCGCGGCGGCCGTGATCGGCAACTGGCTGGAGTTCTTCGATTTCACCGTGTACGGCTTTTTCGCGGTGCTGATCGGCAAGCTGTTCTTCCCGTCGAGCGATCCGACCACGTCGCTGCTGCTGTCGGTCGCGACGTTCGCCGCGGGCTTCTTCACGCGGCCGCTGGGCAGCGTCGTGCTCGGCGTCTATGCGGATCGCAAGGGCCGCAAAGCCGCGCTGAACCTGACGATCATGCTGATGGCGCTCGGCACCGGCCTGATCGCGATCGCGCCGACCTACGCGCAGGTCGGCGTGGCCGCGCCGCTGCTGGTCGTCTGCGCACGGCTGATGCAGGGCTTCTCGCAGGGCGGTGAATTCGGCGCGGCGACTTCCACGCTGATCGAGCAGGGCGGCACGTCGCACCGCGCGTTCCGCGCGAGCTGGCAGCTGGCGACGCAGGGCGGCGCGGCGCTGATGGGTTCGGGCTTCGCGGCGCTGCTGTCGAACACGCTGACGAAGGACGTGCTCGAGGGCTGGGGCTGGCGCCTGCCGTTCCTCGTGGGCGTGCTGATCGCGCCGGTGGGTATGGTTCTGCGCCGCCGGCTCGCTGATGATGCGCCCTCCGACCGCCATCACGGGATCGAACGCGGCGTGCTGCGCGAGTTGTTCTCGCAGCACACGCGCACCGTGCTGCTGCTGATGCTGACGGTGATGGGCGGCACGGTGTCGACCTACATCCTGACTTTCTACATGCCGACCTATGCGATCCATACGCTCGGGCTGCCGATGAAGCTGTCGATGTTCGTCGGCGTCGCGTCGGGTTGCGTGATGCTGGTGACGTGTCCGCTGTTCGGCTGGCTGTCGGACCGCCTCGGCAGCCGGCGCATGCCGATCTTCGTCGGACGCGGCGTGCTGGTCCTGCTGCTGTTCCCGGCGTTCTGGCTGATGAACCATCATCCGACGCTGTCGGTGATCCTGCCGCTGACCGCGCTGATGCTGCTGTTCTATTCGCTCGGTTCGGCGTCCGAAATGGCGCTGATGTGCGAATCGCTGCCGCGCCACGTGCGCGCGACGGGCATCTCGATCGCGTATGCGCTCGCGGTGACGATCTTCGGCGGCACCGCGCAGCTGATCGCGACCTGGCTCGTGAAGACGACGGGCAGCAAGCTCGCGCCGGCCGGCTACGTGGCCATGTGCGTGGTGCTGTCGCTGATCGCGGTCGCGATGCTGCGCGAGACGGCGCGCGAATCGATGGACTGACGTGCGGCGCCGGGGGCGGCGATCCGCGTGTGGATTACCGCCCGCGCACGGTCCTCAGATACGACGCGAGCATCGTCGCCAGTTCCTGCGCGGCGGGCGTCAACGGCACGGCCGCGCGCTGCAGCAGGCAGACTTCCTGCGATTCCGCCTGCTCGCGCACGCGCACCTTCGCGAGCGCGCCCGCGAACGGCCCGTGCCGCGTCACGGCTTCGGATTCGAGCGCGAGGCAATCCGTCTGCGTGACGAGCTGCAGCGTTTCGAACATCCCTTCCACGGTTGCGATGATCGTCGGCGCGGGCTGGGCATGCGCGTCGAAATACGCGAGCAGCCGGTTGACGACCGGATCGGCGCTCAGGTTCGGCGAACGCGTCGACACCCACGCGTAGTCGGCCAGCTCGGCAAGCGATTGCGCGTGCTGCCGCGGATGGCCGTTGCGGCACACGACCACCGGCGCCGACGCATGCAGCGGCGTGACCGCGAGATCCGTCGTGTCGGTCTGCTTCGCGACGAGCGCGATCGCGAAATCCACGGCGCTCTCGCGCAGCCAGCCGATCATCATCCGCGACGTGCCGGTGCGCAAGTGCACGTCGACCTTCGGGAAGCGCGCGCGGAACGCGGTCAGCACCGGCGCGAACGCATCGATCAGCGGTTCGGTCACGAGGCCCAGCGTGACGGTGCCTTCGTAGGCGCCGCTCAGCTGACGGATCTCGTGCTCGACCTGTTCGCATTCGCCGAGGATCGCGCCCGAGCGCGCGAGCAGCCGCTGGCCGACGGCCGTCGGCACGATCCCGCGATTGGTGCGTGTGAACAGCGTCGCGCCGAGCGTCGCTTCGAGGCTCTGCAGTTGCTGCGTGACGCCGCTCTGCGCGAGATCCAGCGCGCGTGCGGCGGCGCGCAGGCTGCCGTGTTCGACGACGGCCTGGAAGATGCGGAGCTGGGACAGCGTGAACGCCATGGTCGAGCGCGAGGCCGGTGATCGGAAATACCGATCATGATAAGACAGCCGCGCGTTCCGGCGGCGACGCGCGCGCACTACGATCGCAGGCAGTCCGGCTCATGCCGGTTGTCCCACTTCCCGCCTTCCGTCGATCATGAAACGCGTGCCACGCCTCCCTCGCTTCCGCCGCTTCCTCGTTCCGCTGGCTTCCCTGTGCATCGGTTTCGCCGCGCCGTCCGCGCACGCGCTCGATGCGCATGTGGTGCGCCTCGGCATCGATCCGACCTATCCGCCGATGGACACGAAGGCGCCCGACGGCAGCCTGAAGGGTTTCGACGTCGATCTCGGCAACGAGATCTGCCGCCGCGCGCAGTTGCGCTGCCAGTGGGTCGAGCTTGAATTCTCCGGGATGATCCCGGCGCTGCAGGCGCGCAAGATCGACGCGATTTTGTCGTCGATGGCGATCACCGAGAAGCGCGAGAAGCAGATCCTGTTCTCGTCGAAACTGTTCCGCTTCAAGTCGCGACTCGTCGCGCGGCCCGAGCGCGGGCTCGGCAGCACGGCCGCGTCGCTGGCCGGCAAGCGTGTCGGCGTGCAGTCGGGCACGCAGTTCGAATCGTGGGCGCTCGCGCACTGGGCGCCGGCCGGTGTCGGCGTGGTGCCGTACAAGAGCCAGGACGACGTGTTCGCCGATCTCGTCAACGGCCGGCTCGACGCCGCGCTGCTCGGCACGGTGGAAGCCGACTACGGATTCCTGCGCCAGCCGAAGGGCAAGGGCTTCGCGTTCGTCGGCGCGCCGCTCGACCTGGGCGATCGCGGTGTCGGCATCGGAATGCGCCAGTCGGACACGGCGCTCAAGGCGTCGATCGACGGCGCGATCGCGTCGATGCTGAAGGACGGCACGTACGAGCGGATCGCGAAGCAGTACTTCGATTTCAACCCGTACGGCGACTGAGCCGAACGCGCCGTTTCCCTCGCATTTTTCATTCGGGATCCTCGATGCAGATTCGCACCACGCCGCTCCTGTCGCCGTCGATCGGCACGCAGCGCACGCTGACGAGCTTTCACTTCGGGCCGGCCGACGCCGGCCGCAAGATTTACCTGCAGGCCGCGCTGCACGCGGACGAGACGCCCGCGATGCTCGCCGCCGTCGCGCTCAAGCAGCGACTCGCGCAGCTCGACGCGGCCGGCCGGCTCGCGGCCGAGGTCGTACTGGTGCCGGTCGCGAATCCGATCGGGCTCAACCACCATTTGCTCGGGCAATTCATCGGCCGGTTCGATCTCGCGAGCGGACGCAATTTCAATCGCGGCTTCCTGCCGCTCGCCGACATCGCCGCGCGGGCGCGCGACCGGCTCGGCGCGGATCCCGAACGCAATCGCGCGATCGTGCGCGAATGCGTCGGCGCGGCGCTCGGCGAGATCGCGCCGCGCACCGAATTCGACGCGTTGCAGCTTGCGTTGCTGAAGCTGTCGCACGACGCGGACGTCGTGATCGACCTGCATTGCTCGCTCGAAGCGGTGATGCACGTGTACACGAGCGACGCGGCATGGCCGCAGGTCGAGCCGCTCGCGCGCTATCTCGGCGCGGAGGTGTCGCTGCTCGCCGAGGATTCCGGCGGCCACGCGTTCGACGATGCGCATCACCTGCTGTGGACGCAGTTGCGGCAGCATCTGCCGGAACGCACGCCGATGGCGGCGGGCACGGTGGCCGTGACCGTCGAGTGCCGCGGCCAGCGCGACGTGACGCACGAATACGCGGCGCGCGACGCCGATGCGCTCGTCGACTATCTGGTGTGGTGCGGCGCGGTGCGCGGCGAGCGCACGCCGCTGCCGCCGCTCGCCGCGCCGGCCACGCCGCTCGCGGGCAGCGAGCAGTTCTACGCGCCGGTGAGCGGGATTCTCGTGCACCGCGCGGCGATCGGCGCGACGATTCGTACGGGCGATCCGCTGTTCGACATCGTCGATCCGCTGACCGACGCGATCACGACGGTGTCGAGCGGCACCGACGGCGTGTTCTACATGCGCCGCGCGATCCGCTTCGTGACGGCCGGTGCGCCGCTCGGCCGCGTGACGGGGACGGTGCCGGTGCGCACGGGGATGCTGCTCGGGGCGTGAGTGCTGGTCGCGGTGCCTGAGCGGCGCCGCGCAATGTCGTACTTGTCGAATTGAGCGAGCGTTACAGCAGTGTCGGAGCATTGAACGGGCGGCCAGATGCCCCCGTTTTTTTTGTGTCCGCGAATGGCCGTCGCAGTGGTCCGGCCATCGCGCGGTGCACTCACCCGCGCCGTGCCACCAGTTCCGACACCGTCTGCGCGGCCTGCTGCAGCGGCCCGAGAAACTCCTTCACCATCTGCTTCGCGGTATGCCGCTGCGCGTTGCCGCTGATGTTCATCGCGGCGATCACCTGCCCGCGCCGGTTGCGGATCGGCGCCGAGATCGACATCAAGCCCACTTCGAGTTCCTGGTCGACCACGGCCCAGCCTTGTTGGCGCACCTGCGCGATCGTCGCCTTCAGCTCGCCGATGTCGGTGATCGTGCGCGGCGTGTGCGCGCGGATGCCGCTCTGCGCGAGCGTTTCGTCGAGCGCCGCGTCGTCGAGCGCGGACAGCAGCACACGGCCCATCGACGTGCAGTACGCGGGCAGGCGGCTGCCGATCGACAGGTTGATCGTCATGATCTTGTGGGTCGGCACGCGCAGCACGTAGACGATCTCGGTGCGGTCGAGCACGGCGGCCGAGCAGCTTTCGTGGATCTGCGCGGACAGCTGCTCCATCACCGGATCGGCGAGACTCCAGAACGGCATCGACGTGAGATACGCGAAGCCGAGTTCGAGGATCTTCGGCGTGAGCCGGAACAGCCGGCCGTCGGCCTCGACATAGCCGAGCGTCTGCAGCGTCAGCAGGATCCGGCGCGCGCCGGCGCGCGTGAGCCCGGTGGCCGAGGCGACCTCGGTGAGCGTCTGCTCCGGGCGCTGGGCGTCGAATGCGCGGATCACCGCGAGGCCGCGCGCGAACGACTGCACATAGGAGTCGCCCGGTTTCGTCTGGATGTCTTCGGTTGTCATGAACGGTCGGATTGTCGTGCAGCCGAGAAGATAGCGCATGGGGCCCGACACGCCAACCGCACCGCGGACCGGGCGCTTGACAGGTCGTCCCCGCACTCCCTATGATGCGTTGAACGTTCGATACACGATCTTATGTTCGTATATAGAACATTTAAGCGCATCCCGGCGGGCAATGCAAGGGGCGCGTTTCATTCACTTCCCAGCTTTGCATGAGACCGGAGACACTGATGACCGAAGCTTTTCTGTGTGATGCGATCCGTACCCCGATCGGCCGTTACGGCGGCGCGCTGTCCGGTGTGCGCGCCGACGACCTCGGCGCGGTGCCGCTCAAGGCGCTCGTCGAGCGCAACCGCGACGTCGACTGGACGGCGATCGACGACGTGATCTACGGCTGCGCGAACCAGGCCGGCGAGGACAACCGCAACGTCGCGCGCATGTCCGCGCTGCTCGCGGGTTTGCCGGAGGGCGTGCCGGGTTCGACGATCAACCGCCTGTGCGGTTCCGGGATGGACGCGGTCGGCGTGGCCGCGCGCGCGATCAAGTCGGGCGAGGCCGCGCTGATGGTGGCCGGCGGCGTCGAAAGCATGACGCGCGCCCCGTTCGTGATGGGCAAGGCCGCCAGCGCGTTCGCGCGCCAGGCCGACATCTACGACACGACGATCGGCTGGCGCTTCGTCAATCCGCTGATGAAACAGCTGCATGGCGTCGATTCGATGCCGGAGACGGCCGAGAACGTCGCGGTCGACTACAACGTCAGCCGCGCCGACCAGGACCTGTTCGCGCTGCGCAGCCAGCAGAAGGCCGCGCGTGCGCAGCAGGACGGCACGCTCGCCGAGGAAATCGTGCCGGTCACGATTCCGCAGAAGAAGGGCGATCCGGTCGTCTTTTCGCGCGACGAGCATCCGCGCGAAACGTCGCTCGAGACGCTCGCGAAGCTGAAGGGCGTCGTGCGTCCGGACGGCTCGGTGACGGCCGGCAACGCGTCGGGCGTCAACGACGGCGCCGCCGCGCTGCTGCTCGCGAACGAAGCCACCGCGAAGCGCTTCGGCCTGACGCCGCGCGCGCGCGTGCTCGGCATCGCGACGGCCGGCGTCGCGCCGCGCGTGATGGGCATCGGCCCCGCGCCGGCCACGCAGAAGCTGCTCGCCCGGCTCGGGATGACGATCGACCAGTTCGACGTGATCGAGCTGAACGAAGCGTTCGCGTCGCAGGGCCTCGCGGTGCTGCGCATGCTGGGCGTCGCCGACGACGATCCTCGCGTGAACCCGAACGGCGGCGCGATCGCGCTCGGCCATCCGCTCGGCGCGTCGGGCGCGCGCCTCGTGACGACCGCGATGTATCAGCTGCATCGCACCAACGGCCGCTTCGCGCTGTGCACGATGTGCATCGGCGTCGGCCAGGGCATCGCGATCGCGATCGAGCGCGTCTGATCGCGTCATCCGGTGAAGCGGCGGCGTTCACGCCGCTTGACCGGATTCCCGCTTCAAACGATGTGGCCGGCACGCGATCGTCGCGCCGGCCACATCGTCATTCAGCTTGCGCTCGTTGCGCGAGGCGTGCGACGAGCGCGTCGATCTCGGTGTCCGCGAACACCTCGACGCCATGCTGGCGCAGCAGCGCCGCCGTCACGCCGGCGCCGGCATGCCGTCGGCCCGCAAAACGCCCGTCGTAAATGAACGTGCTTCCGCACGAGGGGCTGCCGTCCGCCAGGATCGCGTAGCGGCAGTCGTGCGCGCGTGCCAGCGCGAGCGCGGTGCGCGCGCCGTCGATGAACGGCGCCGTCACGTCGGTGCCGTGCACGTCGACGATGCGCGCGGCACCCGACAGAACGCGTTGCCCTGATGCCCCATCCGCGATTTCGGCGGGCGGTCGCGGCACGCTCAATCCCCCTGCCAGTTCCGGACACACGGGCACCAGGCCCCTTCGCGCTGCCATCGTGCGAGCGTTTCATGCGCGGCGGTCTTCGCCGAGCCGTTGTAACGGACGGGGTGACCGAGCACGCACATGCTGACGAGGATCTTCGGCGAGGCCGGCGGCTGCGACGCGTTCTGCAATGTCGTTCTCCGAGCAGGCGGTGTTGAGCGAGCGGAAATTCTACGCGCGGGTTGCGTTCGCGCGCGTACGGATGACGGAGGATCTCGCGCCGGGCGGCATGTCCGCCGCCGCATTCCGGCACGACCGATTCCGATTCCATTGATCGTTGGATTTTTTCATCGAATTCAAATGCCGGTCGAATGGAGCCGAGCAGACTGAATCGTTTCGCTGTGTGCAATGGTTATGTGAACCGATGCGTCGCCTGATGTAATCCAGCAAAGCATCGGGCCGTATCCGCAAAGCGCCGGACGCGATTATCGCGGGATTACTTGATCGAAATCATGTCAACGACGGAATTCAGATTTTCCGGCGCTTTCGGACTCAGGATTTCCCGGTGATTGCCGACAGTAAGGACGAGACCGTCGTAAAGCGATAAACCGTTTTTCGGCTACTGAGCGTGATTTTCGCGCCGCGCGGATCCCGCAGACGGATCCGCCTTTCGGAGCCTTGCATGCGCAACAACCAACCTGTCACCCAACAAGAATTCGAATTTCCCGACGACGTCACGCTGATGTCGACCACCGATGCCGACAGCATCATCACGTACGCGAACACGACGTTCGAATACGTGAGCGGCTTCTCGAACGACGAACTCGTCGGTCAGCCGCACAACGTCGTGCGGCACCCCGATATGCCGAAGGAGGCGTTCGCCGACATGTGGGCGACGCTGAAGAGCGGCGAGCCGTGGACCGCGCTCGTGAAGAACCGCCGCCGGAACGGCGATCATTACTGGGTGCGCGCGAACGCGGTGCCGGTGATGCGCGACGGCGTGCCGCACGGCTACCTGTCGGTGCGCACCAAGGCGCCGCGCGACGAGATCGCGGCCACCGACGCGCTGTATCGCGCGTTCCGCGAAGGCAAGGCCGGCCAGCGCCGGTTCCACAAGGGGTTGATCGTCCGGACCGGGCTGCTGCGGATCATGTCGTTGCCGCAGACGATGTCGGTGCGCGCGCGGCTGCATTCGGCGCTGTGCGTGCTGGCGCCGGCCGTCGTCGGTGCGGGCTGGGCATGCGGGCTGGCCGGCGGCGGGCTGGCGGCGTTTGCCGCCGCGACGGGCGGCGTGTCGGTGGCGGCCGGCCTGTGGCTCGATGCGCAGATCGTGCGGCCGCTGAAACGGCTGCACGACCAGGCACTGAATGTCGCGACCGGCGAAAACCGCCGCGGCGTGCGGATGAACCGCGTCGACGAGATCGGCATGACGCTGCGCACGATCAACCAGCTCGGGTTGATGTTCCGCTGGCTCGTCGACGACGTCAGCGAGCAGGTGCACAACGTGCAGCGCGCGAGCAACGAGATCGCGCAGGGCAACAACGACCTGAGCGCGCGCACCGAGCAGGCCGCGTCGAGCGTGCAGGAAACCGCCGCGTCGATGGCCGAAATGACGGCCACCGTCGACAGCAATGCCGAGACCGCGCTGCAGGCGAACCGGCTCGCCGTGTCCGCGAGCGAAGCGGCCGAGCGCGGCGGGCAGGCGGTGAGCGAGGTCGTCACGACGATGGACGACATCACCGCGAGTTCGCGCAAGATTTCCGACATCATCGGCGTGATCGACGGCATCGCGTTCCAGACCAACATCCTCGCGCTGAACGCGGCGGTCGAGGCGGCGCGCGCGGGCGAACAGGGGCGCGGCTTCGCGGTGGTCGCCGGCGAGGTGCGGGCGCTCGCGCAGCGCAGCGCGAACGCGGCGAAGGAGATCAAGACGCTGATCGGCGCGAGCGTCGAGCGGGTCGAGTCGGGCGCGCGCCGGGTCGACGATGCGGGCAGGACGATGGAAGACATCGTCACGCAGGTGAAGCGCGTGTCGGACCTGATCGCGGAAATCAGCTCGTCGACGGTGGAACAGAGCACGGGCGTCGCGCAGGTGGACCAGGCGGTCGTGCATCTGGACAACATCACGCAGCAGAACGCGGCGCTGGTCGAGCAGAGCGCGGCGGCGTCGGAAAGCCTGAAGCAGCAGGCGACGCGGCTCGTCGATGCGGTGAACGTGTTTCGATAATCGGCGGGGGGCGCGTCCGTGCGTTCCGTCGCGGCGAGCCGGTTAAATCCCGGCTTTCCGATTCGATTCGAATGTATCGAACGAGAGGGATTCTCATTTCCGAACCCGGATTTATTCGCTAATCCAGGCGGAGGAAATGTTTCCATTAGTCAGACAATTGACACTCAAGTACTTGATAAAACGGGGTTTTTGATTCACGTATAAACAAAGTTTTCGGCTGAATCAAGATGATGCGAAATTAATGCATATTTACCCGGAGCCGGCATAATGTTTTCGCCGGATTTGCCGAAAGCGCAGGAGTGTGACCGAACGCATGCGGGACAGCCGCGATGCGTACGGTCTCGATCCAATCCACAAGCGGACACAAGATTCGCAACCGGGAACTCCACACCATGCGCAATAACCAGCCTGTGACGCAACGCGAATTCGAATTCCCCGATGACGCGACGCTGATGTCGACCACCGACGCGGACAGTTACATCAAATACGCGAATGCCGCGTTCATTCAGGTCAGCGGATTTTCCCCCGAGGAAATCGAAGGCCAGCCGCACAACGTCGTGCGGCATCCGGATATGCCGAAGGAGGCGTTCGCCGACATGTGGGCGACGCTGAAGAACGGCGAACCATGGACCGCACTGGTAAAGAATCGCCGCAAGAACGGCGATCACTACTGGGTCCGTTCGAATACGGTGCCGGTGATGCGCAACGGGCAGCCGACCGGCTACATGTCGGTGCGCACCAAGGCGACGCGCGACGAGATCGCGGCGGCCGACGCGCTGTACCGCGCGTTCCGCGAAGGCAAGGCCGGCAATCGCCGTTTCCACAAGGGGTTGATCGTCCGGACCGGACTGATGCGCGTCGCGTCGCTGTTCCAGACGATGTCGGTGCGCGCGCGTTTGCATTCGACGCTGTGCGTGCTGGCGCCGGCCGTCGTCGGCGCGGGCTGGGCATGCGGGCTGGCCGGCGGCGGGCTCGCGGCGTTCGGCGCCGCGACGGCCGGCGTGTCGGTGGCCGCCGGCCTGTGGCTCGATGCGCAGATCGCGCGTCCGCTGATGCAACTGCGTGACCAGGCGTTGCGCGTCGCGACCGGCGAGAGCCGCACCGGCGTGGCGATGAACCGCGTCGACGAGATCGGCATGACGCTGCGCACGATCAACCAGCTTGGGCTGATGTTCCGCTGGCTCGTCGACGACGTCAGCGAGCAGGTGCACAACGTGCAGCGCGCGAGCAACGAGATCGCGCAAGGCAACAACGACCTGAGCGCGCGCACCGAGCAGGCGTCGACCAGCGTGCAGCAGACGGCCGCGTCGATGGCCGAGATGACGGCCACGGTGTCTAGCAACGCGGAGACGGCGCTGCAGGCGAACCAGTTGTCGGTTTCGGCGAGCGAGGCGGCCGAGCGCGGCGGGCAGGCGGTGAGCGAGGTCGTGACGACGATGAACGACATCACGGCGAGTTCGCGCAAGATTTCCGACATCATCGGCGTGATCGACGGCATCGCGTTCCAGACCAACATCCTCGCGCTGAACGCGGCGGTCGAGGCGGCGCGCGCGGGCGATCAGGGGCGCGGCTTCGCGGTGGTCGCCGGCGAAGTGCGGGCGCTCGCGCAGCGCAGCGCGAACGCGGCGAAGGAAATCAAGACGCTGATCGGCGCGAGCGTCGAGCGGGTCGAATCGGGCGCACGGATCGTCGACGGCGCGGGCAAGACGATGGAAGACATCGTCACGCAGGTGAAGCGCGTGTCGGACCTGATCGCGGAGATCAGCTCGTCGACGGCCGAGCAGAGCACGGGCGTCGCGCAGGTGGACCAGGCGGTCGTGCATCTGGACAACATCACGCAGCAGAACGCGGCGCTGGTCGAGCAGAGCGCGGCGGCGTCGGAAAGCCTGAAGCAGCAGGCGACGCGGCTCGTCGATGCGGTGAACGTGTTTCGTTGAAGGCGGCGGAGGGAGGTGACGCGGGCGCGGCGGAGAGGGGCGCCGGCCCGCGTCGGGACCGCCCGGTTCCGGCCGGGCGGTCAGGGCCTGTCACGGACGCGACAGGCCCCGAACCGTCAGACGGCGAGACAGAGGTACTTGATCACGACGTAATCGTCGATGCCGTAGTGCGAGCCTTCGCGGCCGAGGCCCGACTGCTTGACGCCGCCGAACGGCGCGACTTCGTTCGAGATCAGGCCCGTGTTGACGCCGACCATCCCGTATTCGAGCGCCTCGGCGACCTTCCACACGCGACCGATGTCGCGGCTGTAGAAATACGCGGCGAGACCGAACTCGGTGTCGTTCGCGAGGCGGATCACCTCGTCGTCGCTGCCGAACTTGAACAGCGGCGCGAGCGGCCCGAACGTCTCTTCCTTCGCAACCTTCATCGCCGGCGTGACGCCGGTCAGCACGGTCGGCTCGAAGAAGCCGTGGCCGAGCGCGTGGCGCTTGCCGCCCGTCACGACGGTCGCGCCCTTCGCGAGCGCGTCCTCGATGTGCGCCTCGACCTTCAGCACGGCCGCTTCGTTGATCAGCGGGCCTTGCGTGACGCCCGGCTCCGTGCCGCGACCGACCTTCAGCTGGCCGACCGCCGCCGCGAGCTTCTGCGCGAACTGGTCGTACACGGCTTCGTGCACGTAGAAGCGGTTCGTGCACACGCACGTCTGGCCGCTGTTGCGGTACTTCGACGCGATCGCGCCCTGCACGGCCGCATCGAGATCGGCGTCGTCGAACACGATGAACGGCGCGTTGCCGCCGAGCTCCAGCGACACTTTCTTGACGGTTGCCGCGCATTGCGACATCAGCAGGCGGCCGACCGGCGTCGAGCCGGTAAACGACAGCTTGCGCACGATCGGGTTCGACGTCAGTTCGCCGCCGATCGCCTTCGGGTCGCCCGTGACGACGCTGAACACGCCGGCCGGCACGCCCGCGCGCTCGGCCAGCACGGCCATCGCGAGGGCCGAGAACGGCGTCGCTTCAGCCGGCTTCACGACGATCGGGCAGCCTGCCGCGAGCGCCGGACCGACCTTGCGGGTGATCATCGCCGCCGGGAAGTTCCACGGCGTGATCGCCGCGCACACGCCGATCGCTTCCTTCGTCACGACGATGCGCTTGTCGCTCGCCGGCGTCGGGATCGTGTCGCCGTACACGCGCTTGCCTTCCTCCGCGAACCACTCGAGGAACGACGCCGCGTAGCCGATCTCGCCCTTCGCCTCGGCCAGCGACTTGCCCTGCTCGGTGGTCAGGATCAGCGCGAGGTCGTCGGCGTTTTCCATCATCAGGTCGTGCCACTTGCGCAGGATCGCCGCGCGTTCCTTCGCGGTCTTCTTGCGCCACGCCGGCCATGCGGCGTTCGCGGCTTCGATCGCGTGACGCGTCTCGGCCGTGCCCATCGCCGGCACGGTGCCGAGCAGGCCGCCGGTTGCCGGGTTGCGGACCTCGAACGACTCGCCGTTCGCCGCGCCTTGCCATTCGCCGTTGACGTACGCCTGCTGGCGGAACAGCGACGGGTCTTTCAGTGCCAGGGTTTCCTGAACAGTGCTCATATGCATCGCCTGCGTTGAAAATGACGGATGAAACGGCCGCCGCCGTCACGAAGACGGCGGCGGCGCATTCAATTGAAGCGGACGGGAACTCAGGCCGGCACGCCGACCGTTTCCTTCAGCACTTCCTCGAGGATCACGAGCGCTTCGTCGAACACGGCCTGCGGGATCGTCAGCGGGAACAGGAAGCGCACGACGTTCGAGTACACGCCGCACACGAGCAGCAGCAGCCCGCGCTCGAGCGCACGCGCCTGCACGCGCTTCGTGAATTCCGCGTCCGGCTCGCCCGAACCCGGCTTCAGGAACTCGACCGCGATCATCGCGCCCGGGCCGCGCACGTCGGCGATCTGCGGCACGTCGGCCTGCAGCGAATTCAGCTTCGCCTTCAGCACGTCGCCGAGCTGTGTCGCGCGTTCGCACAGCTTCTCTTCGTCGATGATGTCGAGCACCGCGTGCGCCGACGCCACGGCCAGCGGGTTGCCCGCGTACGTGCCGCCGAGGCCGCCGGGGGCAGCCGCGTCCATCACGTCGGCACGGCCGACGACGCCCGACAGCGGCATGCCGCCCGCGAGGCTCTTCGCCATCGTGATCAGGTCGGCCAGCACGTCGTAGTGCTGCATCGCGAACAGCTTGCCGGTGCGCGCGAAGCCCGTCTGCACCTCGTCGGCAATCAGCAGGATGCCGTGCTCGTTACAGATCTTGCGCAGCGCGCGCACGAACTCGGCCGGCGCCGGGTTGAAGCCGCCTTCGCCCTGGACCGGTTCGAAGATGATCGCGGCGACGCGCTTCGGATCGATGTCGGCCTTGAACAGCATCTCGATCGCCTTGATCGAGTCGGCCGTCGTCACGCCGTGCAGCGCGTTCGGGTACGGTGCGTGGAACACGTCGCCCGGGAACGGGCCGAAGTTCAGCTTGTACGGGGCGACCTTGCCGGTCAGCGCCATGCCCATCATCGTGCGGCCGTGGAAGCCGCCCGAGAACGCGATGACGCCCGGACGGCCGGTTGCCGCGCGCGCGATCTTGATCGCGTTTTCGACGGCTTCGGCGCCGGTCGTGAAGAACGCGGTCTTTTTCGGGAAGTCGCCCGGCGCGCGTTCGTTGATCTTTTCGGCCAGCTCGACGTACGACGCGTACGGGACGATCTGGTAAGCGGTGTGCGTGAAGCTGTTCAGCTGATCCGCGATCGCCTTGACGATCTTCGGGTGGCGGTGGCCCGTGTTCAGCACCGCGATGCCGGCGGCGAAATCGATGAAGCGGCGGCCTTCGACATCCCACAGCTCCGCGTTCTCGGCGCGGGCTGCGTAGAAATCACACATCACGCCGACGCCGCGCGGGGTGGCGGCGTTCTTGCGGGCCTGCAGGTCGGCATTCTTCACGGTCATCTCCTTGATGTTTTGCCCGGTGGGATAAAAATCGGCCGCGTTGGCAGCCCATGGAGGCGACTATAATCACATTTGGCTCTGGCAATCAGAGCCATTTCAATAAATATTCAGGAGCCAATCATGCGCGCAAGCGTGTTGTCGGACTGGCTGGCGCAGCGCCTCGTGCGCGGCGGCGAACAGCCGATCTACCGGCAGCTGCACCGCCTGCTGCAGCAGGCGATCCTGTCGCGCGAACTGCCGGCCGGCACGCGCGTGCCGTCGTCGCGGCTGCTGGCGGCCGAGCTCGGGATCGCCCGCAACACGGTCACGCAGGTTTACGAACAGCTTGCGCTCGAAGGCTATGTGAACTCGGCGACGGGGCGCGGCACGTTCGTCGCCGACAGCGCGCCGGACGAGATCGTCGGCGCGCCGGCCGACGCGGGCGCCGGGCCGGCGGTGGTGCCTGCTTCCGCGCGGCGGCTGTCCTCGCGCGGCACGCGGCTCGTCGAAGGCGCGGGCGTGTCGAAGCGCCAGGGCGGCGCGTTCATGCCGGGCGTGCCCGATGTGTCGCGATTTCCGGCGCGCGTGTGGACGCGGCTGCACAACAAGTATTGGCGGCGCCTGCGCCCGGACCTGCTGACCTACGCGCCGGGCGGCGGGCTCGCGCTGTTGCGCGAGGCGCTGGCCGACTATCTGCGCACGTCGCGCTCGGTGCGCTGCACGCCCGAGCAGATCGTGATCACGACCGGGATCCACCAGTCGATCGACCTCGCGGTGCGGCTGCTGACCGATCCGGGCGACGCGATCTGGACCGAGGATCCGTGCTACTGGGGCGTGCGCAGCGTGCTGAACGTGTCGGGGCTCACCACGCGGCCGATTCCGGTCGACGAAGAAGGGATCGCGCCGTCGGCCGCCGATCTCGCCGAGCCGCCGAAGCTGATGCTCGTCACGCCGTCGCATCAGTATCCGCTCGGGATGGTGATGAGCCTCGCGCGGCGGCGGATGCTGCTCGAATACGCGCGCCAGCACGGCTGCTGGATCATCGAGGACGACTACGACAGCGAATTCCGTTACGGCAGCCGGCCGCTCGCGTCGCTGCAGGGGCTCGATACGGCCGGGCAGGTGATCTACGTCGGCAGCTTCGGCAAGACGCTGTTCCCGGGGCTGCGGGTCGGGTATCTCGTCGCGCCGGAGCCGCTCGCGGAGAGCTTCGCGACCGCGAGCGCCGAGCTGTATCGCGAAGGTCAGCTGCTGCAGCAGGCGGTGCTCGCGGAATTCATCGCGGAAGGGCACTTCGTGTCGCATATCCGCAAGATGCGCACGCTGTACGGGCAGCGCCGCGAGGTGCTGCTCGACGCGGTCGCGCGCCGCTACGGCGACACGCTGCAGGCGCTCGGCAGCGATGCGGGGCTGCATCTCGTCACGCGGCTGCCGGACGGTGTCGACGATCGCGCGGTCGCGCAGGCCGCGCTTGAACGCAACATCGTCGTGCGGCCGCTGTCCGGCTATTACGCGCAGCGCGAACGTGCGGCATCGGGCTTGCTGCTCGGTTATGCGTGCGTGCCGGAGGACGAGATCGCGACGGCGTTCGCGACGCTGGCCGAGGCGATCGACGAGCGGGCGTTCGACCAGGTCGTCGCGAGGGTCTGACGGGAACGGCACGGCGGCACGCGCGCGCCGCGGGGCGGGCCGTCGACGGGTGAGCCAACGATCGCCTCCGCGATGCGAACCGATCGTCGGCATGCGCTACAGCCGAATCAACACCGCGCCCGCGACCACCAGCACACACGCGGCGAGCCGCTGCGCGCCGGGCCGCTCGCGCATCGCGAACCAGCCGATCGCGACCGCGAAGATCGAGCTCGTCTCGCGCAGCGCCGACACCGTCGCGACCGGCAGGTGCCGGTACGCGAGGATCACGATCCCGTATGCGGCGAGCGAGATCGTGCCGGCGATCGCGCCCTGCGTGAGCGCGGTGCGCGACGCGAGCACCGCGCGCGTGCCGCCGCGCAGCACGCAGACGAGCACGAGCTGCGGCACGCTCCACAGCAGATACACCCACGCGATGTAGCCGAGCGCGCTGCCGGACACGCGCGAGCCGATGCCGTCGCAGATCGAATACGCGGCGATGAACACACCCGTGAGCAGCGCATACGGCACGCCTTCGCCGGAGAACCGGAAGCCGCGCCGCAGCGCGAGCGACATGATGCCGAACGACACGAGCGCGATGCCCGCGAAGCCGAACGGCGTCGGCCGCTCGTGCAGCATCGCGAGCGCCAGCACCGACACGAGCAGCGGCGAGATCCCGCGCGCGATCGGATAGATCTGCCCGAATTCGCCGTTGCTGTACGCGCGCGCCAGCGTGAAGCAGTACGCGACCTCGAGCACCGCCGACGCCGCGACATACGGCCAGGCGGCGGGCGCCGGCGCGGGCAGCAGCACGGCGCCGGCGATGCCGAACGCGAGATACGGCAGCGACATCGTGCCGAGCTGGACGAGCCGGTCTTCGCTGACATGGAGGAAGGCATTCCAGATCGCGTGCAGCAACGCGGAGCACAGCACGAGACCGATGAACAGGTGATCCATGAACGAAGGCGCGGACGGGAAGGGGAGCGGCGAGCGCCGTCAATTATGTGGGTATCCGGCGCGCGGGCGCGGAATTGTCGATAATGGAGCGTTGTTATTCACCGGATGCCGACGATGACCGAAGCCCCCCTCACCCCGCCCGCCGTTCCGCGCCTCACGAGCCTGTCCCACGGCGGCGGCTGCGGCTGCAAGATCGCGCCGGGCGTGCTGTCCGAGCTGCTGAAGCGGGCCACGCCGCCGGCGCTGTTCCCGGACCTGCTGGTCGGCACCGAGACCTCCGACGACGCGGCCGTCTACCGGCTGAACGACGAGCAGGCGATCGTCGCGACCACGGACTTCTTCATGCCGATCGTCGACGATCCGTTCGACTTCGGCCGCATCGCGGCAACCAACGCGCTGTCCGACGTCTACGCGATGGGCGGCAAGCCGATTCTCGCGCTCGCGCTGGTCGGGATGCCGATCAACGTGCTGCCGCACGAGACTATCGCGGCCGTGCTGCGCGGCGGCGAATCGGTGTGCGCGGATGCCGGCATTCCGGTCGCGGGCGGCCACTCGATCGATTCGGTCGAGCCGATCTACGGGCTCGCGGCGATCGGCGTCGTGCATCCGTCGCGCGTGAAGCGCAACGCGGCCGCGCGCGCGGGCGACGTGCTCGTGCTCGGCAAGCCGCTCGGCGTCGGCGTGCTGTCGGCCGCACTGAAGAAGAATCAGCTCGACGACGCGGGCTACGCGCAGATGGTCGCGACCACCACCAAGCTGAACCGGCCGGGTGCCGAACTCGCCGCGCTGCCGGGCGTGCATGCGTTGACCGACGTCACGGGCTTCGGGCTGCTCGGCCATACGCTCGAACTCGCGCGCGGCGCGAATCTCACCGCGCGCGTGCATTACGCGTCGCTGCCGTGGCTGGCGGGCGTCGAGGCGTTCGTCGCCGACGGCGTGTTCACCGGCGCATCGGGCCGCAACTGGGCGGCGTATGGCGCCGACGTGCGGCTCGCCGACGGGCTGCCGCCGGTCGCGCAGGCGCTGCTGACCGATCCGCAGACGTCCGGCGGCCTGCTGGTCGCATGTGCGCCGGACGCGGTCGACGACGTGCTCGCGTGCTTCCGCGCCGACGGTTTCGATCGCGCGGCCGTGATCGGCGAGATGGTGGACGGCCCCGCGCGCGTCGACGTCGCCTGACGCGTTTCCTTACCGCGGATCGCCATCGGTCGCTGGAATCGATGCCTTCCCTCGACGGCATCGACGACCGATGAACGATTTCCTGTTCGGGCTGACGATCGCGCTGTCGGTCGGGCCCGTCGCGCTGATGATCGCGAACCACGGGATGCGCGCGGGCGCCGCGTGCGTGTTTGCCGGCAGTCTCGCCGGGCAACTCGTGTTCGCGTTCGGCGGCAGCGCGATCGGGCGCATCGTGAAGTCGCCGCGATGGCTCGTGGCGAGCCATGTGCTGGCGGCGCTCGTCGTGCTCGGTTATGGCGTCGCGGGGATGCTGCGCGTCTAGCGAATCGGATGCCGTCGCCGGTCACGATCGATAGCGGCGATGTCGCGTCGCCCAATCGAATGGCATTCCTGATTTTTTGTCGGATATCGTTCGAACCACGCGCACACGAACCGCGTGATCGAACGCCGCGAGCCGTTTCGTAGCCGGGTTCCGCATCGCGCACGCGCGTTCTATACTCCCTCGCGCAGTCTCCGAGAGCCGTTCTCACCCAACATCACCGAAACAAGGAACGCCGATGCTGACTCGCTCCATCCTTTCCGCCGCTGCATTCTCGCTTGCCGCCTGTGCGACCGCACCGTCGATCGCGCAGGATCACCAGGGCAACGACGCCGGCAATGCCGCATTCGCCGAGACCGGTGCACAGGGCCGCCCGGTCAAGGTCATGATCATCACGATGTTCGGTCCGGAGGGCCAGGCATGGCTCGACCGGCTCGGCCCGTGGCGCGACATCACCGTGCCCGGCCTGTCGCCCGACTATCCGGCCGTTCACTGCAACAAGCAGGACGTGTGCGTGGTGACGACCGGCATGGGCTACGCGAACGCCTCCGCGACGATCATGGCGCTCACGTTCTCGCAGCGCTTCGACCTGCGTCGCACGTACTTCCTCGTGTCGGGCATCGCGGGCGTCGACCCCGCGCAAGGCACGGTCGGTTCCGCCGCCTGGTCGAAATATCTGGTCGACTTCAGCCTGCAGTGGGAGCTCGATGCGCGCGAGATTCCGGCCGGCTGGAACACCGGCTTCCTCGGCATCAATACGAAGAGCCCGAACGACAAGCCGCCGCTCGACTACCGCACCGAAGTATTCCAGCTCAACCCGCAGTTGACGGACGCCGCGTATGCGCTGTCGCGCAACGTCGTGCTCGCCGACAGCGCGCAGGCCCAGGCCGCGCGCGCGAAGTTCACGTATGCGCCGGCGAACCGGCCGCCGACGGTGATCCAGTGCGACACGTCATCGGGCAATACGTGGTTCTCGGGCACGCTGATCGGCGAGCGCGCGCGTCAGTGGACGAAGATCCTCACCGACGGCAAGGGCACCTACTGCATGACCGCGCAGGAAGACAACGCGACGTACGAAGCGCTCAAGCGCGCGGCGAGCGTGAAGCGGGTCGACCTGTCGCGCGTCGCGGTGCTGCGCACGGGCTCCGATTTCGACCGGCCGTATGCGGGGCAGACGAGCGCGGACAACCTGCTCAACTACGCGGATCAGGGCGGCTTCGCGCCGGCGACCGAAAACCTGTATCGCGCCGGCAACCCACTCGTGCAGGACATCGTCACGCACTGGGGCGAATGGCGCGACGGCGTGCCGCGCCGTTGACGGGCGCACGCCGTCGACGAGACGTCGGCGCGAAGGTCAATGCGATTGCGGCGCGGAACGGAACGGCGTCCACACCGGCGTGGTGTCGTCCCAATGATCGAGCGGCGAAGGAAGGTGGTCGTTCATCACAGACTCCTGCAACTAACTGACTAATCGAATGTTGGACGGCGGTATCGCGACGCCGCGCGGCGGATCATCCGCTGCGCGGCGTTGCGCGTTTACCGACGCTCAGCGGGCCCCGCCTGCGAGCTGGTTGCTTTCCGGCATCGAGCGATACGGGCCTTGCGCGAGTTCGAGCCCTTGCGGATACGAATTCGCCTTGCGCAGCCAGGCCAGCGTGCCGTCGCGGCGTGCCTGCTCGACTTCGGCGCTGACTTCGGCGCGCGTGCGCGGGCCGTTGTGCTGCGTGTACCACGACGTGTTGCCGTAGTCGCCGGCGTGCGCGGTGGTCGTATCGGCGAAGGCCGGTGCGGACACGGCGAGTGCGAGGGCGACGGCGGAGAGAAGATGGCGGCGGTTCATGACGTAACTCCTGTGTTGGTCGGAGTTGGCGCCTGAGCGCTCGCTCCGGTCCCGTCAAACGGGGCTGTTCGATGCGCAACGAGGTGCGCGACAGGGTTTACTCTAGGTATCTGTCCCGACGCGATAAATGCGGCAGACGCGAATTGATTTGTCGTGATCGAGGAACAATCGCGATTCGCAACGTCGTCGGGGCGATGTCGAAATCGCCCGCAGCCGCGTGGAACGGGCCTCGCGGCGGTATACCGCCGCTCGCGCAATGACGTGCGCGGACCATTGCCGCACGCGGCGAAAAGGTGTGATGCGGATTCGGAAAAGACGAGGTGCGCGGCGAGGAAGGTGGCACGAAGGCGACACCGACGCGGCACGAAGGCGGGACGGCGCGCGGGTCGGACAGCCCGCGCGCCGCGGTTCAGACGATTACGCGACCCACTCGTTGATGACCGGCGTGTCGAGCGCCGGCGCGCGCTCGGCTTCCTCGAACGTGCGCTTGCTGCACGTCGCGTCGAGGCTGCCCTTGCCGCTCAGCAGCGGGCAGCGGTCGAACACTTCGGCGATCCAGTCGACGAACACGCGCACCTTCGGCGACAGATGCCGGCTGTGTGGATACACGACCGAGATCGGCATCGGCAGCGGTTTCAGGCCGGGCAGCACTTCCTTGAGCCGGCCGTCGCGCAGGTGCGGCAGCACCATGAACAACGGCGGCTGGATCAGGCCGAAGCCTTCGAGCCCGCAGGTCACGTACGCATCGGCGTCGTTGACCGACACGATCGCGTTCATCTTGACCTCGACTTCCTTGCCGTCCGTGAGGAAGGTCCAGTCGATCGTGCGGCCCGTGCGGCTCGAGAAGTAGTTGACGGCCCGGTGGTCGCCCAGGTCCTCGATCGCGTGCGGCTCGCCGTGCTTCTCGAGATACGCGGGCGACGCCACCGACACGCATTCGAACAGGCCGACGCGGCGCGCGACGAGCGACGAGTCCTGCAGCGCACCGACGCGGATCACGCAGTCGACGCCTTCCTGCAGCAGGTCGACCGGTCGGTCGGACAGGCCGAGTTGCAGGTCGATGTCCGGATAGCGCGTGTGGAATTCGCACAGCGACGGAATCACGAGCAGCCGCCCGATCGAGCCCGGCATGTCGATACGCAACTTTCCGTGCGGCTTCCGGTTGTTGTTCTGGAAGCTTGCTTCGGTTTCCTCGACATCGGCGAGGATCCGCACGCAGCGCTCGTAGTACGCGGCGCCGTCAGGCGTCAGCGACAAGCGGCGCGTGGTCCGGTGCATCAGGCGCACGCCGAGAAATGCTTCGAGATTCTGGATGATCGTCGTGACGGATGCCCGCGGCAGGCTGAGCGTTTCTGCTGCCTTGGTGAAGCTGCTTGTATCGACGACGCGAGTAAATACCTGCATGGCCTGAAGCCGGTCCATCACAACCTCCGCAATCTAATTTGCCGCCGGAACAAGAAGGCTGCGCCGCTTTGTAGGCGACGCAGCCTGGGATTGTTCGGGGGTGTTGAATTGTGTTGCCGGATTATAGGCATTTATCCCAATGTCTGCCGGACCCAGAATTCGTTCCATCTCGAAATGGATGCTGCATCGTCATGGACGCTTCTGAATTCAGCAAATTCCTGAAAGCCGCGTTGCCCGCCGAAGCCAGAGCCGGCGCGGCATTGACGGTCGCGGAGGTGGAAATCCCCGGCTACGCGCAGGACATCGTGCTGCGCCTCTATCGGCGTGCGGACAAGACCGGACTGCCGGTAGTGCTTTATTTCCACGGCGGCGGTTTCGTGCGCGGCACGCTCGACGACGCCGACTTTGCCGCGCGCTTTTTAGCAGAACGCTTACCAGCTCTCGTAGTGTCGGTCGATTATTCGCTCGCGCCGGCCTTTCCTTTTCCGGCCGCGCCGGAGGATGCGTATCGCGCCGCCGTATGGGCCGCGACGCGCGCCCGCGCGTTCGGCGGCAATCCGAAGAAGATCGGCGTCGCGGGGCACGACGCGGGCGGCCAGCTCGCGAACTGTCTCGCATTCATCGCGCGCGATCGCGGTGAAGTGTCGATCGCCGCGCAGGCGCTGTTCGGGCCGATGCTCGACCCGAGCATGACGCGCATCGGCGACGCCGAACGCCTTGCATCGGACATCACCGCGCGCGAATGCGCGGCCTGTTATCGCGCCTATCTGCCGCAGGCGGCGCAGCGCATGCACCCGTATGCGGCGCCGCTCGAATCGGTGCGCCTCGCGGGCCTGCCGCCAACGCTCGTCGTCACCGCGCAGAACGACGTGCTGCACGTCGAAGCGGAGAAATATGCGGGCTGCCTGATTTCATCGGGCGTGCTCACGCAGGTGATCCGCTACCCGGACGTCACGCACGCGTCGCTCGCGACGCACGAAGCCGCGCTCGAGGAAGCCGTGCGCTTCTTCCAGTGCCGCTTCCAGGCGCGCCAGCCGAACCGTTCCGAATAACCAGACCAATCCACGCTTATTGGAGATCCACATGGCCATCCTACGCACCTCCCGCTCCCGAATCGCGACCGCGGCGATCGTGACGCTCGCCGTCGTCGGCCTCGGCACGTTCGGCGCGATGCGCGTGAACGCGAACGCACCCGAGAAAGCGGCGGCGCCGCTGCCGGAAGTCGACGTCGCGACCGTCGTGCCGCAGACCGTCACCGATTGGCAAAGCTATTCGGGCCGCCTCGAGGCGGTCGAGAAAGTCGACGTGCGCCCGCAGGTGTCGGGCACGATCGTCGCGGTGAACTTCAAGGACGGCGCGCTCGTGAAGAAGGGCGACGTGCTGTTCGTGATCGACCCGCGTCCGTATCAGGCCGAAACCGACCGCGCGGCCGCGCAGCTCGCCGCCGCGCAGGCCCGCAACGGCTATGCGCAGAGCGACTGGCAGCGCGCGCAGCGGCTGATCGGCGACAACGCGATCGCGAAGCGCGACTACGACGAGAAGCAGAACGCCGCGCGCGAGGCGAGCGCGAACCTGAAGGCCGCCGAAGCCGCGCTGGAAACGGCGCGCATCAACCTCGGCTACACGCGCATCACCGCCCCCGTGTCGGGCCGCGTGTCGCGCGCGGAAATCACGCTCGGCAACGTCGTGTCGGCCGGCGCGTCGGCCGCGCCGCTGACGACGCTGGTATCGGTGTCGCCGATCTACGCATCGTTCGACGCGGACGAGCAGACCTACCTGCAATACATCAACGGCGCGCGCAACGGCCGCAAGGTGCCGGTCGAGCTCGGCCTCGCGAATGAAACGGGCTACTCGCGCAGCGGCGAGATCGACTCGGTCGACAACCGGCTCGACACGTCGTCCGGCACGATCCGCGTGCGCGCGCGTTTCGACAACGCGGACGGCGCGCTCGTCCCGGGTCTCTACGCCCGCGTGAAGGTGGGCGGCAGCGCGCCGCACCAGGCGCTGCTCGTCGACGACGCGGCGATCAACACCGACCAGGACAAGAAGTTCGTGTTCGTCGTCGACCAGCAGGGCCGCGTGTCGTATCGCGAAGTGCAGCAGGGCCTGCAGCACGGCAACCGGCGCGTGATCGTGAGCGGCCTGTCCGCCGGCGATCGCGTGATCGTGAACGGCACGCAGCGCGTGCGCCCGGGCGAGCAGGTGAAGCCGCACATGGTCCCGATGACGGGCGGCGATGCGCCGTCCACGCCGCTCGCGGATAACGCGAAGCCGGCCGCACCGGCGAAGGCGGAATCGTAAGCGGCCCGCCGCTACGGTTTCCGCGTTCAACCAGACAGAGCCACACATGAACATTTCAAAATTCTTTATCGACCGGCCGATCTTTGCAGGAGTCCTATCGGTGATCATCCTGCTCGGCGGGGTGATCGCGATGTTCCTGCTGCCGATTTCGGAGTATCCGGAAGTCGTGCCGCCTTCGGTGATCGTGAAGGCGCAGTACCCCGGCGCCAACCCGAAAGTGATCGCCGAGACGGTCGCGTCGCCGCTCGAGGAGCAGATCAACGGCGTCGAGGACATGCTCTACATGCAGTCGCAGGCGAACAGCGACGGCAACATGACGATCACCGTCACGTTCAAGCTGGGCACCGATCCGGACAAGGCCACGCAGCTCGTGCAGAACCGCGTGAACCAGGCGCTGCCGCGCCTGCCGGAAGACGTGCAGCGGCTCGGCATCACCACGGTGAAGAGCTCGCCGACGCTGACGATGGTGGTCCACCTGATCTCGCCGGACAACCGCTACGACATGACCTACCTGCGCAACTACGCGCTGATCAACGTGAAGGATCGCCTGTCGCGGATCCAGGGCGTCGGTCAGGTGCAGCTGTGGGGCTCGGGCGACTATGCGATGCGCGTGTGGCTCGATCCGCAGAAGGTCGCGCAGCGCGGGCTGTCCGCCGAGGACGTCGTGCAGGCGATCCGCGAGCAGAACGTGCAGGTCGCGGCCGGCGTGATCGGCGCGTCGCCGTCGCTGCCCGGCACGCCGCTGCAGCTGTCGGTGAACGCGCGCGGCCGTCTGCAGACGGAAGACGAGTTCGGCGACATCGTCGTGAAGACGACGCCGGACGGCGGCGTTACGCACCTGCGCGACATCGCGCGCATCGAACTGGATGCGTCCGAATACGGGCTGCGCTCGCTGCTCGACAACAAGCCGGCCGTCGCGATGGCGATCAACCAGTCGCCGGGCGCGAACTCGCTGCAGATTTCCGACGAAGTGCGCAAGACGATGGCCGAGCTGAAGCAGGACATGCCGGCCGGCGTCGACTACAAGATCGTCTATGACCCGACGCAGTTCGTGCGCTCGTCGATCAAGGCCGTGGTGCACACGCTGCTCGAAGCGATCGCGCTGGTCGTGATCGTCGTGATCGTGTTCCTGCAGACCTGGCGCGCATCGCTGATTCCGCTGATCGCGGTGCCGGTGTCGATCATCGGCACGTTCTCGCTGCTGCTCGGCTTCGGTTATTCGATCAACGCGCTGTCGCTGTTCGGGATGGTGCTCGCGATCGGTATCGTGGTCGACGATGCGATCGTGGTCGTCGAGAACGTCGAGCGCAACATCGAAAGCGGGATGAACGCGCGGCAGGCGACCTACAAGGCGATGCAGGAAGTGAGCGGGCCGATCATCGCGATCGCGCTGACGCTCGTCGCCGTGTTCGTGCCGCTCGCGTTCATGTCGGGCCTGACCGGCCAGTTCTACAAGCAGTTCGCGATGACGATCGCGATCTCGACGGTGATCTCGGCGTTCAACTCGCTGACGCTGTCGCCGGCGCTGTCCGCGATCCTGCTGAAGGGTCATGGCGACAAGGAGGACTGGCTCACGCGCGCGATGAACCGCGTGCTCGGCGGCTTCTTCAGGCGCTTCAACAAGGTGTTCCATCGCGGCGCGGAGAACTACGGCCGTGGCGTGCGCGGCGTGCTGTCGCGCAAGACGCTGATGCTCGGCGTGTACCTCGTGCTGGTGGGTGCGACCGTGCTCGTGTCGAAGATCGTGCCGGGCGGCTTCGTGCCCGCGCAGGACAAGGAATACCTGATCGCGTTCGCGCAGCTGCCGAACGGCGCGTCGCTCGATCGCACCGAGAAGGTGATCCGCGACATGGGCTCGATCGCGCTGAAGCAGCCGGGCGTCGAGAGCGCGGTCGCGTTCCCGGGCCTGTCGGTGAACGGCTTCACCAACAGCTCGAGCGCGGGCATCGTGTTCGTCACGCTGAAGCCGTTCTCGGAGCGGCACGGCAAGGCGTTGTCGGCGGGCGCGATCGCCGGTGCGCTGAACCAGCAGTACGGCGCGATCAAGGACTCGTTCGTCGCGGTGTTCCCGCCGCCGCCGGTGCTCGGCCTCGGCACGCTCGGCGGGTTCAAGATGCAGATCGAGGATCGCGGCGCGGTCGGCTACGCGAAGCTGTCGGATGCGACCAACGACTTCATCAAGCGCGCGCAGCAGGCGCCGGAACTCGGCCCGTTGTTCACGAGCTACCAGATCAACGTGCCGCAGCTCAACGTCGATCTCGATCGCGTGAAGGCGAAGCAGCTCGGCGTGCCGGTCACCGACGTGTTCAACACGATGCAGGTGTATCTCGGCTCGCTGTACGTGAACGACTTCAACCGCTTCGGACGCGTGTACCAGGTGCGCGTGCAGGCCGATGCGCCGTTCCGTCAGCGCGCGGACGACATCCTGCAGCTGAAGACGCGCAACGACCGTGGCGAGATGGTGCCGCTGTCGTCGCTCGTCACGGTGACGCCGACGTTCGGCCCGGAAATGGTCGTGCGCTACAACGGCTATACGGCGGCCGACATCAACGGCGGCCCGGCGCCGGGCTTCTCGTCGGGCCAGGCGCAGGCCGCGATCGAGCGCATCGCGCATGAAACGCTGCCGCGCGGCGTGCGGTTCGAATGGACCGACCTCACGTACCAGCAGATCCTCGCGGGCGATTCGGCGATGTGGGTGTTCCCGATCAGCGTGCTGCTCGTGTTCCTCGTGCTCGCCGCGCTGTATGAAAGCCTGACGCTGCCGCTCGCGGTGATCCTGATCGTGCCGATGAGCATTCTGTCGGCGCTGACGGGCGTGTGGCTCACGCAGGGCGACAACAACATCTTCACGCAGATCGGCTTGATGGTGCTGGTGGGGCTGTCGGCGAAGAACGCGATCCTGATCGTCGAATTCGCACGCGAACTGGAGCATGACGGCAGGACGCCGCTCGAGGCCGCGATCGAGGCGAGCCGGCTGCGGCTGCGCCCGATCCTGATGACGTCGATCGCGTTCATCATGGGCGTCGTGCCGCTCGTCATGTCGACGGGCGCGGGCTCCGAGATGCGACATGCGATGGGTATCGCGGTGTTCTTCGGGATGCTCGGCGTGACGCTGTTCGGGCTGATGCTGACGCCGGTGTTCTACGTCGTGCTGCGCACGCTGGCGGGCGGCAAGATCCACGTCGCCGGCAAGGACTCCGCCGGCTATGGCGTGCCGGGCCAGGGCGTACCGGCTTCGGATGCTTGAGGATAAAAAGATGGACAACATGCACAACTCGAATGGCCTGATGCGCTTCGCGAAGGTGGCGGCCGCGAGCACCCTGCTCGCGACGCTGCTCGCCGCGTGCGCGGTGGGGCCCGACTACAAGCGCCCGGACGTGTCGACGCCCGCGGCGTTCAAGGAAGCGCCGACGCTCGCGGCCGGCGAACAGGCCGGCACGTGGAAGACCGCCGAACCGGCGGACGGCGAGCATCGCGGCGAATGGTGGAAGGTGTTCGGCGATCCGGTGCTCGACTCGCTCGAGTCGCAGGCGCTCGCCGCGAACCAGAACCTGAAGGCCGCGGCGGCGCGCGTCGAGGAAGCGCGTGCGGCGACCCGCACCGCGCGCTCGCAGTGGTTCCCGCAGGTCGGCGCCGGGTTCGGGCCGACGCGCGAAGGGCTGTCGTCGGCGTCGCAGTTCCAGCCGCAGGGCACGGGCCCGACCACCGCGACGCTGTGGCGCGCGCAGGGCACGGTGTCGTACGAGGCCGACCTGTTCGGCCGCGTGAGCCGCAACGTCGAGGCGTCGCGCGCCGACCAGGCGCAGAGCGAAGCGCTGTTCCGTTCGGTGCAGCTCGCGCTGCAGGCGGACGTCGCGCAGAACTACTTCGAACTGCGCCAGCTCGACTCGGATCAGGACCTGTACCGTCGCACGGTCGAATTGCGCGACCAGGCGCTCAAGCTCGTGCAGCGCCGCTTCAACGAAGGCGACATCAGCGAGCTCGACGTGTCGCGCGCGAAGAACGAACTGGCGACCGCGCAGGCCGATGCGGTCGGCGTCGCGCGTCGGCGCGCGGCGTCCGAGCATGCGCTCGCGATCCTGCTCGGCAAGGCGCCCGCGGACTTCGCGTTCAAGGAGACGCCGATCGTGCCGGTCGCGGTGAAGGTGCCCGCCGGCCTGCCGTCCGCGCTGCTCGAACGCCGCCCGGACGTGTCGGCGGCCGAGCGCGCGATGGCGGCCGCGAACGCGCGGATCGGTCTCGCGAAATCGGCGTATTTCCCGAAGCTCGATATCACGGGTGCGTTCGGTTATGAAGCGTCGACACTCGGCAACCTGTTCCTGTGGTCGAGCCGCACGTTCCTGCTCGGGCCGTTCGCCGGCACCGCGTTGACGCTGCCGCTGTTCGACGGCGGGCGTCGTGCGGCCGGCGTGCAGCAGGCGCGCGCGCAGTATGACGAGCAGGTCGCGAACTACCGGCAGCAGGTGCTCGTCGCATTCCGCGAGGTCGAGGACAATCTCGCCGATCTGCGTCTGCTCGACGACCAGATTCGCGCGCAGGATGCGGCCGTCAATGCGTCGCGCCGTGCGGCGACGCTGTCGCGTACGCAGTATCAGGAAGGTGAGGTGGCCTATCTCGACGTGATCGACAGCGAGCGGTCGGTGCTGCAGTCGCAGTTGCAGGCGAACCAGCTGACCGGCGCGCAGGCCGTGTCGACCGTCAACCTGATCCGCGCGCTGGGCGGCGGGTGGGGCGCGGCGCCGACGGCGGTCGGCGATGCGGGGAAGGGCAAGCAGGAAGTCGCCGTGCGTTGATATGCCGGCCGGCGACGGGCTGCCGTAACAGGCGGTCGATCGAAGAACCCGATCCGTGGTGACGCGGATCGGGTTTTTTATTGGCCTTTTGTCCCGGTGTCGCCATGTGCGTCGCTCCGGTTGCAGGTCCCAGGGCGAATCGGGGACTGCCGGAAGACGCGAAGCAACTGCAACTAACGGTCTAGCCGTCGGGCATTGACCAACGCTGCGGCGGCGTTCGCCGCCGCACCGCTTACCTGTTGTCGCTTTCCGCCCGCAGCGCCCGCACCAGTTCGCTGGCCGCCTTGCCGAGCCCCGTGTACTTCGGCCGGCGCAGGTACACGGGCAGCGGCAGCCCGTTGCGGATGTTCGCGAAGACGAGCGGCGCCAGTTCGCCGTCTTCGACATGCCGGCCGATCAGCGATTCGGGCAGGTTCGCCCAGCCGTGTCCGGCCTTCACGAGCGCGATCGCGGTGGCCATGTCGGTCACCTTCCACGTGCGGTTGCCGATCACGGGACGCACGTCGGTGAGCGGCCGTTCCGGGTCCGCGATGACGATCTGCCGAAACCCCGACAGCCGTTCGATCGCCTCGGGATGCGCGCCTTCGGCGATCGACGGATGGCCGGGCGCGGCGACGGCGATCAGCGTTTCGGTCCACAGCGCGTGGATCTGTTCCTGCGGATGAAGATCGAGCCCGCCGTACGCGACGCAGAGATCAACCGCGCCGCGATGCAATGCGTCGACGATCGCGTCCTGCGGCGCGGTGACGATGCTGATCGCGAGCGCCGGATATTTCGCGGCGACGGCGGTCAGTGCGCGCGCAACGGGCGCGCCGTCGAGCTCCGCCGCGAGGCCGAGCCGCAGCGTGTCCTCGACGCCTTCCGACAAGTGCTGCGCATGCGCGCGCAACGCCTGCAACCGTTCGGCGATCGACCGCGCATCGGGCAGCAGCGCGGCCATCGCGGCGGTCGGCGTGGGCTCGCGCGTGCCGCGATCGAACAGCACGAGGTCCAGCTCGGCCTCGAGGTTCGCGATCGCCATGCTGACCGCCGACGGCGTGCGGCCGAGCGCGCGCGCGGCCACCGAGAACGAGCCTTTGTCGATGACGGTCAGCAGCATGTCGATGTGGTCGCTGGTCAGCATCGGCGGCCTCCTGTCAGAAAAATTGAAAGGACCTGACTTTTGCGGGCGAAGTGCCCGCTGTAGTCTCGCCACCTCGTTCGATATGAAGGTGGTGGGTCATGCAAGGATGGAAGAGACGCATAGTCTACGTCGTGATGTTCGAGGTGCTCGGCATCCTCGTCGCATCGTCGGTGCTCGGCATGCTGAGCGGCGCGAGCGCGACGACGAGCGGCCTGCTCGGCGTGATGATCTCGACGACGGGCGTCATCGTCAATTTTCTGTACAACCTCGGGTTCGAGGCGTGGGAGCGGCGCCGCGCGGAAACGACGCGCACCGTCGCGCGGCGCGTCGTGCATGCGATCGGTTTTCAGGTCGCGCTCGTGACGTTCCTGATCCCGCTGATCGCGTGGTGGCTCGACGTGTCGCTGGTGCAGGCGTTCCTGTACGACGCGGTGCTGATCGTGTTCTTCCCGATCTTCACGTTTACGTACAACTGGGCGTTCGACAGCGTGTTCGGATTGCCGGAGGCGGTGACGCGCAAGGCGGCGCCAGTGGCGTGACGCAGAGGGATGCGAAACGATGCGGATTGCGTGCGCCGTTTCGCTTCTGCAAGAGAGAGAGGAAGACGGGCGGCGCGAATGCCGCCCGCGAGCGTTACGCGGCGACGAACTCGTGCACGTAACGGTTGAACACCGCGGGGCTCGCCGCGTTCATCCCGTGCGACGCACCGGCGACGGTCTGCCGTTGCGCATCGCCGATCCATTGCGACAGCGTGTCGACGTTGTTGCGGAACATCTTCGGGCTGCGCTGGCCGTCGATCAGCAGCGTACGGCACGCGATATCCGACGCCGTGTGCTGCGAATACGCGGGCAGCGGATCCTGAAGCTGCTTCGGCAGCGTGCTCGCGTTGTCGATCGCCATCGTGCGAAAGCGCGACGTGCTCTTCTTCCATGCGCCGGGCAGGCTCACCGAATCGACGAACATCTCGAGGCCGGCTTCCACTTCGCCTTCCCCGATCAGGTTCACGGCCTTCGTGCGCAGTGCGATCGCGGCGGCCGGCAGCGCGGCTTCGCGCACGCCCGGCTGCTGCAGCGGGCCGCCCGGATCGGCGAGCGTCAGCGTGTCGACGAGGTGCGGATGCTGGCGGGCGACGTTGAACGCGACGCTGCCGCCTCGCGAGTGGCCGACGAGATGCACGGGGCCGAGATCGAGTGCGTCGATGAATTCGGCGAGCTCGTCGACGTGGTTCTGCCAGCTGAACTCGTCCTGGATGCCCGCTTCGACGGCCGGCCAGTAGTGGCTCAGGCTCGGCGCGATGCAGCGGTAGTGGGCCGACAGCGACGCGAGTTGCGGATCCCAGTAACGGTAGTCGCACAACGATCCGTGCACGAACACCATCGGCGCGCCGCTCCCCCGCTCGACATACGGCAGGCTGATGCCCGACGAAAGCGTCGCAAATTGCAGGTCCGGGTTCGCGAGCACCGACGGCTCGATTCGCATGTTCATGACTGAAAACTCAATGGGTGCGTCATCACGTCGCAACTATGCCTCACGGCAAGCTGCAAGGAAAACGCATAATTTTCATCGTCACGATCAATTTTATTGATGGTTCGGCTGAAAACCCTTGCCGCAGCGTGGGGATGTGGCGAAGCTTTCAATCATCTGATGATTGGCTGCGCGGATGAAAGCGCGGCGAAGGCCGCCGAACGCGGCCCGCGCATTACCGCACCACCAACGCCGGCGCGGTCTGAAGCTCGACGGGAAGATCGTTGTCGGCGGCGAACTGCATCGCGAAGTCGAACGCGTCGGTGCATACGTCGCGCAATTCGTCCGACACGAACAGGCATTTGACGCCGCCGTCGACGACCGGCATCGCGAGCCGCGACAGCGCGCACGGATAGCCGGGCCGCCGCTCGCCGACGAACAGCGTGATGACGCCCGCGAGCCGTTCGGGCCAGTCGCTCGGGCGGAACGTCTTGTGTGCTCGGGTGACACCGCGGATCAGGTGGCCGTCGATGCGGCCGCGTGCGGTGATGTCGATGCGATCCATGCCGTGCGTATCCTTTCGCTTCATTCGCCGCCGTCGGCCGCCGCGTCGCCGCGCGCGGGAATCCGCAGATTGCGCAGCTTGTGATAAAGCGTCTTCTTCGGCATGCCGAGCGCAACGCTCGCATCCGCCACGTTGCCGTTGTGACGCCGCAGCATGTCCTCGATCAGCATCCGCTCGAAATACGCCATCTGCTCGGCAAGCGTGCCGCCCGCCGCCGGTTCGCCGCCGGACGACAGCAGGCTGTCGCCGGTCAGCCCGAGCACGAAGCGATCGGCCACGTTCTGCAGTTCGCGCACGTTGCCGGGCCATGCATGCGTCATCAGTTCGGACACCTGCGCAGCGGTGACGACCGGCGCCGGCTGCCCGAAGCGCCGCGCGGCCGCGAGCACGAAATGCTCGAACAGCAGCGGCACGTCCTCGCGCCGCTCGCGCAGCGGCGGCAGCTCGATCTGCGCGACGTTGAGCCGATACAGCAAGTCCGCGCGGAAGCGCCCGTCGGCCGCGAGTTCGGCGAGATCGGCCTTCGACGCGGCGACGACGCGGCAATCGACCGGAATCAGCTCGTTCGCGCCGAGCCGCTCCACCACGCGTTCCTGCAGCACGCGCAGCATCTTGATTTGCAGCGGAATCGGCATCGTCTCGATCTCGTCGAGAAACAGCGTGCCGCCGTGCGCCCATTCGATCTTGCCGATGCGCTTCTTGATCGCGCCGGTGAACGCGCCGGCCTCGTGGCCGAACAGCTCGCTCTCGAACACCTGCTCGGGCAGGCCGCCGCAATTCAGCGCGACGAAATGCGCATCGCGCCGGCCGCCGAAGTCGTGCAGGCTGCGCGCGATCAGTTCCTTGCCGGTGCCCGTCTCGCCGGTGATGAGCACCGACACCGACGTATCGGCGAGGCGCAGGATCTTCTTGCGCACGTCGGCCATCGAGGGCGACTTGCCGAGCACGAACGCCTCGATACCTTGCCAGTTGTTGAGCGCCGCGCGCAGCCCCTGCACCTCGAGCGTGAGCCTGCGCTTCTCGACCGCGCGCGCGACGCGGCCGGCGATCACGTCCGACGAAAATGGCTTCTCGATGAAGTCGTATGCGCCGTCCTGCATCGCGCCGACGGCCGTCGAAATGTCGGCGTGGCCGCTGATCAGCACGACCGGAATCTGCGTATCGACGGCCATCACGCGTTCGAGCAGCTGCAGCCCGTCGATGCCCGGCATCCGCACGTCCGACACGATCACGACGGGCGCGCCGGGCGCGACGTGCGCGAGCGCGTCGGCGGCCGACGCGAACGCGTCGACCGGGAACCCCGCGAGCGCGACGGCCTGCTCGACGCCGATCCGGACGTTTTCATCGTCCTCGACGACCAGCACGCGAATCTCATCTTCCATGCTCTGTCCTTTGTTGCGGCGTGACCGCCGCGAATTCGATGGTGAACTGCGCGCCGCCGGCGTCGCGGTTCGTCGCGGCGATCTTCGCGCCGAACGCCTCGACGATGCGCGACGTGATCGCGAGGCCGAGCCCGAGGCCCTGGCCGCGCGGCTTGGTGGTGACGAACGGCTCGAACAGGTGCGGCAGCACCTCCGGCGCGATGCCGGCGCCGCTGTCGGCGACGGTGAGGCGCACGCGGCCGGCTGCGTCCGCATCGTCGGCTTCGATGACGATGCGCCGCACGGGCGCGTCATGCACCGCGTCGAGCGCGTTGCCGAGCAGGTTCACGATCACCTGCTGCAACTGGCTCGATTCCGCGGATACCGTCGTGCCGGGCGCGATGTTCACGTCGAGCTGCACGCCTTCGTCGCGGATCCGCGCATCGTAGATGAGCCGCGCGTGCGCGACGGCCTCGTTCAGCGACACGGCGACGCGCTCGACGTCGGGCTTGCGCGCGAAGGTCTTCAGCTCGCCGGTGAGCACGGCCATGCCGTCGACCAGCTTGCCGATCCGTTCGAGATTGGCGTATGCCGGCGCCGGCTGGCCGCGCTCGAAGAACGTGCGTGCGTTGTCGCACAGCGTGCGGATCGCGACGAGCGGCTGGTTCAGCTCGTGCGTGAGGCCCGCGGCCATCTGCCCGAGCACCGCGAGCTTGCCCGCGTGCACGACTTCCTGCTGCGAATCGCGCAGCCGCTGCTCGGTGCGTTCGCGTTCGACGATCTCGCGCTGCATCCGCTCGTTCGCGGCCGTCAGCGCGGCCGTGCGCTGCGCGACGGTCAACTCGAGCCGGTCGTTCGCGCGGCGCAGCGCGTCCTGCGCGTTCAGCCGCGCGACGATCGCCCGGCGGCGCTGGATCGCGTAGCCGACCAGCAGCGCGGCGATCAGGAACGCGCCGGTGACGAACACGAACGCGGTTTGCTGCTGGCGCCGCGCGCCGGCGATGTCGAGCAGCACCATCAGCGAGTCGCCGGCCTGCGGCGCGGGCCGCGACATCACGAGATAGCGTGTGCTGCGACCGGCGTGACGCGGATCCGGGAACGTGCCGAACCATGCGGCGGCGCTGCGGTCGCCGATGTGGCGGTACGGCAGCACGTCGACCGTGCGGCCCGCGTATTGCCGCGACGCCTGGATGTCGCGCTGCTGCTGCGCGGTGATTGGGCGCAGCGCGGTGAATTTCCACGCCGGCTCGGTCGAGATCACGACCACGCCGTTGCCGTCGACCACCATCGCGGCGACCCCCGGCGCGCGCCACGCGGATTCGAGCGGGTCGACGCTGATCTTCACGGCGGTCGCGCCGATCGGCACGCCGTCGTCGCGCACCGCGCTCGCGAAGTAGACGCCCGGCACGCCGGTGTTGGTGCCGATCCCGAAGAAGCGGCCGCTGCCGTGCGCCAGGGCATCCTTGAAGTACGGCCGGTACGACACGTTGGTGCCGACGAAGCTGATCGTCTCGTTCCAGTTGCTGGCGGCGATCACTTCGCCCTGCAGGTCGATCACGTCGACGGCACCGCTGCCCGCGTCGCGGTTCACGGCTTCGAGATACGTGTTCACGGTGTGCGTGAGCGCGGGCCGGTCTTGCGGCGCGGCGCGCAGCAGCGTGCGCACGCCGTCCTGGCGGGCGACCAGGCCGGGCAGGATCTCGAAGCGGCCGAGTTCGCTCTTCAGGCTCGATGCGTACAGGTCGAGCCGATGCGCGCCGGTTTCCTCGAGCGCGTCGATCGCGCGTTCCCATGCGAAATCGACGGCCGCGCCCGCCACGCCGACATACAGCACGGCGGCCGACGCCCACCCCCACCACGGGATTCCCTTGAAGCTCTTCTGCACGTTCGCCCTCATCGAAGCCCGCAACCGGTCGTCCGCAACCGGCCCCCGGAGCGACGCCCCGAACGACGCGCGCCGCGCGCCGGCAGGGCCGGCGGCGGCGCGTGCGAAGCAGCCTGCGCGACGGTGCGCGCAGCGGCGCGTCATCCGAAGTGCGCGACCAGGATCAGCGTCACCGTGACGACGATTGCGCCGCCGATGCGCGTCGCGATCTGCGCGAACGGCATCAGCTGCATCCGGTTCGCGGCGGTCAGGATCGCGACGTCGCCGGTGCCGCCTTGCCCGCTGTGGCAGGCGTTCACGATTGCGGTGTCGATAGGGTACATCTTCAGCAGGCGGCCGACCACGAAACCCGTGCCCATCAGCGTCGCGACGGTCGACACGATCGTGACGACGTTGACGATCGTGAAGGCGGCGGTCAGCTTGTCCCACGGCGTCATCGCGACGCCGATCGCGAACAGCAGCGGATACGTGACGGCGGTCGAGAAGAACTTGTAGACGACGAACGCGCCTTCCTGCAGCGGCGGCGACACCGCGCGCGCGAGCTTCACCAGCACCGCGAGGAACAGCATCGCGACCGGCGCGGGCAGGCCGAACAGCTTGTGCGCCATCAGGCCGACGAGGTACAGCGTGATCGCCGTGATGCCGGCGCCCGCGATGTGCGTGACGTCGACGTGGCCGCGGATTTCCTCGCTTTCCGGCGTCATGTCGCCGCTTTCGCCGACCTGCAGGCGGCCGTTGCCGGTCAGGTGCGGCAGGCGCTTGCCGAGCATGTCGAGCGCGCCCGACAGGATGATCGCGGTCAGGCTGCCGAGCATCACCGGCGGCAGCACCATCGCGAACATCTCGCCCTGCGGCAGGTGCATCAGTTCCGAATAGCCGATCGACAGCGGAATCGCGCCTTCGCCGACGCCGCCCGCCATGATCGGCACGACGATGTACAGCAGCGTGTGGCGCGCGCCGAGGCCGAGCGCGGTGCCGACCGCCGTGCCGACGATCGCGGCCGCGACCGAGCCGGCGGCGAGCGGAATGAAGATCTTCACGAAGCCCTGGATCAGCACGCGCCGGTCCATGCTCAGGATGCTGCCGACGATGATCGACGCGATGAACAGGTACAGGAAGTTCGTCGACTTCGTGAACTCGACGGTGAGGTTCAGCACGGGCTTCGGCAGCACGTGGTAGTAGGTGAGCGCCGACGGCACGAAGGTCGCGAAGATCGCGGCCGCGCCGATGTTGCGCAAGAGCGGCAGGCGCTTGCCGAGTTCCGCGCAGGTGAAGCCGAAGAACGCGAGCACGGCGATCGCCATCGAGATCTCGCCGGGCACCTTGCCCGTCACCGCGAAGCCGACGATCAGCCCGAACAGGATCACGTAGACCGGCAGCGGGATGATGCCGATGCGGATTTCCATCAGCTTCCACCAGCCTTCAGGCCAGAAGCGCTCGCGCGTGGCGGGACCGGCTTCGGCAATCGGCTCGGCACGGGTGGGGGTAGGGATTGAGGTCTGCAAGACGTGTCTCCTGATGTTGGAATGCCTGCATGGCTTCGCGGCATCGTGTGCCGTCTATTACGCAACCCCCGTGCCAGAAATCCGGCCTGCCGGAATATTTTCAATGCATTGATTCATAACGGATTTGTTTCGTCTGCGGAAAGGGTTGCAGCCGCAGGTGGCCGAGATTTCGGAATTCGCCCGCCGGCCAGGCCGAGATTTCGGCCAACTGGCCATCCGGGCGGCTGCCCGCGCGGCGGATCGCGCGCCATATCGCCGCACGCGATTTTCTTCGCACAATCGCTTCGTAGACCGCCTTCCCGCCGCTCTCTATCATCGACTGATCCTTTTCCGATGCGACGACGACCATCCGGAGAACGCCCGCGCGTTCGCCGCGGCGTCGCTCATCCGTCGATACCGTCTTTGGACAGGAGAGTGGTTCCCATGCTGCATGCCGTCTTTTCCACCCGCTTTTCCCCCGGCCGCGTGGCCAGCCTGCTGGTCGCCGCGCTGCTCGGCGTCGCGATGCTGAACGGCGCGCGCGCCGATACCGCGCCGTTGAAGGTCGGCATCTCGACGAGCCCGCAGATCGATGCGCTGAAGATCGCCGCGAAGGAGGCGAAGGAGCAGGGCCTCGACGTGCGGATCGTCGAGTTCACCGACTGGAATACGCCGAACGCGGCGCTCGCGAACAAGGACATCGACGTCAACTACTTCCAGCACATTCCGTTTCTCGAGAACGCGAAGAAGCAGGGCGGCTACAACTTCGTATCGATCGCGCCCGGCACGATCATGAAGATCGGCCTCTATTCGAAGAAGGTGAAGCGCTTCGACGAGCTGAAGGACGGCGCGCGCGTCGCGATCGCGAACGATCCGGTGAACGGCGGGCGCGGGCTGTTGCTGCTGCAGCGCGCGGGCCTCATCACGCTGAAGCCGGGCGCCGACTACCGCGCGACGACGCACGACATCGTGTCGAATCCGAAACACCTGAAGATCATCCCGCTCGAAGCGTCGCAGCTCGCGCGCTCGCTCGACGACGTCGACCTTGCGCAGGGCTACCCGAGCTTCATCAAGCTCGCCGGCACGACCGACCCGAACAGCGCGCTGCTGTTCGACGGCACCGAGAACAAGAACTTCGCGATCCAGTGGGTCGTGCGGCCGGAGAGCGTGAACGATGCGCGCATCCGCAAGTTCATCGCGATCTACCAGCACTCGCCGGCGGTGCGCCGGGCGCTCGACAACGCGTTCGGCTCGCTGTACGCGATCGCGTGGTGACGGAGGCGACATGACGACGGCGAACCGCAAGAAGATCCTGCTCAACGCGTTCAACATGAACTGCGTCGGGCACATCAACCAAGGGCTGTGGACGCATCCGCGCGACCGCTCCGCGCACTACACCGATCTCGACTACTGGGCCGATCTCGCGCGGACGCTCGAACGCGGCAAGTTCGACGGGATCTTCCTCGCGGACATCGTCGGCGTGTACGACGTGTTCGGCGGCGGCCCGGACGCCGCGCTGCGCGAATCGGTGCAGGTGCCCGTCAACGATCCGCTGCTGCTCGTGCCCGCGATGGCGCAGGTCACGCAACATCTCGGCTTCGGCGTGACCGCGAACCTGACCTACGAGCCGCCTTACCTGTTCGCGCGCCGCATGTCGACGCTCGACCATCTGACGAAGGGGCGCGTCGGCTGGAACATCGTGACCGGCTATCTCGACAGCGCCGCGCGCGGGATGGGCCTCGCGCAGCAGATCGGCCACGACGACCGCTACGAACGCGCGGACGATTACATGGACGTCGTCTACAAGCTGTGGGAACTGAGCTGGGACGACGACGCGGTGATCCGCGATGCGCACGCGCGCGTGTTCGCGCAGCCGGGCAAGGTGCGGCGCGTGAAGCACGACGGGCCGTTCTATTCGGTCGACGCGATTCACCTGAGCGAGCCGTCGCCGCAGCGCACGCCGGTGCTGTACCAGGCCGGTTCGTCGGCGCGCGGCGTCGAATTCGCGGGGCGGCATGCGGAATGCGTGTTCGTGAACGGGCAGAGCAAGGCCGCCGCGCGCGCGGCCGCGCTCGACATTCGCGCGGCCGCCGCACGGCAGGGGCGCGACCCGGCATCGATCAGGATTTTCGCCGGCGTGAGCGTCGTGACCGCCGAGACCGAACGTCTCGCGCGCGAGAAGTTCGACGAATACCGGCGCTACGCGAGCCCGGAAGCCGGCCTCGCGCATTTCGCGAGCTCGACCGGCATCGACTTCGCGAAGTACGGCCTCGACGAGCCGATCTCGTACGTGAAGACCGACTCGATCCAGTCGGCCGTCGACGCGATCTCGCGCAAGAGCACGACCGGCACGTGGACCGTGCGCCGGATGCTCGAACAGATGTCGCTGGGCGGCCGCTATGCGCCGATCGTCGGTTCGCCGTCGCAGGTCGCGGACGAACTGCAGTCGTGGATCGACGAGACGGGCATCGACGGTTTCAACCTGACGCGCACCGTGATGCCCGAGTCGTTCGAGGATTTCGTCGACTGGGTCGTGCCGGAATTGCAGAACCGCGGCGTCTACAAGGAAGACTACGATCCCGCCCCGACGCTGCGCGAGAAACTGTTCGGCGCCGGCGCACGGCTGCCGGCCTGGCACACGGGCGCGCGGCACCGGCCCACCGCCGCGCCGGCGACGGAACCCGCGCATCCCGCGCATGCATGAACGTGACGGAGCGAAGCGATGACGCAATTGTTCGATACGCTGGGTTTCATCGAGGCTTCGGCCGCGCGGGCCGGCGCAGGCGCGCACGCACAAGGGGCGCTTGACGAAGCGGCCGCGCGCGCCGACGGCGCCGCCGTGTCGCTCGCGCACGTCGGCAAGGTGTTCTCGACGCCGCGCGGCCAGGCCGCCGCGCTGCGCGACGTGACGCTCGACGTGCGGCGCGGCGAGGTGTTCGGGATCATCGGCCGCAGCGGTGCCGGCAAGTCGACGCTGCTGCGGCTCGTGAACGGCCTCGAGCGGCCGAGTTCGGGCAGCGTACGCGTGCAGGGCGTCGACGTCGGCGCGCTCGACGAGGACGGGCTCGTCGCGCTGCGGCGTCGCACCGGCATGGTGTTCCAGCATTTCAACCTGCTGTCGGCGAAGACGGTGTTCGAGAACGTCGCGCTGCCGCTGAAGATCGCCGGCGTGCCGAAGGCCGAGCGCACGCGCAAGGCCGAGGCGCTGCTCGAACTCGTCGGGCTCGCCGCGAAGCGCGACGCGTATCCGGCGAGCCTGTCGGGCGGCCAGAAGCAGCGCGTCGGCATCGCACGGGCGCTGGTGCACGACCCGGAGGTGCTGCTGTGCGACGAGGCGACCTCGGCGCTCGATCCCGAGACGACGCAATCGATCCTCGCGTTGCTCGCCGACATCAACCGCCGCCTCGGGCTGACGATCGTGCTGATCACGCACGAGATGGAAGTGATTCGCGCGGTCTGCGACACGGTCGCGGTGATCGAGCAGGGCGAGGTCGTCGAAACGGGCCCGGTGTGGCGCGTGTTCGGCGAACCGCGCCACGGCGCGACGCGGGCGCTGCTCAGCACGCTCGTGCACGACCTGCCGGCCGAACTGGCCGCGCGCGTGCGGCCGTTGCCCGAGCAGGCCGCGCTGCCCGACGGCGCGCAGGTGGTGCTCGACGTTCGCTATACGGGCGAGAGCGGCGGCGAGCCGGACGTCGGCGCGCTCGCGGCGGCGCTCGGCGGTTCGGTGCGCTTTCTGCACGGCGGGATCGAGCGGATCCAGGGCCATGCGCAGGGGCGTCTCGTGATCGCGGCATCGCCGCGCGCGGATGACGCGGGGCAGCCGCCGGCACGCGGCGGCGCGGTCGCGGCACTGCTCGAACGCGCACGCCGCCATGCGAACCACGCGGAGGTGCTCGGCTATGTTTGAACTCTGGTGGCCCGAACTGCTCGACGCGATCCGCGACACGCTGTCGATGGTCGCCGCGTCGGCCGCGATCGCCGCGCTGATCGGCATCCCGCTCGCGGTGATCCTCGTGACGACCGCGCCGGGCGGCATCTACGCGCGGCGCGGCGTGAACGCGGTGCTCGGCGCGCTCGTCAACGTGTTCCGCTCGACGCCGTTCATCATCCTGCTCGTCGCGCTGCTGCCGTTCACGCGCGTGCTGATCGGCACGACCATCGGCGTGTGGGCGGCCGTCGTGCCGCTGTCGATCGCCGCGATTCCATTCTTCGCGCGGATTGCCGAGGTGAGCCTGCGCGAAGTCGATCGCGGGCTGATCGAGGCCGCGCTCGCGATGGGCGCGAAACGTCGCCACATCGTGTGGCACGTGCTGCTGCCTGAGGCGCTGCCCGGCATGCTCGGCGGCTTCACGATCACCGTCGTCGCGCTGATCGGCTCGACCGCGATGGCCGGCGCCGTCGGCGCGGGCGGGCTCGGCGATCTCGCGATCCGCTACGGCTACCAGCGCTTCGACACCACCGTCATGGTGACCGTGATCGTGATCCTGATCGCACTCGTTTCGGCCGTGCAAATCACGGGCGACCGCCTGGTCCGACGCGTGACCCGGCGTACCTGAGCGGCGCCACGAGCGCCGGCTCTTTTCATTGAAGACCCTGAGAGAACCATACCCATGACCTTACCTACCGGCGCGCCGCGCGAATGGAACGGACAATTCGAGGAAGCGCTGTTTCTGGACGTCGCGCGACGCCATCGCCCCGACTTCCCGGACAAGCTGGCGACACCGCCGCGCGAGCCTCGCGATGAAGACGAACGGGCCGCCGTCGCCGACTACTACACGAAGATGGCGTCGCACGACCTGTTCATCGTGCAGGTCGTCGCGAAGGCGATCGACACGCTGTTCCGCGACGACCCGCATTTCCAGCTGATCCTGTCGCGTCAGCTCGGCGACGACGGCGCGCACGCCGTGATCGGTCGCGAACGCGTGACCGAACTGACGGGCCGCGATCCGCTGCCGGAAGTCGATCGGCTCGTCGCCGCGCACTGGGAACGCATCGGAGACATCGCGGTGCGCGACGTCGCGGGCTTTCTCGCGTTCGAATGGCATTACGAACTGCACATCCTCGCGAAGCTGTGGATTCAGCGCAAGACCGGCCGCATCGCCGACGGCGCGATGCGCGAGCACGGCGAGAACCGGATTCGACCGGACGAGGAGTGGCATCGCGTGCAGATCGTCCAGTGGTGGTTCGACACGTTGAAGGCGCTGCCGGCCGCCGAGCGCGACGCGCTGATCGATCGCGTGATCGCGGCCGACGAGGAAACGCAGGCACGGCTCGACGGTTATCTGCACGACGAATATGCGCACACCGCGCACGTGTTCGGTGCCGATATCGCCGAATACCGCGCGATCTACGACGACTGGCGGCGCGAGATCCTGTCGCGGCTGACCGGCCGTCGACTCGGCGCGCTGGTGCCGCTGTCGAGCGATGTCGTTGCGCACGCAACCGTTGCGCAGGAAGCCGTCGCATGAACGATCCTCGCGGCCCGGCGACGCTGGCGCCGGACTCCGACGCCAGCGCGATCGACGCCGATGCGCTGGCGCGTGCGATCGACGCGCTGCGTGCGACGGCCGCCGCGCGCGACCGCGCGGGCGGTCATGCGGCCGACGAGAAGCAGCGGCTCGCCGACGCGGGCCTGCTGACGCTCGCGGTGCCGCGCGAATTCGGCGGACAGGAAGCCGAGTGGCCGGCGATCTACGACACGATCCGGCGGATCGCGCGCGTCGACAGCGCGCTCGCGCATCTGGTCGGGTTCCAGATACTGCAGGTGGTGAGCGTCGACGTGTGGGGCAGTGCGGCGCAGCGCGAACGCTATCTGCGCGGCACGGTCGAGCATCGCTGGTGGTGGGGCAATGCCGTGAACCCGCTCGACACGCGGCTGGTGGCGACCGCGACGCCGGACGGCGGCTACCGGCTCGACGGCGTGAAGGGATTCTGCTCGGGCACGCGCGGCTCGCAGCGGATGACCGTGTCCGCGCACGATCCGGAAACGGGCCGCGCCGTGTTCGGCGTCGTGCCGACCGATCGCGACGGGATCACGGTCAACGACGACTGGGATCCGGTCGGCCAGCGCCAGACCGACAGCGGCAGCGTGCGCTTCGACGGCGTGACGCTCGCGCCGGACGACGTGCTGCACCGGTCCGAGACGCCGCCGACGCCGCGCGCGACGCTGCGCACGCTGGTGTCGCAGCTCGTGTTGACGAACCTGTTCGTCGGGCTTGCGGAAGGCGCGCTGGCCGAGGCGCGCGAATACGTGCTGGCGCACGGCCGGCCGTGGATTGACTCGGGCGTCGCGCAGGCGAGCGACGATCCCTATACGCTGCAGCGCTTCGGCGACATGCGCGTGCGGGCGGTTGCGGCGGCGTCGCTGGCCGATCGCGCGGCCGTCGCGTTGCAGCGCGCATGGACGCGGCGCGACGCGCTGACGGCTGGCGAACGTGCTGAAGTGGCGCTCGCGGTGTCGGACGCGAAGATCGTCGCGCAGCGCGCGGCGCTCGACAACGGCGAGGCGCTGTTCGATGCGTGCGGCGCGCGCGCGACGGCCGCATCGCTCGGCCTCGACCGCTTCTGGCGCAACGCGCGCACGCATACGCTGCACGATCCGCTCGACTACCGGCTGCGCGACGTCGGCCGGTTCGCGTTGACGGGGGAATTGCCGCAGGCGTCGCTGTATACGTAGCGTCGGCAAGCCGTCCGCCGGCGCTGCGCAGCTCGGTGTCGCCTACCAGCGATAGCCGACGCCCGCGCCGGCGCCGAACGAGCCGTGGCCCGACACCGCCGTCGTGATCGAGCCTTTGACGAGCCATTTCGTCGTCGCGACCGACAGGCCGACCGCCATCGCGCTTTGACCGCCGTACGTGCCGCCGCCGAGCGCAACGACCTTCTCGCCGGGCAGCACGGCCTGCGGCAGGTTGGCCATCGCGATCGCGCTCGCCGTGCCAGCGTTCGCGTCCTTGCGGTACTTCGACATTTCTTCGCGCACCGAATTGATCGCACCGTTCAACTGGCGCACGTTGACGCCGTCCGTTGGCGCTGTGCCGTCGGCCACGTTGGTCAACTGGCGTTCGGCACCCGGCGCGCCGATCGAAACCGTGTTGTCGCGATCCGCGATCGAGTTCGCGCCCAACGCCACGGCATTGTTGGCGCTCGCGCGGCTGTTCGTGCCGATCGCGGTGGAGTCCGTGCCGGACACGTTCGAGCCGGTGCCGATCGCCGTGCCGTTCGTGGCGGTGACCTTCGAATTCGTACCGATGGCCGTGCCGTTCGTCGCGGTGACGGTCGAATTCACGCCGACCGCCGTACCGTTGTCGCCCGAGACGTTCGAGCCGTTGCCGACTGCCGTTCCATTCGTGGCGGTGACCGACGTATTCGTGCCGATCGCGGTGTCCGTCGTGTCCGTCACCGTGCCGCTCGGGACGCTCGACGAGATCTTGCCGACGGTGGTGGTCAGCGCCGCGAGATCCGTCGTCAACGTCGAAACCTGGCTTGCGATCGAGAACAGCTGCGAACCATTGACGGCGTCCGTGCTGGTTGAGCTGATTGCACCGGCCGCGACGTTCACGATCTGCCGCTCGGCACCGGCGCTGCCGACGCTGACCACACCGACCGGCGTGCCCGCGAAGCCGCTGTAGCTGACGCCGTTGAGCGTTACGCTGCTCACGGTCGTGAACGCGCGCGTCGCTGCATTCGAGCCCAATGCGACGGAGTTCGCGTCGGCGGCGTTCGCGCCTTCGCCGATGGCGACCGCGTTCACGGCGGATGCCGTCGCGCGGGCGATGGCCACGCTGCCGGTTGCGGACGCCGAGCTGTCGATGCCGAGCGCGACCGCATCGTTGGCGCCGGCGTTCGCCTGGAAGCCGAGGGCCGTCCCGCCGGCTGCCACGCTGCCCTTGCCGACCGCCGTCGAGAACGTCGCGGTCGCGCTCGCGCCTTGTCCGACCGCCGTTGCCTGGTCGACGGCCGAGGCACCCTGACCGAATGCCGACGCGGTGGCTCCATTGGCGATCGCGCCGTCGCCGACTGCCGTCGCCTGGATACCGGTTGCTCGGGTAAGCGCGCCGAGCGCCGTTGCGTGGTCTCCGTTGGCGGTGGAATTGCCGCCGACCGCGGTTGCCTGCGTGCCGGTCGCGCCGGCCATGCGGCCGATCGCGACGGTTTCGCTATAGGCGCCGGTCGACGAACCGGAGTTCGCCACCGCCGCGGTGCCGATTGCCACGTTGTCACAACCCGTTGCGGCCGCCGGATACGTGCTGCTTCCCGAGATCGCGATGTTGCCGACGCAGCCGCCCGACGTTTCGGTCGATGTGCCGTTCTGCACGTAGTCGGCCCGCGCCGGCGCGGAGGCGGCGAATGCGACCATGGCGGCGCTGACCGCGACGGCAAGCGTGGCCTTCGACTTCTTCGGTGCGCGTCGTGCGGAAAGTTCCAACCCTCGTTGATGCTTGTTCATTTCGTGTTCCCAGGCTCAATGTAAAAGTCGTGTTGTGTTTTGCACGGTCCGCGCACGATTTCACGCTCGCATCGAATCGTTCGTGTCTCTTTCGTGACAGGTGCCGCCTGTCCATCCGGCAAACAAAAGGTCTACTAATCAAATTCGACATTCGCCGGTATTGAAGAGACAAGAACCGCGCACGGATCGCAGCTACGTGCTTCGGTCGCGGCCACATCCGGACTTCGGGGATCCGAAGCTCGAGCCGCGACGACGCATTTTGATTGGCCTCGGCCGAGCCTATGTTTGCCGCGGCGTCTGAACGCTATGTTTCGGGAGAAACTCGGTCGGTGAGGGGGGGCGGTGGTGGGCAGGTGGTGCGGCGCGCTCGTGCGGGTAGGCGTCTCGTCGTGCGGCACTTCATCGTCGAATTCCGTCCCGACCGTCATTGCGACGACGGGAATGCCGTAGACATCGACCGCGTGCGGGAACTCGGCTTTCTCGATCGATTTCATGTCGCCGGCGCGCGAGAGCGACAGCCGCGTACCGGGCGGCATCTCGATGCACGGCAGACGCGCGCTTTTCTCGAGCGCCGGATGCTTCGCGGTTTCTTCCTTTCTGATATTCGCCTCGGCCCGCCACCCGATCGCCGCCAGGAACGAAATGCCGAGAACGATGAAGAAGGTGCCGGAGAAAATCGGGTGCCGCCGCCGGTGTGGCCCGGACGGCGAACGGCATTTCAGGATCTTGTACGAACGGACGTCACTGTAGTGTTCCGGCGCATCGATCCGATGACGGCAGCGCGCACGCCCTCGCCTTTCCGCATGCCTAGATCGGCAGACGTACCGTCTGCTTGATGCGCTTCAGCGGGATCTCGGTTTCGACGTTGCGTACCCCTTCGATCCGGGTGAGCGTCTCCATCTGAAAGCGCTGGTAATCGTCCAGATCCTTCGCGATGACGCGCAGCAGATAGTCGTAGCTGCCGGCCATCAGGTGGCATTCGAGCACCTCGGGCGCCTGCTCCATCTCGCGCGCGAAGCGTTCGACGGTGGTCTTGTCCTGGCGTTCCAGCGTGACGCGCACGAATGCCGTGAATCGCAGCTCGACGGCCGCCGGGTTCAGCAGGGCGACGTATGCGTCGATGACGCCCTGTTCCTCGAGCAGGTGAACGCGGCGCAGGCAGGGCGTGGGCGAGAGGCCGGCCTGCTGCGCGAGCTCGGCATTCGTCTGGTTCGAGTTTCGTTGCAGCGCACGCAAAATGCGCCGGTCGATGGCGTCCAGCTTGATTGGCATTTTTAGCTACCAAGAATGTCGATGTTGGAGAATAACCCCACATCAAGCATCGAAAGTAGCCAATTTCGCAGCCATTCTCCACGGCAACTTGCCGATAATCCGATGACTGCCCGGCCCCGGAGGCGTGTGCGATTCCCGTCCGTCGCGCCCGGTGCCGCTTTCAGGAGAATTCCGATGCCGCACGTAGCCTGGTTGCCGTTCATGGCCACTTCCCTTCTGATCATTCTGACGCCGGGCCAGGACATGGTGCTCGTGATGTCGCGCACGCTATCCGGCGGCACGCGGGCGGGCCTCGTGACCGCTGCGGGCGTCAGCGTCGGGTTGCTAGTGCATACGATGTTCGCGACGCTCGGGCTGGGCGCGCTTCTTCAGGCATCCGAATGGCTGTTCACTGCATTGAAGATGATCGGCGCGTTGTACCTGCTGTACCTCGGCATCACGCTGCTGCGTTCGTCCGGCGAGCTGACGCTCGCGAGCGGTCGCGATGCGCCGGCGTCCGGGTGGCGCACGTTCGCGCAGGGCGCGCTGTCCAACGTGTCGAATCCGAAGGTCGCGCTGTTCTATCTCGCGTTTCTGCCGCAGTTCGTGCCCGCGGGCGCCGCGCATCCGATGGTGTCGCTGTTCGTGCTCGGCATGACGTTTGCCGGCCTGACGTTTCTCGTCAAGGGGCCGGTCGCGCTGTTCGCCGGCCTGCTGTCGACGTCGATCCGGCGTAATCCGCACATCCTGACCCGCATGCATCGGGTGAGCGGCGCGGTGCTCCTCGGGCTGGGCGTGAAGCTGGCGTTCGAACGTCGTTGACGATGCTCACTGAGGAGCCGGCAGCGCGTCCGCCAGCGCGCGCATCGCGTCCACCGTTTCCGGGTTCGCCGGGAAAAACGCCTCGATCGCGAGTTCCGACAGCGTGACGTCGACCGGCGTGCCGAACACCGTCGTCGTGCTGAAGAACGTCAGTTCGCCGGCGGCCGTGCGCAGCCGCAGCGGCACCGCGATGTCCGCATAGTCGGCGCGCGCATGCGTGTCGTCGGGCTGGCCGGCCGGTGCCGGATATGCGGCGAGTTCGTCGCGCAGCGCATGGAGCGTGCGGTCGCCGCTCGCGTCGATCTGCCGTTGCAGCCGGTGCAGGATATGCGCGCGCCATTCGTGCCAGTTGACGATCTGTGGCGCGAGGCCGTCAGGATGCAAACTGAGGCGCAGCACGTTGACGGGCGGCTGCAGGAGCGCCGGATCGGCCTGCGCGACCAGCGCGCCGAGCATCCGGTTCGCGGCGAGCAGCGTCCAGTGGCGATCCACCGCGAGTGCCGGGTAGGGCTCGTGGCCGCGCAGCACGGCTTCGACCGCGTGGCGCGCCGCATCGAGCTGCGGATCGGAGAAGGGCCGCTCGCGAAACAGCGGCGCATAGCCGGCCGCGACGAGCAGCGCGTTGCGCTCGCGCAGCGGCACGTCGAGGCGCTCCGCGAGATGCAGCACCATCTCCCGGCTCGGCTGCGCGCGCCCCGATTCGACGAAGCTCAGGTGCCGCGCGGACACCTCGGCCTCCAGCGCGAGGGCCATCTGGCTCAGGCGCCGGCGTTGACGCCAGGTGCGCAGCAGCGAGCCGATGCCGGACGCGCGGCCGGCGGACGGGGGGAGCGATTGAAGGGCGGCGGTCGAGTTCATGACGAGGATGATAGGCAATCCCGCGCGCATCGGGCATTACCTGCGAGGTAAGCATTCCGGATCGATGTGCATCGGGCGTGCATCGCCGCCTCCGCCCGCTGTCGCCTGAAGCTCTCTTCCGCCCCCGCATTTCGATCCCGGATGCGCGCCGACGCTGCGTTACCATAGCCCTCGTGCCACCTGAGAGGCGGCACCGGACCCGCGACCACCACGCACGGGCCGGATGCCGCGCACATTCACGACAAGGCATTCCAGGGGAATCCAACAATGAAAAAAATCGCCGTCCGCGTCGCCTGCGTGGCGATGCTCGCGCTCGCCGCAACCAGCGGCCATGCGCAGACCGAAGCCGCGCAGGTCGAAATGAGGGCCGCCGCCGCGGCCGCCAACAAGGTCGTCGTGAAGGGGCCGGCCGATATCGACGTCAAGCACGAAGCCGTGCTGAAGCTGAAGGAAGGCGAATCGTTCGTGCCGGCCGCCGAAGCCGGACGCTACCTGCGCTCGATGGGCAACTCGATCGACGAATCGAAGCTGGTCGGCCTCGTGCTGCCCGAGGACCCGGACGCCGACTGGATCTCGGTCGTGTCGTTCGAGCCGAGCGGCTACATCCGCGACGACGACGCGAAAGACTGGAAACCCGACGAATTGCTGAAGAGCCTGCAGGCCGGCACCGAGGAAAACAACCCGGCGCGCAAGGAGCGCGGGCTGCCCGAGACCGAGGTGGTCGGCTGGGCGCAGGCGCCCGCGTACGACGCCGCCACGCACCGGCTCGTGTGGTCGGCGATCATCCGCGACAAGGGCGCGGCCGCGAATGCGGAGAGCGACGGCGTGAACTACCGGACGCTCGTGCTCGGCCGTGACGGCTACCTGTCGCTGACGATGGCGTCGACGCTCGCCGATCTGCCGAAGTACAAGGCTTCGGCCGACGACCTGCTCGCGAACATCCGCTTCAACGACGGCAAGCGCTATGCCGATTTCAACAAGTCGACCGACCACGTCGCCGAGTACGGGCTCGCGGCGCTGATCGTCGGCGTCGGCGCGAAGAAGCTCGGGCTGCTCGCGCTGATCGGCGCGTTCGCCGTGAAGTTCTTCAAGATCGGCGCGGTCGCGTTGCTGGCAGGCGGCGCGGCGCTGAAGCGCTTCTTCGGGCGCAAGCCGAAGCCGGCGGCCGTGCCGGTCGTCGCCGATGCAACCGACGCAGCCGCCGTGTCCGGCATGGAGCGCAAGGAATGACCAAGCTGCTGCTGCTGATCTTCGGCGGCCTGAAGCTCGGCAAGGTGCTCATGTCGGCGGGCACCATGCTGGCGTCGATCGCGGTCTACGCGCTGTTTTACGGGTGGCGCTTCGCGGCCGGTTTCGTCGCGCTGCTGCTGGTTCACGAAGCCGGCCACTACATGGCCGCGCAGCGACGCGGGCTCGACGTCGGGCTGCCGACGTTCATTCCGTTCGTCGGCGCGTGGATCCAGCTGAAGGAGATGCCGCACGACGCCGAAACCGAAGCGTACGTCGGGCTGGCCGGGCCGTTCGTCGGCACGCTCGGCGCGCTGGCCTGCTACGCGGCCGCGCGGCACTACGACAGCAACCTGCTGCTCGCGCTCGCCTATACGGGCTTCTTCCTGAACCTGTTCAACATGATTCCGCTGTCGCCGTTCGACGGCGGGCGCATCACGGCGGTGCTGTCGCCGCGCATCTGGTTCGCGGGCGTGCCCGTGCTGATCGCGCTGTTCGCGTACCGGCCGAGCCCGCTCCTGATCGTGATGGCGATCCTCGCGTTGCCGCAGTTGAAGCGCGCCTGGCGCTACGATCCCGACGCGCCGGAGAACCGCGCGTACTACACGACGTCGGTCGAGACGAAAACGACCTACGCGCTTTTCTACGTCGGCCTGCTCGCGTTTCTCGCGCTGATGACGTCCGGCGTGCACGACATGCTGCGCGTCGCGCATTCGGCGGCTTGAGCGATGTAAGAACGGCGGCCGCTCATGCGCGGCCGCCGTCGTCTTTGCAAGTCGTTCGGCAATTGCGCGGGCACGTATGCCCCAGCTGAACCCCGAGACGGCGAACAGCATCGCCAGGATCCAGTAGCGCACGGCGGTGCGGCGGGCGGTGCGTGCAAGATCGATCGGAAGATCGCGAGGGGAGGTTTGATTGGGTGCTTTAACGTACGTCGTCGTATGACATGACCAGAAGTTCATGAGGCCTCGCCGAACCCGAAACGTCGGGTTTTCCCTTGGCGAAGCGGCGTGAAATGGCCAACATTTGGGCAAGACCCGAATGGATAAGGGTTTCGCGCAGAGTGTGGCAGGATCGACGATCGGCGCGAATCCTGTAATCGTGTCGGCAGACATCGTATCTGTTGAGCTACAATGAACCAATCATTCCCGAAACACGGAGCACACCCCATGCAACTGACTGGAGAGATGCTGATCGGCGCCGATGCGGTGGCCGGCTCGGCCGGTACCCTGCACGCGTTCGACCCGACGAAGGGCGCGCCGATCGATGCGCCGGCCTTCGGCGTCGCGACGCAGGCCGACGTCGACCGCGCGTGCGAGCTCGCGCGCGACGCGTTCGATGCGTACCGCGCGCAGCCGCTGGCGGCCCGCGCGGTGTTTCTCGAAACGATCGCCGACGAAATCGTCGCGCTCGGCGACGCGCTGATCGAGCGCGCACACGCCGAAACGGGCCTGCCCGTCGCGCGGCTGCAGGGCGAGCGCGGCCGCACCGTCGGCCAGCTCCGGCTGTTCGCGCGCGTCGTGCGCGACGGACGCTTCCTCGCCGCGTCGATCGATCCCGCGCAGCCCGCGCGCACGCCGCTGCCGCGCTCGGACCTGCGGCTGCAGAAGGTCGGGCTCGGGCCCGTCGCGGTGTTCGGCGCGAGCAACTTCCCGCTCGCGTTCTCGGTGGCCGGCGGCGATACCGCGTCGGCACTCGCGGCCGGCTGCCCGGTGATCGTGAAGGCCCATGAGGCGCACCTCGGCACGTCCGAGCTGGTCGGCCGCGCGATCCGCGCCGCGGTCGCGAAATGCGGGATGCCGGCCGGCGTGTTCTCGCTGCTGATCGGCCCCGGCCGCGTGACCGGCGCGGCGCTCGTCAGCCATCCGGCGGTGCAGGCCGTCGGCTTCACCGGCTCGCGGCAGGGCGGCATGGCGCTCGTGCAGCTCGCGAACGCGCGCCCGCAGCCGATTCCCGTCTATGCGGAAATGAGCAGCATCAACCCGGTCGTGCTGTTCCCGGCCGCGCTGGCCGCGCGCGGCGACGCGATCGCGACCGGCTTCGTCGATTCGCTGACGCTCGGCACCGGCCAGTTCTGCACGAATCCGGGCCTCGTGCTGGCGGTCGATGGCCCCGATCTCGACCGCTTCGAGTCCGTCGCGGCACAGGCGCTCGCGAAGAAACCGGCCGGCGTGATGCTGACGAGCGGCATCGCCGACGCGTATCGCAATGGACGCGGCAAGCTGGCCGAACTGCCGGGCGTGCGCGAAGTCGGCGCGGGCGAGGCGGCGCAGACCGAATGCCAGGCAGGCGGCGCGCTGTACGAAGTCGCGGCGCCGGCGTTCCTGGCCGAGCCGGCGTTCGGCCACGAAGTGTTCGGGCCGGCATCGCTGATCGTGCGTTGCCGTGATCTCGACGAAGTCGCACGCGTGCTCGACGCACTCGAGGGCCAGCTGACGGCCACGCTCCAGATGGACGCCGACGACAAGCCGCTCGCGCGCCGCCTGCTGCCGATCCTCGAACGCAAGGCCGGGCGCCTGCTCGTCAACGGCTACCCGACCGGCGTCGAAGTGTGCGACGCGATGGTGCACGGCGGGCCGTTCCCGGCGACGTCGAACCCGGCGGTCACGTCGGTCGGCGCGACCGCGATCGACCGTTTCCTGCGGCCCGTGTGCTATCAGGACTTCCCGGACGACCTGCTGCCCGAAGGGCTGCAGGAAAGCAATCCGCTCGGCGTTCCGCGGCTGCGGGACGGAAAGGCGGAGTGACGGTGCGGCGGCGCGGCGCGAAGCCTGGCCGCTTGCTGAACGACTGAAAGCGGGGGCGGCCGGCGGGCTGCCTCCGCTTTTTTCATGATGGCTTCCGCGTCACCGGAATTTCTCCTACAGTAGCGGGGCCTCGGGCCGCCCGGCCCGCAGGCGAGCCTGAGAGACCACAAAATTCCAAGAGGGAACCATCCGATGAACATCAGCAAGCGCGGCGACCACCTGTTCGCCGCCGGATTGTGGAAGGCGATCGGCGACGTCGCGCATTCGGTGCGCAGCCGGATCGGCCAGTACAGCGAAGGGCGCGTACTCGCGAATGCGCTGCTGGAATTCCAGCGCGACCTGGGCGGCAGCGAATTCGACGTGACCATCAACCAGGGGCGGCCCGTCACGGGCTCCGATGCGCATTCGCTCATGTTCGGCCTCGCCGTGCGACGTTTCCGGCAGGACATGGAAGCGCTGGTGTTCGCGCTCGAGCATCGCCGCAACATCGACGACCGCGACCAGAGCCTGCGCACCGAAGCGCTGATGCAGGCCAACAGCGCGCTTCTGACCGCGAAGCAGTCGGCGACGATCACGGTCGGCCGGTTCTTCGACGCGGTCGTCGATCGCGACGTGCTGGGGCAGATTCTCGGCGACGGGTCGAATGCACGCGTGCGTGCGGGTGCGCAAGGGCAGATCGAGGCGACCCGGATCAAGCTCGGCAACGTGCGTCACCGAATCATCGGCGTCATCGCGCAGATGTGACCGCGTGCATCGCGGCGGGACGCGTGGCATGGCCGCCGCTGCAAACGACCGCGGCCGGCAGGCGCCGGCCGCGATGCAACACAGGCAACGAGCCGGCCGCGCTGCCGTCGAAGGCGCCGCGCCGGCCATATCCGCTTATTGCGGGCCCATCTTCCTGATCAGCACGTCGAGTTCGGCCATTTCGGCGTCGGTCAGGTCGACGAGCGGCGCGCGCACCGGGCCCGCGTCGTGGCCGACGAGCTTCGCGCCCGCCTTCACGATGCTGACCGCGTAGCCCGCGCGACGGTTGCGGATCTTCAGGTACGGCAGGAAGAATTCGTCGATCAGGCGGCCGACCGTTGCGTGGTCGTCCTTCGCGATCGCTTCGTAGAACGCCATCGCCGTCTTCGGGATGAAGTTGAATACGGCCGACGAGTACACCGGCACGCCGAGCGCCTTGTACGCGGCTGCATAGACTTCGGCCGTCGGCAGGCCGCCGAGGTACGCGAAGCGGTCGCCGAGGCGGCGGCGGATCGTGACCATGCTCTCGATTTCGCCGACGCCGTCCTTGAAGCCGATCAGGTTCGGGCAGCGGTCGGCGAGGCGCTCGAGCATGTCGGCATTCAGCTTCGAATTCGCGCGGTTGTACACCACGACGCCGATCTTCAGCGCGCGGCACACCTGCTCGACGTGTTCGGCGATGCCTTCCTGGCTGGCTTCGGTCAGGTAGTGCGGCATCAGCAGCACGCCGCTCGCGCCGAGGCGCTCGGCTTCCTGCGCATATTCGATCGCGACGCGTGTCCCGCCGCCGGCGCCGGCCAGGATCGGCACCTTGCCCTTGCAGGTTTCCGTCGCGACGCGGATCACGTCCGAATACTCGCGCTGCGTGAGCGAGAAGAATTCACCGGTGCCGCCGGCCGCGAACAGCGCGGTCGCGCCATACGGCGCGAGCCATTCCAGACGCTCGGCATAGGTGGTCGGGCGGAAGCTGCCGTCCGCGTCGAAGTCCGTCAGCGGAAACGACAGCAGGCCGTGGGAGATGATCTGTTTGAGTTCTTGCGGTGAGGTCATGGTTGGGTCGTCCGTCTAGCGCAGTGCTGGGTTCGTCGGGTACGCCATCCGAGCCATATTGGCGATGTCGTTGTATGTCATCGTACAACGCAGGAAAGCGCAGCGCAAGCGGTTTGCCGGCGGGTAAAGGGTAGGGTCTTTCCGGATAAGGGTTTACGCAGCATCGCGGGTTGACGTCGAATGTCATATGATGACTAACGATTTGGCTGGTAGCCTTCCAGGAATTCCAATGACTGCTTCCCCCCTTTATATCCGCGTGCACCCGGACGACAACGTCGCGATCGTCGTCAACGACGGCGGCTTGCCCGAGGGCGCGACGTTCGCCGACGGCCTGACGCTGCGCGAAGGCGTGCCGCAAGGGCACAAGGTCGCGCTGGTCGACCTCGCGGCCGGCGACCCGATCGTCCGCTACAACGTCGTGATCGGCTACGCGCTCGCCGAGCTGCGCCGCGGCAGCTGGGTCAACGAGCGCACGATGCGCATGCCCGAGCCGCCGGGGCTCGACGACCTGCCGCTCGCCACGCGTGCCGCGCCGCCGCTGGCGCCGCTCGAAGGCTATACGTTCGAGGGCTTTCGCAATCCCGACGGGTCGGTCGGCACGCGCAACATCCTCGCGATCACGACGACCGTGCAGTGCGTGTCGGGCGTCGTCGAGCATGCGGTGAAGCGGATCAAGGACGAACTGCTGCCGCGTTACCCGAATGTCGACGACGTGGTCGGGCTCGAGCACACGTATGGCTGCGGCGTCGCGATCGATGCGCCCGATGCCGACATCCCGATCCGCACGCTGCGCAACATCAGCCTGAACCCGAACTTCGGCGGCGAGGTGATGACGGTGAGCCTCGGCTGCGAGAAGCTGCAGCCCGAGCGCCTGCTGCCGCCCGGCACGATTCCGCTGGCGGCCGACGGCGCGACGGACAACGGCGGCGTCGTGTGCCTGCAGGACGCCGCGCACGTCGGCTTCAACTCGATGATCGACTCGATCATGACGATGGCCGAATCGCATCTCGAGCGACTGAACCGCCGCCGTCGCGAAACCTGTCCGGCGTCGGATCTCGTCGTCGGCGTGCAGTGCGGCGGCAGCGACGCGTTCTCGGGGCTGACCGCGAACCCGGCGGTCGGCTTCGCGGCCGACCTGCTCGTGCGCGCGGGCGCGACGATCATGTTCTCGGAAGTGACCGAAGTGCGCGACGGCGTCGCGCAGCTCACGTCGCGCGCGGCGAACGAGGACGTCGCCCGCGAGATCATCCGCGAGATGGACTGGTACGACCGCTATCTGCAGCGCGGCCGCGTCGATCGCAGCGCGAACACGACGCCCGGCAACAAGAAGGGCGGCCTGTCGAACATCGTCGAGAAGGCGATGGGTTCGATCGTGAAGTCGGGCAGCGCGCCGATCGCCGGCGTCGTGCGTCCCGGCGATCGGGCGCGGCAGAAGGGGCTGCTGTACGCGGCGACGCCTGCGAGCGATTTCATCTGCGGCACGCTGCAGCTCGCGGCGGGGATGAACCTGCACGTTTTCACGACCGGCCGCGGCACGCCGTACGGCCTCGCGCAGGTGCCGGTGATCAAGGTCGCCACGCGCAGCGATCTCGCGCGGCGCTGGCACGACCTGATGGATCTCGACGCGGGGCAGATCGCGACCGGCGCGGCGTCGATCGAGGACGTGGGCTGGGAGCTGTTCCGGCTGATGCTCGACGTCGCGAGCGGCAAGCGCCGCACGTGGGCCGAGCAATGGAAGCTCGCGAATGCGCTGACGCTGTTCAATCCGGCGCCCGTGACCTGACGCGCGCGCTTGCAACGGCAGACCATGCGGGCGCCTTCGGGCGCCCGTTTTTGATTGCGGCGACGCGATTTCCTTACCTCGAACGTAATCGACCGCCGATGCGAGGCCGGCGACGATGGCGGCACGCGAACACGAAACGTCCGCGGCGCTGTCCTCCCTTCATCCAGACCAGGAGCCTCGCATGAACACCGCCCAAACCGTCCAGTCCGCACACGCCGATCTGATCGACCGCTATTTCGACGCGTGGAACGAGCCCGACGTCGCACGCCGGCGCGCGCTGATCGATGCGACCTACGCGAGCGACGCGGCCTATCGCGATCCGCTGATGGCCGGCGACGGCCACGCGGGCATCGACACGATGATCGCCGCGGTGCAGGCGCGCTTCCCCGCGTTCCGATTCCGCCGCACGACCGACGTCGACGGATTCGGCCAGCATCTGCGCTTCTCATGGGCGCTCGTGTCGCCCGACGGCGCGGCGATCGTGAAGGGTTCGGATTTCGGCATCGTCGATGCGTCGGGCCGCCTGAAGTCGGTCACGGGTTTCATCGACGAAATGCCGGGCGCGGCGTCGTGACGTGAGCGATGCATGCCCCGCGGCCGCCGGGATCGGGTAACTTATGCCATTCGTTCCCGATCCCGGAGACTTGCCCACATGCTGAAGAATCTCGATCCTCTGCTGCACGCCGACATCCTGCACACGCTGCGCGCGATGGGCCACGGAGATGAAGTGGCGATTTGCGATGCGAATTTTCCGGCGGAATCCGTCGCCGAGCACACGGTGGTCGGCCGCGCACTGCGCATCGACGGCGCCGACTCGGCGCGCGTCGCGCGCGCGGTGCTGTCCGTGTTGCCGCTCGATACGTTCGTCGAGACGCCGGCGTGGCGGATGGAAGTGGTCGGCGATCCGGCCGCGGTGCCGCCCGTGCAGCGCGAGGTGCAGGCCGAAATCGATCGCGCGGAAGGGCGCGCCGTGCCGCTCGTGGGCGTCGATCGATTCGCGTTCTACGAGCGTGCGCAGCAGGCGTATGCGGTGATCGTCACCGGCGAGCTGCGCGGCTACGGCTGCTTCCTGTTCAAGAAAGGCGTGCTGCTGAGCGACGCCGGTTAAGGCTCGTTCCCTTTATTCGCGGCGGCGGCCGGGCGTCGTTCTTCGTGGTGCCGTCATGCCTGCGTCGCCGCCGCGGTGTAAAGATTTGCTACAACCTTTTTCTTGGACACCGCGAAAAGACCCTCTATGCTGGCCCATTTGCCGCGGGCCCGACAGGGCCGCGCGGCTCCGAACCGCGCGGGCACGCCTCGCGCGGACGGCCGAATTGCATACGAGGAGAGTGGCATGACGCGTTCCGTCGATTCCGGCGTCATTTTTTTCGCACGCCTGGCGCTGGCGGCGTTGTTCTTGTGGGGCGGCGTGATGAAGCTGCTCGGCTACAGCGATTTCATCGGCTATCTGCATGGGCTGAACGTGCCCTATCCGCAGGTGACGGGCCCGGTCGTCGTCACGATCGAAGCGCTCGGCGGCCTGCTGCTGATCGTCGGCTACAAGGTGAAGCCGCTCGCGTTGCTGATGGCGTTCTATACGGTCGCGACCGCGATGGTCGGACACAATTTCTGGGACGCGACCGACGCCGCGGTCCAGCACGACATGGTGATCCACTTCTGGAAGAACATCGCGATCGCCGGCGGCTTCCTGCTGCTGTTCGTGACCGGCGCGGGCGGCGCGAGCATCGACGCGCTGCGCCGGCCGAGTTCGTCGTACGGCGCGCTGCGCTGAGTCGAACCGGGCAGAACGGCGCGACGCTCGCACGTCGCGCACCGCGCTGAACCAAATCAAAAGGGCCGAATCCCGCATGCTGCGGGATTCGGCCCTTTGTTCATCCAGCGGGCGCATGCGCGCCGGGGTTCAGCGCGCGTCCTTCAGGTCCTTCGCATCCTTCGAGAACTGCACGGCGATCGCGCCGAGCACGCAGATCGTCGCGACGTACACGACCGGCGCGAGCGGGTTCGACTTCATCATCAGCGACACGATCACCGGCGTCAGGCCGCCGAAGATCGCATACGCGACGTTGTACGAGAACGAGATGCCCGAGAAGCGCACGACGGCCGGGAAGCTTTTCACCATCACGAACGGCACCGCGCCGATCGTGCCGACCGCGAAGCCGGCGATCCCGTAGTACAGCGGCAGCGTCGACGCATCGGCCGCGACCTGCGCGAACAGCAGGTAGTAGCACGCGGCCAGCACGAGGCCGCCGATGCCGAGCACGCGCTTCGCGCCGATCCAGCCCGCGAGCGAGCCGGCGGTGATGCAGCCGGCCGTCAGGCACAGCGTCGCGATGCTGTTCGCGAACAGCGTGGTCGCGGGCGTCAGGTGAAACTGCTTCTGCAGCAACGCGGGCGTCATCAGGATCACGACGACGATCGCCGCCGACAACATCCACGTGAGCAGCATCGACACGATTACCGCGCGGCCGTGGTCGCGCAGCACGGCCTTCAGCGGAATCTCGGCCGCGAGCGCCTTCTTCGCCTTCATCTCGGCGAACACCGGCGTCTCGTGCAGCCAGCGGCGCAGGTACACGGAGAACAGGCCGAACACGCCGCCGAGCAGGAACGGAATGCGCCACGCGAACGCGGTGACTTCGGCGCCCGAGTAACGGCTGTTGATGCCGGCGGCGACCAGCGAGCCGAGCAGGATGCCGGCCGTGAGGCCCGCGGTCAGCGTGCCGCACGCATAGCCGATGTGGCGCGACGGCACGTGCTCCGACACGAACACCCATGCGCCCGGCACTTCGCCGCCGACCGCCGCGCCCTGCAGCACGCGGAACAGCAGCAGCAACACCGGCGCGAGGATGCCGATCGAGTCGTAGGTCGGCAGCAGGCCCATCAGCAGCGTCGGCACCGACATCATCAGCACGCTCAGCGTGAACATCCGCTTGCGGCCGAACAGGTCGCCGAAGTGCGCCATGATCACGCCGCCGAGCGGGCGCGCGAGATAGCCGGCCGCGAAGATGCCGAACGTCTGCAGCTGGCGCAGCCAGTCGGGAATGTCGTGCGGGAAGAACAGCTGTCCGATCGCGGGTGCGAAGAACACGAAGATGATGAAGTCGTAGAACTCGAGGGCGCCGCCGAGTGCGGCAAGGCCAAGAGTTTTATAGTCGCTGCGCGTGAGCGCGCGTTCGGCGGCGCGAGGCACGCCGCTCAATTCGGAAGCTTGCATGGTCAGGACGATCGGTTTTCGAATGTTGTTGTCGGTGCTGCGTCTCCAGAACCCGCTATCGGCATGGACTGGCAAGGCGCGGCTTGCGTCGTCGAGCGTGTGCCGAGCGCCGGATGGGCACGCGACACGCACCGTCGCACCGGGATGGGGCACGACGCAGACGAAGCGTCACAAAGCGGGTGGGGGGATTCTACAGGAGCGCGAAATGCGTGCGCGCGGGGCCGCGCCGAGGAATGCTTCGGACTTCGTCGGGACGAAACGCACGCGGCGCGGCAGGCGGGTGAACCGCTTGCCGCGCCGCGCGCGTGACAGGGTCTGCTCGATCAGTTGCCGGCGATCGTGTCGACCGGCTTGAACGCGCCGTGCTCGACTTTGTAGATCGTCACCGGCGCATCCTTCAGGTCGCCCTTCGCGTCGTACGCGATGCTCGGCGCCGACACGCCCTTGATCGACACCTTGCCGAGATACGGCGTGTAAACCTTCGGGTCGGTCGAGTTTGCATCCTTCATCGCGGTGAGCAGCGCGATCGTGCCGTCGTACGAGTAGGGCGAATAGGTGATCACGTCTTCATTGAAGCGTGCCTTGTAGCGCGATGCGTAGCCGGCGAAGCCCGGCATCTTTTCCTTCGGCAGCCCGCCCATGTAGACGATCGCGCCTTCGGCCGCTTCGCCGCCGACCTTCAGGAACGTCGGCGAGCGCGACATCTCGCCGGTCACGAAGGCGGCCTTCATCCCGAGCTGGCGCATCTTGCGGATCATCGGCGACGACTGCGCGTCGCCGCCGCCGTAGAAGATCGCGTCGGGGTTGATGCCCTTCAGGTTGGTCAGGATTGCAGAGAAGTCGAGCGCCTTGTCGTTCGTGAAATCACGCTTGACGATGGTGCCGCCGGCGGCCTGCACGGCCTTCGCGAATTCGTCGGCGATGCCCTGGCCGTAGGCCGTGCGGTCGTCGATGATCGCGATGCGCTTGAAGCGCAGCGTCTTCACCGCGTACGTGCCGACGATTCGGCCCGCTTGCGCGTCGCTCGTCAGCAGCCGGTAGGTCGTCTTGTAGCCGCGCGCCGTGTATTGCGGCGACGTCGCCATCGAGATTTGCGGCAGCCCCGCGCGATCGTACAGGTCGGACGCCGGAATGCTGGTGCCCGAGTTGAAGTGGCCGATGACGCCGCGGACGTTGTCGTCGATCAGCCGCTGCGCGACCGTCGTGCCGGTGCGCGGGTCGGCCTGGTCGTCCTGCGAGTCGAGCTGGAACGTGACCGGCTGACCGCCGATCGTCGGATGCGTCGCGTTGAAATCGGCGATCGCGAGCTGCACGCCCTTCTGCATGTCCGTGCCGTAGTTCGACTGCGGCCCCGTCAGCGGTGCGGCGAAACCGATCTTGACGACGTCTGCGGCGATGGCGTGTGCGCCCGACAGTGCGCAGGCAGCGGCCAGCGCGACGTGCGATACCTTCAGCTTCACTTTCACTTCCCCTTGATGGCGTGGTTGGGCCGCCGCCGGCCAGCGGGCCGGTGCGGTAAACCGGGCGAGACGTATCGGTCCGCAGGCCGTTGCGACGGCCGTGCGGTGTGTGCCATGCGCCGCGCAGGTTGTGCCGGAATCGGCGTGCGCGGTGTCGGCGGGATGTCGTCTCGTAACCGTTGATCGAAGTCTAGGTAGCGAAAATGCGCGCGTCTTGCGCGTTCGATGCGCGGCCGGCGACGATTTCGGCATATCGTCGATAACCCTGATATGTGCCGAAATCGTCATGTGGAATGCGCAATCGCGCCAAGACGCGACACGCCGGCATTTCTAGGATGGCGGGTCCGGGCGCGGGTTGTCGCGGCGCCAGCGGGGTGCATCGATATCGCCGACGTTGCCGACGGATGCCCGGCGCCATGCAGCGGGCCGATGCGAAATCGGCGCCGCCCGACAAGCGCGCCGCAGTGGTTGCGCGCACAACCGCACGGCGTACGATGCGCCGACGTATGCGGCCCCCCGATCGTCGCTGATCGTCGCCGATCGGCGGCGCGTTGCGCGGACCGCCGTTCATCGCGCCGCCCGATCGCTTGCCCGAGATCGCCACGACGTGTTCTCGAGCGCGCTCCTATAATCGACGCCATCAGCCACTCCCTTCGCCAATGCCGGGATGACGACCTTTCTTGCCGCACCGCCCATGAGCCTGTCCGATACGCTGCGCTACCAGCCCGACAACGCCGATCTCGGCGCGATGCTCGCGCACTTCCGCCTGCTCGAGCCGGTGTTCGACGCACTGCCCGACGTCGCGTTCTTCGTGAAGGACGCGAACGGCCGCTACGCGCTCGTCAACCGCACGCTGGCGATGCGCTGCGGCTACAAGGACAAGCGCGACCTGCTCGGCAAGACGACCGACGAGGTGTTTCCGCGCCGCTTCGGCCGGACCTACTTCGAACAGGACATGGCGACGATCACCGCCGGCCAGCAGCTGATGGACCAGCTCGAGCTGCATCTGTATCCGGGCCGCCAGCCGGGCTGGTGCCTGACCTGCAAGGAGCCGCTGCGCGACGCGGCCGGCAAGGTGGTCGGTCTCGCGGGCATCTCGCGCGACCTGAAGGCGCACGAGGGATCGCATCCGGCCTACAGCAAGCTCGCCGACGTGGTGCAGCACATCCAGGATCACTACGTGCAACCGCTGAACCTGAAGCAGCTTGCGCAGATGGCCGGGATGTCGGTCGCGCAGCTCGAACGCTACTTCCACAAGGTGTTTCACCTGACGCCGCGCCAGGTGCTGCTGAAAACGCGGCTCGACGCGGCCACGGCGCTGCTCGTCACGCACGACAAGGTGACCGACGTCGCGGCGCTATGCGGTTATACGGATCACAGCGCGTTCACGCGCCAGTTCAAGGCGACGGTCGGCATGACGCCGACGGAATACCGGCTGATGCTGCAGGACCGGGCAGGGTGAAGTGACGCGCCGGGCGGGCCGGCGGGTCTGAAGGATCGGGGCGGTGCGAGAGTACGAAGCGGGGAAAGGAAGTGGGAAAGCGGCGGCTCAGCGGTAGCCGAGGCCTTTCAGGACGGCCGTGCCGTCTTCGGTCAGCCGGAAGCTCGGTGCCGTGTCGGCGTCGAGCTTGATCATCTCGACGAGGCCGGCTTCCTGCAGCGCGGGCAATTCGGGTTTGGCGTTTGCGCCGATCGGTGCGTGCAGCAGCACGAGCAGCGTCGCGATTTCATGATGGCTGAGCAAACGGCGCAGCATCGTCTTTTTCACAGGGGGCGCGGCCGGGCGGCCCGCGGGTGCATCTACGGCGCTCATCGCTGTCCTCCTTTTCGAGATATCCGTCGGGTACTGGTTGCGGATGGTGCCGTCGAAGACTTAAGCGATTCTTAAAACCGCGGTGGCCAGGCCGATGCTGCAGTGCGGCGTGCGTTACGGGATGTAACCTCCGCCCGGCGATGGTTTCCGGTGCCGAGCGGCCGGCCTTGCCGGGCGGGGCGCCGCCGCGGTATTCACCACGACGGTGCGTCCGCGCGTCGCACGTCGCAGGGTCGACGTAGTTTTCCCATTCGATTCGCCCCCTGCGCGCAATTCGCTTGCTCCCTTATTTCCTGCGCTGGGCCTGCGCGGCGAGCCGCACGGCCGCGTTGGCCGCGCCGTAGCCGTCGTAGCCGCCGCGCCGCTCGACGATTTCGAGCGAGAAGCGGTTGTCGACCAGTTCCGTATACGCATGCAGGAATTCGCCGCCGTCGTCGTCGCGGTCGTACAGCAGATGGTGGGCGCTGAGCGTCTCGATCAGTTCGTCCGGCAGCGCGTAGCGCGCGGCGAGATCGTCGTAATAGTTCGGCGGAATCCGCAGGAACGGCACGCCGTCGGCCGCGAACGCGGCGACCGTCTTCACGATGTCGTCGGTCCGGAACGCGACGTGGTTCAGCCCCGTGCCGTGATAGCGGTCGAGCGATTCCGCGACGGCCGTGTGGCGGTCGACCGACGCATTCAGCGCGATCCGCACCGAGCCGTCGGCGCTGCGCACCGCGCGGCTGCGCATCAGGCCGTACGGATCGGGCACGAGCCAGCTGCGCTCGGCCTCGAAGCCGAAGGCGGTCTTGAAGAACAGGATCCACGTATCGAGCGCGTCGGCCGGCAGCGCGAGGCAGACGTGATCGATGCCCGTCAGCGGACCGACCTCGCTGGGGCCGTCGATGTCGGTCAGCACGAAATCGGATTCATACAGCGTTGGCGCGTTCGGCGTCTCGTCGACGAAATATTCGAGGCTGCCGTCCGGCGCCTGCACGCCCGGCAGCACGCGCTCGTTCGGGCCGACGCGCCCTGAAAACGGTGCGTAGCCGAAGCCGGCCGCGCGTTCGAATGCCACTTTCGCATCGTCGACGCGGAACGCCGACGCGCACAGCGACAACCCGTGCTGCTGGAAGAACGCGTCGGCGAACGAGTCGCGCTCGGCGTTCAGCACGATCGACGCGGCGCCGTGCTGAAACAGCGTCACGTCCTTCGATCGATGGCGGCCCGCGAGCCGGAATCGCATCCGGCCGAGCCATTCGCCGACGGTGGCTGCCGCCTGCGCGTCGACCGCGAATTCGATGAACTGGAACCCGACGTGCGCGGGCGGCGCCGGCGGCGCGAACAGCGGCTGGCCGGCGGCGGGCGCGCGGCCGTCCTGCGCGAGCCGCGCGCGCGTCAGTTCTTCCAGATAAAGCAGCGAGCGGTGGCCGTCGGCGGCCGTGATCGCGGTCGGTGCGGCGCGGAAGCCGTCGTTGAAGATTTCGAGCGACAGCGGCCCCGTATAACCGGACTCGATCACGCGGGCCGTGAAGCGCGCGAGGTCGAAGTCGCCCTGGCCGGGAAACGAGCGGAAGTGGCGGCTCCATTCGATCACGTCCATCGCGAGCTTCGGCGCGTCGGCGATCTGCACGAACGCGATCCGGTCGCCCGGGATGTCGGCGATCGCGTCCGGAGAATCGTCGAGCGACAGCGTATGGAAGCTGTCGAGCGCGAGGCCGAGATGCGGGCTGTTCACCGCGTTCACGAGCTGCCATGCGTGGCTGTACCGGTTCACGACGCGGCCCCACGCGAGCGCCTCGTACGCGGCGACCACGCCGGCCTGGCGCGCGGCTTCGGCGAGCGTGCCGAGCTGGTCGACCAGCAGCGCGTCGTCCGCGATCGTGTCGGGCGCCACGCTGCTGCACACCAGGATGCGGTCGGTGCCGAGCGCGTGCATCACGTCGAACTTGCGGCGGATGCGGTCGAGATTGCGGGCGAGCTGGGCCGGGCTCACGCCCTCAAAGTCGCGAAACGGCTGGAACAGCACGATGTCGAGGCCGAGATCGGCGGCCATGCGCCGCACGTCGGCGGGCGATCCATCGAAGTAGACGAGGTCGTTCTCGAAGATTTCGACGCCGTCGAAGCCGGCGGCCTGGATGGCGGTGAGCTTCTCGGCGAGCGTGCCGGACAGTGACACGGTGGCGATCGAGCGCTGCATGGGCGAATCCTGCGGGTGAGCGGGGCGTGGCGTCGGCCGGATCGGGCCGGAATGAACCAGTCGTTGAACGACCTGCGGGCGCCACATCCCGAATTTACTAAGGGAGTATGGCGAATTATACAAACTAACTAGATGGTACAAATTAGCGAAAACCCGAAAAGACATTGCGCTTGCGCAAGCGCACACTAGCGCCAAATCTTGACTTCAAGGGGCGAAGTCGGCTAGCGATGCGCCCCCGTTTTAGGAGCAGAAACACCATGAGCAAGCACAAGGTGCTGGTGCTGAACGGCCCGAACCTGAATCTGCTGGGGACCCGCGAGCCCCACATCTACGGCGCGGAAACCCTTGCCGACGTCGAGCAGCGCTGCCGCACGGCGGCCGAGGGGCTCGGACTGGAGATCGACTTTCGCCAGTCGAACGCCGAGCACCAGCTGATCGACTGGCTGCACGCCGCGCGTCACGATACGCACGGCATCGTGATCAACCCGGCCGCGTATACGCACACGTCGGTCGCGCTGGCCGACGCGCTGTCCGCGATCGCGAAACCCGTGATCGAGGTGCATATCTCGAACGTGCATCGTCGCGAGGCATTCCGTCACCACTCGTATGTGTCGGCGGTGGCCGAAGCCGTGATCTGCGGCTGCGGCACCGAAGGCTACGTATTCGCGCTGCAGCGCCTGTCGACCCTTTTTGCGCAGGGAGCCGCACGATGAGCCGCCCGTCTTTTCTGATCGGCCTGATCGGCCAGGGCATCGGCGGTTCGCTGTCGCCCGCGATGCATGAGGAAGAAGGTTTCCGCCAGGGATTCGGCTACGTGTACCGGCGCATCGATCTCGACGTGCTCGGCGTGACCGCCGACGCGCTGCCGGAGCTGCTCGATGCCGCGCAGCGGATGGGCTACAACGGGCTCAACATTACGCATCCGTGCAAGCAGCGCGTGATCGAGCACCTCGACGCGCTGTCGGACGACGCGCGCGCGCTCGGCGCGGTGAACACGGTGCTGTTCAAGGACGGCAAGCGGATCGGCCACAACACCGACTGGTCGGGTTTCGCGAAGTCGTTCCGCCGGGGGTTGCCCGACGCGTCGCTCGAGCGTGTCGTGCAGCTGGGCGCGGGCGGCGCGGGTGCGGCCGTCGCGCATGCTGCGCTGCAGATGGGCGCCGCCGAGCTGACGATCTTCGACGTCGACGGCACGCGTGCCGTCGCGCTCGCGGGTGAGCTGCAGCAGCGCTTCCCGGCCGCCCGGGTCACGCCGGGCAGCGATCTCGCGGCCGCGATGCAGGCCGCGACCGGCCTGATCCATTGCACGCCGACCGGCATGGCCAAGCATCCGGGCCTGCCGCTGCCGGCCGAGCTGCTCCACGCGGGAATGTGGGTCGCCGACATCGTGTATTTCCCGCTCGAAACCGAACTGATCCGCGCCGCGCGCGCGGCCGGCTGCGCGACGCTGCCGGGCGGCGGGATGGCCGTGTACCAGGCCGTCGATGCGTTCGAGATCTTCACCGGACGAACGCCGGACGACGAGCGGATGTTCGAACACTTTCAGTCGCTCGTCGCACGCTGACCCTTCTACCGACTAGCTGAAAAATAGACCAGGAGACAACCATGCAGCACACCACCCACACGAACGCCGCGCCCGCGGCGGCCGGCACGGTCCGGCGGACCTCGGCGCGCTACAAGATCCTCGCGCTGCTCGCGATCGGCACGATGATCAACTATCTCGACCGTACCGTGCTGGGGGTGGCTGCGCCGCAGCTCACCAAGGAGCTCGGCATCAACGCGGCGGTGATGGGCATCATGTTCTCCGCGTTCTCGTGGACGTACGTCGCGATGCAGGTGCCCGGCGGCCTGTTCCTCGACCGTTTCGGCAGCAAGATCACTTATTACTGGTCGATGACGCTGTGGTCGCTGTGCACGCTGCTGCAGGGCTTCGTGCCCGGTGTCGGGACGCTGCTCGCATGCCGGCTCGGCCTCGGCGTGACGGAAGCGCCGTGTTTCCCGACCAACAGCCGGGTCGTCGCGACGTGGTTCCCGCAGAACGAGCGCGCGATGGCGACCGGCACCTACACCGTCGGCGAGTACATCGGCCTCGCGTTCTTCAGCCCCGTGCTGTTCGCGCTGATGGGTGCGTTCGGCTGGCGCTCGCTGTTCTGGGTCGTCGGCGCGGTCGGCATCGTGTTCGGTCTGGTCTGGTGGAAGTTCTATCACGAGCCGCGCAACCATCCGGCCGCTAATTCGGAGGAACTCGCGTACATCGAAGCGGGCGGCGGTCTCGTGCACGGCGCGCGCAAGGACGGCGACAAGAGCGGCAAGCCCGCGCAGGCCAAGTTCAGCTGGTCGATGGCCGGCCGGCTGCTGAAGAAGCGCCAGCTCGCGGGTATCTGCCTCGGCCAGTTCGCCGGCAACTCGACGCTCGTGTTCTTCCTGACCTGGTTCCCGACCTATCTCGCGACCGAGCGCCATATGGGCTGGCTGAAGATCGGCTTCTTCGCGATCATGCCGTTCATCGCCGCGTCGGTCGGCGTGATGTTCGGCGGGATCTTCTCCGACTGGCTGCTGCGCCGCGGCAAGTCCGCGAACCTCGCGCGCAAGCTGCCGATCATCGCCGGCCTGCTGCTCGCGTCGACGATCATTCTCGCGAACTACGTGCAAAGCAACGAAGCCGTGATCGCGATCATGTCGGTCGCATTCTTCGCGCAGGGGATGGCCGCGCTCGGCTGGACGCTCGTGTCCGACATCGCGCCGGACGGCCTGCTCGGCGTGACCGGCGGCATCTTCAACTTCGCGGCGAACCTCGCGGGCATCATCACGCCGCTCGTCGTCGGCTTCATCGTCGCAACGACCGGATCGTTCGTCGGCGCGCTCGTGTTCATCGGCGTGATCGCGCTGATCGGTGCGCTGTCGTACATCTTCGTCGTCGGCGACATCAAGCGGATCGAACTGTAAGTACCGGCTCCACGCACTCTCGGTGCGTTCGCCCGGCGACCTGTGGGTCGCCGGGCTTTTTTGTTTCTGCGTTCCCTGCTTGCGCGCCGTGGCATGCGTCAGCGCTCACGCGCGCTGCACGGCAATCCCGAGCGATTCGACCGCGAGCGCGATCGCCGCGACCGCACGCCGGATGTCGCCGGCATCGATCGCGCCGATGCAGCCGACGCGGAACGTCTCGCGTTGCGTCAGTTTGCCCGGATACAGGATGAAGCCCGCGTCGCGCACCGCGTCGTAGAAGCGGCGGAAATCGTAGGCCGGATGGTCGGGCGCATGGAACGTGACGATCACCGGCGCCTGCACGCTGGCGTCGAGGAACGGCGTGAAGCCGAGCGCGCGCATCGATTCGATCAAGGTCCGGCAGTTCTCCGCATAGCGCGCGCCGCGCGCGGGCTGGCCGCCTTCGGCCAGGTACTGGTCGAGCGCGGCGCGCAGCGCGGCGATCACGTGGGTCGGCGGCGTGAAGCGCCACTGGCCCGTCTTGCGCAGGTAGGCGTACTGATCATGGAGATCGAGCGCGAGCGACGGCGAATTGCCTTCGCACGCGTCGAGCGCGTCGCGCCGTACGATCGCGAACCCCATCCCCGGCACGCCTTCCAGGCATTTGCCGCTCGCCGAGATCAGCGCGTCGATCCCGCTGTCCGCCAGCGCGATTGGCAACGCGCCGAATGAACTCATCGCGTCGACGATCAGCCGCTTGCCGTGCCGGCGGCATGCGGCCGCGATCGCGTCGAGCGGATTCAGAATGCCGGCGCTCGTTTCCAGATGCACCAGCGCGACGTGCGTGATGCGCGGCTCGCGCGCGAACGCGGTTTCGATCGCCGCCGGGACGACCGCGGCGTCCTCGCCGAACGGCAGCGCGATCGCCTCGATGCCGAGCCGGCCGAGGATCTTCAGGATGCGCGCGCAATACGCGCCGTTGTCCGGCACCAGCACGACGCCGTCGCGCGGCACCAGCGTGCCCAGCGCGGCCTCGACCGAGAACGTGCCGCTGCCTTGCATCGGCACGCACACGTATTCGTCGCCGCCGCGCGCGATCGTGACGAGATCCGCGCAGACGCTGGCCGTCAATTGATTGAAAGCGGCGTCCCACGAGCCCCAGTCATGTTGCATTGCGTGGCGTGTTGTGGCGGACGTGGTGAGCGGGCCGGGCGTGAGCAGAATCGGGGCGGGCATGACATTTTCTCCAGCAAAGATCGGACGAAACGCCAGGTTGGCATTTCTGGGCGACTTGCATGATATTGGCGAAATGTGTCATTTTGTGGAAATTGTGGCGCGCGTCACGGCGTTGTCATCGAACGCTGTGATCCTTCGGTTGCCGCGCGAGACCACCTGCAGCGCGGCAGCGAGGCAGGCCGGTCGTCGGTCTGTCCGACTGAAAGGAGCCGGATCGTGCCCCGGCCGTTTGGTGTTCCGCCTACGGAGAAGTGAGATGACACTGCAGAATTCCTCGCGCGCCGCTGCCGGCGCGTTCCGCAAGCTCGCGCTGGCCGCCTGCGCCGCCGGTCTGCTGCAAGGCGCCGCGATGCCCGCGCATGCGGCGAACGCGGTCGTGCTGTATACGGCGGACGGTCTCGAGAATCTCTATCGCGATGTGCTGCCGGCGTTCGAGAAGAAGGAAGGCGTCAAGGTGAACATCGTGACGGCGGGCAGCGGCGAGGTCGTCAACCGCGCGAACATCGAAAAGAACTCGCCGAAGGCGGACGTGATCGTCACGCTGCCGCCGTTCATCCAGCAAGCCGGCCAGATGGGCCTGCTGCAGCCGTACCAGAGCGTCAATTACAAGAATGTGCCGGCGATCGCGAAGGCGGAAGACGGCACGTGGGCGACGTTCGTGAACAACTACTTCTCGTTCGCGATCAACCCGGACGTCGTGAAGAACCAGCCGAAGACGTTCGCGGACCTGCTGTCGCCGGCCTACGCGGGCAAGGTCGCGTACTCGAACCCGGCCACGGCCGGCGACGGGATGGCCGTGCTGATCCTGACGACGTCGCTGATGGGCGAGGACAAGGCGTTCGACTACCTCGCGAAGCTGTCGCAGAGCGTGAAATTCCACACGAAGGGCACCGGCTATCTGAACGTGCTGCTGTCGCGTAACGAGATCAGCGTCGCCAACGGCGACCTGCAGATGGATCTCGACGACGCCGAGCACGGCGCGCTGGCCGTCAAGCCGATCTTCCTGGCCGCGAAGGACGGCGACCAGCCGACCACCTTCCAGCTGCCGTACGGCATCGGCCTGATCAAGAGCGGCCCGAACCAGGACGCCGGCAAGAAGCTGATCGACTACCTGATGTCGACGGACGTGCAGTCGAAGGTGCCGGACATGTACGGCATCCCGGGCCGCACGGACGTGCCGCTGGCCGGCAAGAACGGCGAAGCGGTCAAGAAGGCGATCGCGGGCGTGAAGCTGATCCCGGTCGACTGGGCGCAGGTGATGGCGAAGAAGCCGGTGTGGATCGAGCGCTGGAAGAAGGACGTGATCGGCAGCTCGGGCAAGCAGCTCGACGTCGTCAAGCCGAAGTGATCGGCACACGCCGCCTGTATTAGTGAGCAAGAGGATGAACCCGGTGGAAACCACCCTGACCCATCCCGGCGCATTCGGCGCCGCCGAACCGCGCGCCACGCTGCGGTCCGGCGCGCCGGGCGGCGTGCAGATCGAGCACCTGAGCGTGCGCTACGGCGCACGCACGGTGCTGGAAGATCTGTCGCTGTCGATCGGCGCCGGTGAATTTCTGACCGTGCTCGGCAAGAGCGGCTGCGGCAAGACCACGCTGCTGCGCTTCATCGCCGGGTTCGTGAAGGCCGATGGCCTGACCGGCACACTGACCGTGGCCGGACGCGACCTGACCCATGCGCCGCCGCACAAGCGCAATCTCGGTCTGTTGTTCCAGAATTACGCGCTGTTCCCGCACTTGTCGGTGTTCGAGAACGTCGCATTCGGGCTGCGCGCGCGCGGGATGGCCTCGTCGGAAGTGACGCGCCGCGTCGCCGACGCGCTGAAGCTCGTGCAGCTCGGCGAGGCCGGCCACCACCTGCCCGCGCAACTGTCGGGCGGGATGCAGCAGCGCGTCGCGCTGGCCCGCGCGCTCGTGATCGAGCCGGACGTGCTGCTGCTCGACGAACCGCTGTCGGCGCTCGACGCCAACCTGCGCGCGTCGGTGCGCAGCGAGCTGAAGGCGCTGCACGAGCGCCTGCCGAACCTGACCGTCGTCTGCGTGACGCACGACCGCGACGACGCGCTCGTGCTGTCCGACCGCGCGCTGCTGATGCGCGACGGCCGCATCGCGCAGCTCGGCACGCCGCAGCAGCTGTACGACGCGCCGCGGGACGGCTACGTCGCGCGCTATCTCGGCCCGGCCAACCTGCTGCCGCCGCACGTGATCTTCCCGCTCGGCGACCCGCGTCACGACGTGCGCGGCAAGGTCGCCTGCGTGCGTCCCGAGCGCCTGACCGTGATGCCGCTCGCGGCGGGCGGCCTGCACGGCACGGTGTCGTCGGTCGAATGGCAGGGCGCCGACCTGTCGATCGCGGTCGTGATCGACGCGGCGCCCGACGAACCCGTGCGCGTCACGATGCAACGCGGCCGCGGCGCGGCTCCCGAGCGCGGGGCGCGCGTTTCCCTGCATTGCGAGGCAGACGATGTCGTCCTTATCGCGCCCTGAAGCCGGCCTGCCGCCGCACGTGCTCGCGTCGGCCGCCGCGCATGCCGCCGCCGCGCGGCGCCGCAAGCGCATGGGCGATCTGCACCTCGCTGCGCTCGCGATCGTCGTGCTCGGCCCGCTCGTCGTCTATCCGCTGGTGCGGCTCGTGCTGCTGAGCGTGTCCGGCGATCACGGGCTGAGCTTTGCCGCGTACCGAACGTTCTTCGGCAACCCCGATACGCGCAACGTGCTGCTGACGACCGTCGGCGTGCTGTTCGCGAGCGCCGGCACGGCGTCGGTGCTCGGCGTGCTGCTGGCCGCGCTGCTGTTCTTCAAGCCGTTTCCGGGCGCATCGCTCGTCACGCGCTTCCTGGAACTGTACGTCGCGTTCCCGTCGTTCCTCGTCGCGTTCACGCTGATCTTCCTGTACGGCTCGCAAGGCTCGATCAGCATCGCGCTGCAGCACCTGTTCCATCTCGAGACCCCGCCGCTCGATTTCCTGTTCGGCATCGGCGGCGTGATTCTCGCGCAGACCGTGTTCTATACGCCGTTCGTCGTGCGGCCGACGCTCGCGTCGTTCGCGACGCTCGACCTGCGCCTGATCGAGGCGGCACGCAGCCTCGGCGCGTCCGGCTGGATGCTCGCGCGCCGTGTCGTGCTGCCGATCGCGTGGCCGGGCATCGCCGCCGGCACCGTGCTGTGCTTCCTGCTGACGCTGAACGAGTTCGGCATCCTGCTCGTGCTCGGCAGCGCGCGGCTCGTGACGCTGCCGGTCGCGATCTACAGCAGCGCGACCGTCGACCTCGACCTGCCGACCGCATCGGCCGGCGCGGTCGTGATGCTCGCGCTGTCGCTGGCGCTCTATGCGGTTTATCGCCGGGTAAACCGGCGTGCGACGGGAGGGAACGATGTCCGCTGAATTTCGTATCGGGCAAGCCGTGCCGCGCCATCGGATCGGCTGGGGCGACACGCTGCTCAAGCATGCGTCGCGCGCGGCGCTCGCGCTGGCCGCGTTCGCCTGCTTCTGGCTGTTCGTGCTGCCGGTCATCGTCGTTGCACTGTCGAGCGTGTCGACGCAGTGGTCGGGCACGATCCTGCCGGCCGGCTACAGCCTGCGCTGGTTCGAGCGGTTGGGTTCGCCGGAATACGACGCGCTGCTGACGAGCCTCGAGATCGGCTTCGGCGTGTCGGCGATCGGCACGATCCTCGGGCTGTGGCTCGCACTCGCGCTCGAAGGGCGCGACCGGCGCGGTCTCGGCGCGGTGGTCGATGCGCTCGTGATGGTGCCGAACGGCGTGCCGAGCGTCGTGCTCGGGCTTGCGGTGCTGATCGCGTATCACCAGAAGCCGCTCGATCTGTCGAGTTCCGCCGCGATCGTCGTGCTCGTACAACTCGCGCTGATTCTGCCGTTCTGCTATCGCTGCGCGGCCGCCGCGCTGCGCCCGGAGCTGACCGTGCTGCGCGAAGCCGCGGCGAGCCTCGGTGCGCCGCCCGCGATGGTGCTGCGCCGCGTACTGCTGCCGCAACTCGTGCCGGCGCTGCGCGCGAGTCTCGCGCTCGGCTTCGCGCTGTCGCTCGGCGAACTCGGCGCGACGCTGACCGTCTACCCGCCAGGTTTCGCGACCGTGCCGATCGTCGTGATTGGTCAGGTCGAGCGCGGCTACTACCTTCCGGCGTCGGCGCTGTCGCTGCTGATGCTCGGCGCGTCGCTCGCGGCGCTGCTGCTGATCGCCGCGCGGGTGCCGCGCGGCAAGCGGGCGGCATCATGAACGCCGCGTTCGCATTGCGGCAGCCCGGCGAGCAACCGGCCGCCGGCAAGGTATCGGCGGATCTCGCGGGGCGTTCCGTCGACGTCAACGGCCGGCGCTACCGGCTGCCGGTCGAACCGACCGTCGTCGTCTGCGTCGACGGCTGCGAGTACGATTATCTCGAGCGCGCGGTGGATGCGGGCGTCGCGCCGTTCATCGGCAGGATGATCGCGGAAGGCACGGCCTGGCGCGCCGACTGCGTCGTGCCGACCTTCACCAACCCGAACAATCTGTCGATTGTCTGCGGCGTGCCGCCGGCGGTCCACGGGATCTGCGGCAACTACTTCTGGGATCCGGCCGCCGACGGCGGACGCGGTGCCGAAGTGATGATGAACGACCCAGCCTACCTGCGCGCCGGCACGCTGCTCGCGGCGGCGTCCGACGCCGGCGCGCGGGTGGCCGTCGTCACGGCGAAGGACAAGCTGCGCCGGCTGCTCGGCTGGCAGATGAAGGGCATCTGTTTTTCCGCCGAGAAGGCCGCGCAGGCGAATCTCGCGGAAAACGGGATCGTCGACGTGCTCGACTGGGTTGGCCTGCCGTCGCCCGACGTGTACAGCGCGGCGCTTTCCGAATTCGTGTTCGCGGCCGGCGTGCGGCTTGCGCAAACGCGCCAGGTCGACCTGATGTACCTGTCGACCACCGATTACGTGCAGCACAAGTGCGAGCCCGGCAGTGCCGGCGCGAACGCGTTCTACGCAATGATGGACGGCTATCTCGCGCAGCTCGACGCGCTCGGCTGGGCGATCGGGCTCACGGCCGACCACGGGATGAACGCGAAGCACGATCCGGCAACGGGCCGCCCGAACGTGATCTATCTGCAGGACGCGTTCGACGGCTGGTTCGGCGCGCGGGCCGCTCGCGTGATCCTGCCGATCACCGATCCGTACGTCGTGCACCACGGCGCGCTTGGCTCGTTCGCGACCGTCTACCTGGCACCCGGCGTCGACCGGACCGAAGCGATGTGGCGCGTTGGCGGGATCGACGGCGTCGAGCTCGTGCTCGACAACGCGGAAGCCTCCGCGCGCTTCGAGCTGCCGGCCGACCGGATCGGCGACCTCGTCGTGATCGGTCGGCGCGACATGACGCTCGGCACGCGCGAGCGCGAACACGACCTGTCCGGCCTGACCGTGCCGCTGCGTTCGCACGGCGGCGTGTCCGAGCAGGAGGTGCCGTTGCTGTTCAACCGTCGGATCGAGCGGGACGACCCCGTACGTCGTCCGCGCAACTTCGACGTCTTCGATTTCGTGCTGAACCGGGTCGCGTCATGATGGCTCATCCCCGACAGGATCACCCCGCCTTTCGCGCCGAGGCGCTGCGCTGGTGCGGCACGCGTGCGACGCGCGACCGTGTTCTCGACGTCGCCGATCCGTATACCGGCACGCGTGTCGGCACGGTGCCGCTGGCGAGCGTCGACGACGTGCGCGCCGCGTTCGACTACGCGATGGCGTACCGGCCGGCGCTCACGCGTTACGAGCGTTCGCAGATTCTCGAACGCGCGGCGGCGTTGCTGCGCGAGCGTACCGAGGAAGCATCCGACCTGATCACGCTCGAATCGGGATTGTCGAAACGGGATTCTCGCTATGAGATCGGCCGCGTTGCCGACGTGCTGAAGTTCGCGGCGGTGGAGGCGCTGCGCGACGACGCGCAGAGCTTCTCGTGCGACCTGACGCCCCACGGCAAGGCGCGCCGTGTGTTTTCGCAGCGGCAGCCGCTCGACGGCGTGATCGTCGCGATCACGCCGTTCAATCATCCGATGAATCAGGTCGCACACAAGATCGCGCCGGCGATCGCGACCAATAACCGCGTGATCGTGAAGCCGTCGGAGAAGGTGCCGTTGTCGGCGTTCTATCTGGCGGACCTGCTCTACGAGGCCGGCTTGCCCGAGCCGATGCTGCAGGTACTGACCGGCGACCCGCGCGAAATCTCGGACGAACTCGTCACGCATCCGCACGCATCGCTGATCACCTTTACGGGCGGTGTGTCGATCGGCAAGGCGATCGCCGCGCGGGCCGGCTATCGGCGCATCGTGCTGGAACTCGGCGGCAACGATCCGCTGATCGTGCTCGACGACGCCGATTTGGAACGTGCCGCATCGCTGGCCGTGCTCGGCTCGTACCGGAATTCGGGGCAACGCTGCACGGCCGTCAAGCGGATCCTGGTACAGCGCTCGATCGCGCCGGCGTTCACCGAGTTGCTCGTCGAGAAGACGCGTGCATGGAAATATGGCGATCCGTTCGATCCCGCGAATGAAATGGGCACGGTGATCGACGACGCGGCGGCGCGACTGTTCGAGGCGCGGGTCGGCGAGGCGGTCGCGCGGGGGGCGCGCCTGCTGATCGGCAACGTGCGTCGCGGGGCGCTCTATTCGCCGACCGTGCTCGACAACGTCGATCCGTCGATGACGATCGTGCGCGAGGAGACCTTCGGCCCCGTCTCGCCCGTCATCGCGTTCGACACGATCGACGACGCGATCCGGATCAGCAACGGCACGGCGTTCGGGCTGTCGTCGGGTGTCTGTACGGACAGTACGGCCGCGGTCGTGCGGTTCGTGAACGAGCTGAACGTCGGGACGGTGAATGTCTGGGAAGTGCCCGGATACCGGATCGAGCTGTCGCCGTTCGGCGGGATCAAGGATTCGGGGCTCGGCTATAAGGAAGGCGTTCAGGAAGCGATGAAGAGCTTCACGAACCTGAAGACGTTTTCGCTGCCTTGGGAGTGAGCGGATGGCACTGACGGTGGAAGAGATTCATGGGCTGTATCGCGAGCATGGCCACGTCGCGTATAGCGGCGAACCGGTCACGCAGTTGGAGCATGCGTTGCAGAGCGGGTTGCTGGCGGAGGAAGCGGGCGCCGACGACGCATTGGTTGCGTCCGCGTTCCTGCACGACCTGGGGCATCTGCTGAATCGGCAGGGCGAGACGCCGAGCGCGCGGGGGATCGACGACCTGCATCAGTATTACGTGCTGCCGTTTCTGCGGCCGCTGTTCAACGAGGCGGTGCTGGAGCCGATCCGGTTGCACGTCGACGCCAAGCGTTGCCTGTGCCGCACGGACGCCGGCTACTTCGGGAGCCTGTCGCCGGATTCGGTGCGCAGCCTCGCGCTGCAGGGAGGCATCTTCAGTGAAGAGGAAACGGCGGCGTTCCTGCGGCGCCCGTTCGCGGAGGACGCTCTGCGCCTGCGCCGCTGGGACGATACCGCGAAGGAAGAGGGCAAGGTGACGCCTGGTCTCGATCACTATATGGAGATAGTGGCGCGCCAGGCGCGTATGGTCTGACGCTTCGGCTGCCTCTATATAAGGCCCCGCACGCGGTAGCGTGCGGGGCCTTATATTTTTTCGAGAAACCCCTTGCGCGATCGCCGGGAGCTGCTTAGAATCACGCCTCTTTCGCGCTCACGGAAACGCGGCGCGGGAGGAAAAGGGGAGCGGTGCGGACGAGGGCGGTGGTAGAACCCCGGCGCACACGAAGTTGAACCCCGGTCGTCGCAACGAAGCAGTTCAGAAAGTTGTTGACGAGCTGAAAAAGACGGTTCATAATCTCGCTTCTCTGCTGCTGAAAACGCAGCGCTGCTGAGAAACTCCAGGTTTCTCGCAGAAATGCTCTTTAAAA